>JBCBRF010000071.1:0-18093 GCA_039819865.1 Pseudomonadota bacterium | reverse complement strand
CATCGATCCGTTGATGGGCTGGACCAGCTCCGGCGACACTCGGACCCAGGTGAAGATGAAGTTCGACACCAAGGATGCGGCGCTCGCCTATGCGCGGAAGCACGGCGTCGTCGCCCAGGTGATCGAGCCCGCCGAGCGCAAGCTCACGATCCGCCCGATGGGCTATGGCGGCAACTTCGCGCACAAGCGCCGCCTGCCCTGGTCGCACTGAGCCGGGGACCGACCTATAGGTCTCGGATCCAGAACTGGAGATCGTGGGGCGTCTCATCGCTGCGCCCGACCTCCCTCCATTCGAAGCTGGCCACGACGCCCTCGAGCGGCGCGTAGCCGCGTTTCCGCCAGAACGCATCGAGCGGCCGAAAATCCGCCGGTCGGGCTGGATGATCCTCCGGTCGAATAACCCCACAGAAGGTCGACCGCGTGAGACCTAGCGTGCGGGCGTGCGCCTCCCGGTGATCGAAAAACGCATGGCCGACGCCGCGCCCGCGATACTCCGGCGAGAGCACGGACTCGCCGCAATAAAAGATCTCTCGGACATCATAGCCGCGTTCCTCGAACGGTCGCGCCCAAGCGCCCTTCTGCCCGTGGAGCGGCGCGCCGGTCGCCGCGCCGACCAGCCGAGCGCCGTCCCACGCGCCGACGACGACGGCCCCTTCCTGGCGCGCATACCCGCTCAGATACGCCCGCTCGTAAGCGAGATCGCCGTCATAGAGATAGGGATAGGCTCGAAACACCTCGATGCGGAGCGCGGCGAGCTCCGGCAGCAGATCGGACAGCGCCGCCCCGGCGACGGGCTCGACGCGCAGCGCGGCGGAGTGGGGCGGGGCGGCGTGGGTCATGGGCGGATGGTCTCGGTCGGCGCTGCGCAAAGCTGCGATTGAGAAGGCGCGGCGGGGCTGCGAACGGCGCTCGGCGTCAGGCGCACGCCGCCTTCGCCGCATCGGCGACACCCGAGCGCCAGCGCGACAGGGGCGGGCGGTTGGCGATGATGTCCTCGGACCTCCAGCGGATCCGGCGATCGCGCGGCTCCGGAGATCGCGGCCATGCGGCCTGGCCGAAAAATCGGATCATCGCTCATGCGAGCCTCCCCATGCGCCGCGGCGCGCTCCTCGCGACCCGGCCTTCGTCCCGAAACGCGCATAGCTGGAATCAATAACTCCTCCGCCGATCGGGTCCACCCGTGGTCCGAGCGGCGCCCCCGATCTCCGAGCGGCGCCCCGCATCGCCGTCTCCGCCGCCGTCCGGTCCGGCGCAGCAGGCGACCCGGCGCCCAAGCGCCGCCAAGGCGTTGAAACGCCAGTCGCCCTCGGCGGCCTCGGACCGTTCGATAGACCCGGCGAACGATTCAAGCTATCTGAGCCGCCGACGGCCCCTTAGCTCAACTGGATAGAGCAGCTGACTTCTAATCAGCAGGTTTCAGGTTCGAGTCCTGAAGGGGTCGCTCTGAAAATCAATGAGTTAGATTGGGTTACGGTCCGGGTTTCGCCGCTAAGTGATCCTCCCCCATTGAGCGGGTCCGACGTGAGGTACGGGTTTTCACCCGAACACGGAGGATCAGAGCATGGCTCGCAAGCGTCACAAGCCCGGAGAGATCGTTGCGAAGCTGCGGCAGGTTTAAGTCCTGGAATCGCAAGGCGCATCCGGCCCCGACGACCGCGCCAGCGTCTCAAGTCGCCATCTAGTTTGCGCCCGTCAGCTTCTCGAACAATCGCGCCACGGCCTCTGCGCCGGGATCGTTGTGACCGGCGAGACTCTCGGCGGCGATGTAGCTCGCGCGGCCGGCGCGGGCGCGTGTGATCATGGCCGTCGCGTCGGCGCCCTCACGGGCCGCCCGCGCCGCCGCCCCGATCCCATTGTGCAGCGCCTCGAGCGCCGGGAAGAGCGCGTCGATCATCGTCCGGTCGCCCGGCCGGGCCCCGCCGACCTGTTGCACTCGGTCGAGCCCGGCTTTCAGCGCGCCGATCACGTCCTTGCCGCTTGCCGAGGCGTCGCCGACGGCGGCGAAGAAGATTGCGAGCAGCACGCCCGAGGAGCCGCCCATGGTCTGACTCAGCTCCAGCCCGATCGCGCGGTAGAGCTGGGTATGATCCGCCAGCGGCAAGCGGTCGAGCGCCCCGATCAGCGCTCGGGCCGCCGTCGCCAGCGTGCTGCCGGTGTCGCCATCGCCGGATTTCGCATCCAGCGCGTTCAAATCGGCCTCGGCGGCGATCAGGATCTGACAGCACCGCTCGATAAATGCGCGCGTTTCGTCGTTCTTCGACGGGATTGGCTGGATCGGCGTCAGCCCGTCGGGAAGCGGCAGGGTCGAGACGTCGCTGACCGGCGCATAGCCCGGCCAGGCCCAAGGGGCGACGGGCGCGCCGAGCGCGTCCGCCTCGGCCTTCGTGGTCGGCAGCAGCGAGACCGAAAAGCCCTGCATGTCGAGCGAGGTCATCATCGGGGCGGGGCCGACGATCGCATGGATCTGACCGCCGATGCGGGACCGCATCAGTTCTTCCGCGAGCACGGCCATCTCGAGCGGCGTCGCGCCGCCAAGATTGTTCAGGAGCGCCGTATGCGCGCCGGAGCCGATATTCGGCGCGAGCCGATCGACCACCATCTCCATCGCCGTGCGCGCATTCGAGAAGCCGACCTGCTCGATGCCCGGCTCGCCATGGATGCCGAGGCCGAGTTCAGCCTTGCCAGGCGCGATCCGCTCCTCCTTGGGCGAGCCGGGAATGGTGCAAGTGTCGAGCGACATGCCGATCGACACGACGCTCTTGACCACGCGCTCGGCCGCCTCGGCGACCGTGTCGAGATCGGCGCCCTGTTCGGCGAGCGCGCCGGCGATTTTATGGACGAACAGGGTGCCCGCAACGCCGCGCGCCTGCGGCAGATCCGGCAGGGCGACGTCGTCGTCGACGATCACCATCGCCACTTTCAGCCCCTGAGCCCGCGCCCGCTCCGCGGCGAGCCCGAAGTTCAGCCGGTCGCCGGTGTAGTTCTTCACGATGAGCAGACAGCCGGCCCTCCCGGTGACCGCGAGAATGCCGGCGAGCACCGCGTCGACGGAGGGCGAGGCGAAAACCTCGCCGCAGACAGCGGCCGTCAACATGCCCTGGCCGACAAAGCCGGCGTGGCTCGGCTCGTGGCCGGACCCGCCGCCGGAGACGAGCGCGACCTTCGACTTGTCCCAGTCGGTCCGGACCACGACCTTGATATGCGGATACCCGTCCAGTCGCGCGAGCCGCCCGCCAGAGGTGCGCAGCGTGCCGTCGATCGCCTCGGTGACCAGGGTCTCCTTGGTGTTGATGAACAGCTTCATGGTTCCTCCTTGGCGTATCCGTTGGCCGCCGGCGTCAAAGTAGAGGGCGTTGCGGGGCTGGATGGCGAGGGTGTCGCCGGGCTCGAGATCGGTATGGGCGTCGGTCAACGTGACAATGTCATGCCCTTCGAGGCTGAGATGCAGGCGCGTCTGATCACCGAGATGTTCGACCCGGACAACCTTCGACGGTTTGCCGTCGCCCTGCGCAATATGCTCGGGCCGCAGCCCGATCTGCGTCGCGCCCGAGGGCGCGCCGCCGAACAGGTCCGCGGGCAGCGCGTTGATCCGCGGCAATCCGAGACGGTCGGCGACATAGAGGCTGACAGGGTCCTCGTAGACCTCCCGCGGGCTGCCCACCTGCACAAGCCGTCCGCGATCGAGCACGCCGATATGGGTCGCCATGGTCATCGCTTCGATCTGATCGTGCGTGACGTAGAGCATGGTCGCGCCCAGATCCGCCTGGATGCGCTTGAGCTCGACGCGGAGCTCCGCGCGCAGCGCAGCGTCGAGCGAGCTCAGCGGTTCGTCCATGAGGTAGACGTCCGGCCGGCGCACCAGCGCGCGGCCGATCGAGACACGCTGCATTTCGCCGCCCGAAAGCGCCGTCGCTTTGTTGTCGAGCTTGTGCGGAATGCGCAGAACTTCAGCCACTTCCGCGATCTTGCGCTCGATCTCTTCCTCCGGCGTCTGCAGCATCGGCGAGCGCAGCGGGAAGGCGAGGTTCTCGCGCACCGTCATGTGGGGGTAGAGCGAGTATTGCTGGAACACCATCGCGACGTTCCGCTGCGCCGGCGTTTCTTTCAGCACCGAGCGGTCGCCGATCCGGATATCGCCGCCGTCCGGCGCCTCGAGCCCGGCGATCAGCCGCAGCGTCGTCGTCTTTCCGGCGCCCGTCGGGCCGAGCAGCACGAAGAACGCGCCGTCTGGGACCTGAAGGCTCATCTCGTCGACCGCCTGGGTCGCGCCGAAGGCTTTGCTCACGCCGGCGAGGGTCACGTCAGCCATGGGCGAGCACTCCCTCGTTCAGCGCGGAGGGGATCGCCTTGCCGGACTGGCTGTCGAAGAGCGTGACGGTCGCGCCATTGAAGGAGAGGCCGACCGTCTCGCCGACGCGCGCATGCTGGTCCGAGGGGATCCGGGCTTTCACATCGCCACTCTGGGTGCGCAGCGTGACGATCTGCGTCGTGCCGAGATACTCGGTCGCGATGATCTCGCCGCGATAACCGGCGGCGTCCGAGAGCTGCACATGCTCCGGACGGACGCCAAAGACCATGTCGCCCTCGAAAGGCGCGCGCTGTTCCGGCACCTCGAAGCTGTGATGATGCATCTCGACGCGCGCGCTCCCGGCGGCGACGCGCCCGTGAAACTTGAGGAAGTTCATCGACGGCGAGCCGATGAAGCTGGCGACGAACTGGGTCGCGGGCTTGTCGTAGATGTCCTGTGGCGCGCCGAATTGCTCGACGACGCCGTGGTTCATCACGACGATCTTGTCGCCCATCTGCATGGCCTCGAGCTGATCATGCGTGACGTAAACCGTGGTCGCGCCCATGCGGTCATGCAGGCCGCGCAGTTCCTCGGCCATGTGCTCGCGGAATTCGGCGTCCAGCGCGCCCAGCGGCTCGTCCATCAGGAAGCATTTCGGGTTGCGCACGATCGCCCGTCCCAGCGCCACCCGCTGACGGTCGCCGCCCGACAACCCGCTGACGGGGCGGTCGAGAATGTCCTCGATGCCGAGAATGCGCGCCACCTCCGCCACCTTCTCCCGCACCTGCGGACGTGGCATGCCCTGGCT
This sequence comes from Pseudomonadota bacterium, assembly GCA_039819865.1. Classification (GTDB taxonomy): domain Bacteria; phylum Pseudomonadota; class Alphaproteobacteria; order Rhodobacterales; family Rhodobacteraceae; genus JBCBRF01. The sequence goes on along the minus strand of JBCBRF010000071.1, from coordinate 12,997 downwards.
GACCAGCGGGTAGCTGATGTTCTTGCGCACGTTCATATGCGGGTAGAGCGCGAACATCTGGAAGACGAAGGCGATGTCGCGCTGCGAGGCCGGCTTCTGGCTGACCTCCTCGCCATCGATCAACACCTCGCCCGAGGTCGGCAGCTCCAGCCCGGCGATCATGCGCAGCGTCGTCGTCTTTCCGCAGCCCGAGGGACCGAGGAGCATGAAGAACTCCCCGTCCTCGATCTTGAAACTCGAGGACTGCACCGCAGTGAAGTCTCCGAACTCCTTTCGGAGCTGACGAACCTCGATCTCGGCCATTCTCTACTCCGGAAAATGGCTGACGATGATGAACATCACCGTGCCGACCAAGGTGACGACGAAGGAATACGTGAAGGCCCAGAGCGCATATGGCTGCATCAGCATCACCACGCCGATCGCGATCAGGACCGAGGCCACCATTTCCCAGGCCCCCCGGCGCAATCGCAGCAAAGCGTTGAAGAACTCGCTCATTTCCGAACCGCTCCGAAGGTGATGCCGCGCAGCAGGTGCTTGCGCAGGAGGATGGTGAAGACCATGACCGGCATCAGGAACAGGGTCGCGCCGGCCGCCACCGCGGGCCAGTCCTGACCCGCGACGCCGATGATCGTCGGGATGAAGGGCGGCGCCGTCTGCGCGTTGCCCGAGGTCAGCAGCACGGCGAAGGCGTATTCATTCCAGGCGAAGATCAGGCAAAAGATCGCCGTCGCCGCAATGCCGGTCGCGGCCTGCGGCAGCACGACTTTTCTGAAAGCCTGAAACCGCGTGTAGCCGTCGATCAGCGCGGCCTCTTCGTATTCGCGCGGAATCTCGTCCATGAAGCCCTTAAGCAGCCAGACCGAAAGCGACAGGTTCACCGCCGTGTAGAGCAGGATCATCCCGAGATGGGTGTCCGACAGGCCGAGCGATCGGAACATCAGGAAAATCGGGATCGCCACCGCGATCGGCGGCATCATCCGCGTCGACAGGATGAAGAACAGCAGGTCGTCCTTGAGCGGCACCCGGTATCGCGAGAAAGCGTAGGCCGCCAATGTCCCGAGAAAAACCGACAGGAAGGTCGAGCCGAAGCCGATGATCACCGAGTTGGTGAAGCGCTCGCCAAAGCGCGACGGGCCGACGATCGCCAGACCTTTCTCGTGCACGAGCTGGCCGTACCAGCTGTCCGGTGGCCCAGCGGCTGCTTGCTCCGGCGTCTGCAGCGTCTGCGTCGTGAAGAGGTTCACATAGCCCTCGAGCGAGGGCTGGAACGCCACCTTAGGCGGATAGGCGATCGCATCCGACGAGCTCTTGAACCCGGTGGAGATGATCCACAGCAGCGGCAGCATGGTGATCACCGCGTAGGTGACGACCAAAGCGCCGGCGATCCACTTCTGCCGCGGCGACGGCTCGGTGACGGAGTAGCTGCTCATCGCTCTTTCACCTTGTTGAGCGCCTTCACGTAGATCGAGGCGAGCCCGAACACGGTGACGAAAAGGATGATCGCGTAGGCGGAGGAGTAGCCGGTGCGCCACTTCTCGAACGCCTCGCGTTTAAGGTCGATCGAGGTCAGCGTCGTCGTGTTTCCAGGGCCGCCGCCGGTGAGTTGCACGACAAGATCGAACATCTTGAAGTTCTCGATGCCACGAAACAGCACGGCCAGCATCAGGAAGGGCAGCACCATCGGCACGGTGATCGTCCAGAACTGCCGCCATTTCGACGCCCGGTCGCACTCCGCCGCCTCATAGATCGAGTCCGGAATAGACCGGAGCCCCGCGAGGCAGATCAGCATGACGAAGGGCGTCCACATCCAGGTGTCGACGATGATGATCGACCAGGGCGCCAGCGCCTTGTCGCCGATCATCGAAAAGCTGGTGACGTCCGCGCCGGTGAGGAACGCGACCGCGTAATTGAAGAGGCCGATCTGCGGCTGATAGAGGAATGTCCAGAAGTTCCCGACAACCGCCGGCGACAGCATCATCGGCAGCACGATGATGGTGGTCCACAGATCGTTGCCCTTGAACTTGCGGTTGATCAGCCAGGCGAGCGCGAAGCCGATCAACACCTGCAGCAGCAGCGTCCAAAACAGGAAATGCGCCGTCGCCTGCATCGTCAGCCAGATGTCGCCATCGGTGAGGATGCGCTCATAGTTGCGCGTCCCGATCCACTTCACTTCGGCGTTCGGACGGTTGGCGCGATAGTTCGTGAAACTGAGCTGGATGGTCCAGATCAGCGGAAAGATGTTCACCGCCAGCAATAAAAAGATCGTCGGAGCGATGAAGATCCAGGCGATGGCTCGGTCAGAGAGCCCTTTGATCTTCCGCGCGACGCCCGCCGGCGTCGCCTTTGCGACACGCGCCATCGCCGCCTCAGACATGAGACATCCTTCCCGGAGTTCGTTTCCTGAATGCGAGGGGCCGCGCTTCTACTGTCTGGCCCGGCGGTTCGATGCGCTCTCGCCCGACAGGCGAGAGCGCTGCGCGTGCTGGATCAGAGCTTGCCTTCGTCCTCGAAGACCTCCGTCCAGTCGGCCACAAGGCCGTCAAGCGCTTCCTGCGCCGTGCCCTCGCCTGCAATCACGTATTTGTGGACGCGGTCCTGCATCGCGAGCAGCAACGAGGCGTAGGCGGGCTCCGCCCAGAAGTCCTTCACGATCGCCATGGAGTCGAGGAAGGTTTGCGCGAAAGGCTGGCTCGACGCAAAGCCCGGCGCTTCGACCACGGCCCGCAGGGCGGAGGCGCCGCCGACATCCCACCAGCGCTGCTGGATCTCGGGCTGCGCGAACCACTGGATGTACTCCAACGCCGCGTCCTGATTGTCCGAGTAGGCCACGACCGAGATGCCCTGGCCGCCGAGCTGAGCGAAATGGCCGCCCGGACCGGCCGGGTTGGCGAAATAGCCGGACTTGCCGCCGCCGACATTCGGATCGGCTTCGACGCCCGGCCAGATGAAGGCGAAGTTCATCTGCATCGCCACTTGGCCCGACTTATAGGCGTCGATGTTCTCGGACATGTACCAGTCTGAAGAGCCCGGCGGCGTGCAGCAGTCGTAGAGCGCCTTATAGAACTCCAGGCCTTTGACAGCCTCCGGCGAGTTCACGACGCCCTCGAGCTTGTAGGGCTCTTCCGGCGTGCCATAGGTGAAGCCGTAGTTGTAGAGCGCGTTGGTCACGCCCATTGTGATGCCTTCCGAGCCGCGCTCGGTGTAGATCGAGGCGCCGTAGACGGTCTTGCCGTCGATCTCCCGACCTTGGAAGAACTCGCCGATCTGCTTCAGCTCTTCGAGGGTCGTCGGCGCGGCGAGCGCGCGACCATGTTTCGCTTGGAACTCGGCCTGAAGTTCGGGGCGTTCGAACCAATCTTTTCGGTAGGTCCAGCCCACGACGTCCGCATAAGCCGGCAGCGCCCAGTAGTTCGGCGTGCCCTTCGGCCATTCGGCGTAGCCGGTCACGGTCGCCGGCAGGAAGTCGTCCATCGAGATGTTGTTGGCGTCGAAGAAGTCATTCAACTTCACGTAGTGGCCAGCTTCGGCGCCGAGCCCGATCCACTGGCTGTCGCCAATCATCAGATCGCAGAGTTTACCGCCGGAGTTGAGTTCGTTGAGCATCCGATCGGCGAAGTTCGGCCAAGGCACGAACTCGAAACTCATATTGTGGCCTGACTTGGCTTCGAAATCCTTGGACAGCTCAATCAGCGCGTTCGCGGGATCCCAGGCCGCCCAGCACAACGTCAGATCCGCCGCTTTGGCGCGGTCCGCGGCCAGGCCCACGGACGCCGCCAGCGCCGCCGCCGCTACAAGGTGAGTGGGTTTCATTGATTGCTTCCTCCCTTTTCGAGCGCGCGTGGAGACGAGCGCCTTGTCACCGGAATCGACCGCGGCGACGTCCAAACTCTGACGAGGTGCGTTCCTCTTGTCGATATGTTTTTGAGATGCGTACCTCATTTCTAAACTGCGTATGCCCGAACGACTGGGGCGGATCTCCCGGGCCGGTTCGCGGAGCCGCGCGCGCCTCGACGCGCCGCCGGCCGAATGATGCTCTGAAGCGTCGCGCGGCCAGCGGCCCGGACGCCTTAAGTCTGATTAGGGGAGGTTCTCGCGCAGAACGACTTCGATGCGGATGCGCTCCTGCGCATCGAAAATCGGCATCGCGTCACACAGGCTTCGCAGGACGCGCAAAGCGCTGCGCACAAGGTGCCCGACGTTCTGAGTGATGACGGCGGAGATCTCGTCGCGCTGCAGCGCCTGCCGCGTCACCGGGGTCACTTCATGCGCAATCACGGCGAGATCGTCGAGCGCGCCGCCCCGACGCAGCGCGCTGAGCAGCGTCCTGTTTCCGAAGCCCATCGAATAGACGCCGGCGAGGCGCGGCCGACGCATGATCACCTCAAGCACGATCTCCTCCATGCGCCGGGAGTCGTCGTAGGACTCGATGGTCGGCAGAACGGCGGCTTTCGGAAAGTCGCCCGCCATCACCTCGTCAAAGCCAAGGCGTCTCTCCAAACTTGCACGTGATCTCAAGGAGTTAGTGACGACCAAGACCTCGCCGCTGGCGCCGATGAACCTCCCCATCAGCAATCCGGCGGTTCGGCCTGCGGCGATATTGTTGATGCCGACGAAGTGGTCTCGCGCGGAGTTCGGAAGGTCGGACGCGAGGGCGACCACGGCCAGACCCTCGTCCTTCAAGCGGTGAATCGCATCACGCACCTGCGGCGTTTCGGGGACCATGATCGCGACGCCGTCAAGGCGTTTGGGGTCGAGCGAGCGCAGCGATCTCACGATGGCGTGGGCGTCATGGGTCGGCACGCCCACGATCTTCACCGAGACGCGGTCGGCGATCTGGGAAGCGTAGGTTTCCTTCAGCGCCGCCTTCAGCGTGTCTGTGAACTGACTAGGACCTTCGGGGAGAACAAAGGCGAACTTGTACTGCCGCTGTCGCGCCAGATTGGCGGCGGAGGCGTCCCGGATATATCCGAGGCGGTCGACGGCGGCCTGAACCTTCGCCGCCGTCTTCTCGCGAACGCCGGGCCGCGCATTGAGGACGCGATCCACCGTTGCGAGGCTGACGCCAGCCTCCTTCGCAATGTCGTGAACCGTGGGCCTGCTCATCACCGCTATCCTTTGCAGCGACGGTATTGGCCGCTTTGAGGTGCGTCAATCAAAAAGGCGGTCTGATCGGGTCCAGAGCCTGGACGCCGCTGGAGCGCTCCGGGTCTCGGGTGAAGCAAGCGCCATTTGCGGAGCATGCGAATGCGCGCCTCAGGTGTCCGCTTCCGCCCCGTCTACGCCGAAACGCATCCAGGCCGGAATGTCCGACTTGGGCCAGACCGTGCTGTGGCCCTTCCTGAGAGCGACAGCGGCGTCTCCTCCGATTGCCGCCACGGCATTGTCGCCTCCCGCGTCGCGCGGGGAGCTTTACCCACGAAGCGTCTCACGACGGCGGCTTTCGGAGGGGTTCCTGCAGGCCGTGTGGGGAAGGGACGCCGCCGGAGCGGGCCAATTGCTGTCTTCGCCTCGCACAAGTCTTACGATGGCACGAGCCATTGAAGCGAAAACTTTCTCCTATTGGAGAAAACAATCTGGACGGCAGCTTTGTGCTCGCAAGCAAATAACAATATTATTGTTGGGTGGCTGACATTTGGCCTTTTATGTAGCTTGCTACTTTTTCGAAGAAGGATTGGCTTTTGAGCAGAGTCGGCCAACTTTTTGATAAATCATCATCATTCTTTGCAACTTCGATGATCGTTTCGACAAGTTCATTCAATACACTCTGGTCCTGGTTCATGCCTTCGATCAACGAATTTATCAGTTTACTACGAAGGCGGACCTCGCGCTCGTATGCAAGAGCCGTAAGAAATACAGCGCTTTGCGGTATGACCTGATTGACTATCTCAGAATGTAAGCTCATTATTTCTTGCCCGAGAAAATCAGTGTATTCAGACCGCCAATCATCAACTCTATTAGCTCTCCTTTTTAACGACATAAATTTTTTCACGTATTCGGCAACTTGTCGGCTGACTAAGTTCGCATTTGAGAACCGTTCTGCGGTTAATTCGGAACCAAATATCCGATCAAAGTAACCACCATCACTGACTCCTACGAACATCCGTTTCGGGTTCTTTTTTGCTAACTCTGGCTGCCGCAAAAACGTTGCGACGTATGCCTGAGTGCCTTCCTTTAAACGAATGGTGCGGTCTTCAACCGAATTACCTATCTTACTTTCGATTTTTTCTTTATCTTGATCTGTTAAACTCTTCAGTTCGCCATCTCGTCGCTCTAAATACCATCCAATGCTCTCAAGGGCATTCGCTAACTGAATAATTCGCGGCTCATTAGATCTAAGAAAGCTGGGGTCGATTTTGTTTTGATTATTTAAATTCACAGCAACGTTGCTCGCGAACTCCTTATCACCCTGTGAAGTGATTACGCGAACAGGAACACCCACCTGTGGTTTCAGTAACCGGCCATCGCGCGCCTGGGTTATTACTCTTATTGTCTGCCCTCCATTGACAACTTGTGCCTTTTTCAAGGTGAGAAGCTTGGTAAATCCATCCCATGATGCTGTTTCACATAGAAATGTAACGCCATTGTTATAGTGAATAAAATTCTCAGCCTCTTCACCAGAAGCGGTCTGCGAGATAAGTGCGTTGGTGGAGCTATCGCCCTGATAAATTCGAATGTTCTGCTGTAGGAGCTGTTCACCATGTTGCTTGTATAGATCGGCGAGCACAGAACCACTAACATGAAAGAGATACGAATCGTGGTTCGCTGATCTAAGCTGATAAGGCGGCAAATCGATTGTGAAAGAAATAGGCTCCTCAACAGTCGGCAAGTGCCTCCGATAAAAACGGTCTTGTAAAAACTTCAAATCCTCGATCTTCCACCGGAAAAAGTCTTCTGATGGTCCGCCTAGACTACCTACGAATGACTCAAGCTTCGCGGTTGACTCATCGGGGATCCCATTTCCGCTAGTAACAACGTGAAGAAAATAGCCCGATGGTACAGTTTGATAGATCTCTTCAACGCGTGATCGGAGATCCGCATTCGCAATACCTTTGTGATTTCGCTCCAAAATTAAACGCAAGCCTGAAAGTGTCTTGTCAATTTCTCCGGCTGGGAACGATTTGGTTTCATCCAGCGGGTTCTTGAATGTGTAAAAGTTTGCAATATTGTTTTCATCAATCCATATCGCATCAATTCCTAGATCTCCACCTCCGTCACAAACGATCTCGCCGACTAAAGTTTCCTCGAGCATTTCTAAGCGGAGGAAATACCACCAAATCAGGTGGTCGCCGCGGGCGTCTATATCTTTTTCCGAAGCGATACCTTTTGCCTCGTTTTCTAGCTGTTCTTTGAAAAGCTTGAGGATGGGAGAGGTCAATCCAATTCTCCGGTACCTTTTCTGTCGTGAGAACGAAGGTTAACGGGATTTGTGCGGCGTCAGCAACCCATGGTTTTCGCCCGCTCAAGGAGTAGGATCGGACACGGACGGGTTGATTTTTTTGGATCTTAAGAGGTTTGCATTTGCAGTGACGGCGATGAAGCACGCTTAGCGCCAATGGACCGACTTGGGTCAAACTCTGCTGTGTCCTGCTTCCCGGGCGACATCCGGTAGGCGGCGCATAGCCGACGCGACGCCTGGGTGTTGAGGCCGCAGGGTTGGGCCAAGAGCGGTCTTGAGACGGTGTCGTGGGCGCGTTTTTTTGGAGGTTATTGGCGGACGGAGCCAGGCGCTCAGTATTCGCGGCTTGAGATCATCCTCCGCCGTGACCGGTAAAGCGTTTCGCCGCTTCTTGGCGCCTGGCTGCAATCCGTACCGAACCATGCGCAGGCTCAAATCTGGCCCAGAAGCGCGCGCTTCCGGCGCGCCAACGCCGTGGAGCTTTTCCTCCGCGTCCATCGCCAGAGCGCGGCGCGAGGTCGGCGATCTCGAGCGAACCGACTTCGGCGGTTCGCTCGAGACCCGGATCGCTCTAGCGGTGCGCGCCGCTCGGGTGCGACGCGGGCTTGTGCGCGGGTCGGCGCACCCATTTCGGCAGCAGCGACAGCGCATCGCCGACGTCATTCGAGCTCATAGGCCGACCCGCCGAGGCCAGACGCTCCTGCAGCGCGCCGTCGTTGAACGCCTGCAACACCTCGGTCGCGCCCCCCATCCGATCGCCGCCGATGAAGACCTGCGGCACCGTTCGATGGCCGGTTCTCGCGAACAAGGCGCGCAAGACGTCGCCGCCCCGGTCCGCCTCGCGGAACTCGGCTGAGTCCACATCGATCGAGCGGAAGGCGACGCCGGTGCGGTCGAACAGCTTACGGACCGACCAGCAGAACTCGCACCATTCGAAGCCGAACATCACCACTGGCTCGGCGGGATCGCCGATCGCCGCCTCAACGAAGGCCGCGGCCTCCGGCGAGAACGCCGCGCCGGCATTGGTTGAGCTGGAGCGCCGCAAGACCGGGGCCGACTGCAAGATCGACTGCTCTTCGTCGTTCATCTCGTCCGCAATGTCGTCGAACAGGGGCGTCGACAAATAGCGCTCGCCCGTGTCCGGCAGCATCGCCAGAATCCGCGCGCCGGCCGGCGCCGTCTCGGCGAGCGATAAGGCGGCCGCCATGGTCGCCCCGCCGCTGATCCCGCAGAACACCCCCTCGCGGACGGCGAGATCGCGGGCGACTTGGAGGGCCGCAGCGCCGGAGACAGACTCGAACCGATCGATGTATCCGGTCTCCTGCACGTCTCCGGCGAGCTTCGGCACGAAGTCCGGAGACCAGCCCTGCACCGGGTGCGCCCGCGCGTTGGGGTGGCTGCGGGCCGGGGAGCCGTCCGCGTTGCGCTTCTGCGCGATGTCGCTGTTGAGAATCTGCGAGTTTTCAGGCTCGACCACCACGATCCGCGTCTTGGGGCTTTCGGATTTGAGCACGCGCGCGACCCCCTTGAGCGTGCCGCCGGTGCCGAAGCCCGTGACCCAATAGTCGAGGCCCGTCTCGCCGAAATCGTCGAGGATCTCGCGCGCCGTCGTCGTCGAATGAATGTTGGCGTTCGCTTCATTCTCGAACTGGCGACAGAAGAACCAGCCGTTCCTTTCGGCAAGGTGCTGGGCCGTCGCGTACATGCCCGTGCCCCGCTCGGCCGCCGAGGTGAGGACCACCTTTGCGCCGAGAAACCGCAGCAGCTTGCGTCGCTCCAGGCTGAAGCTCTCCGCCATCACGATCACCAGCGGATAGCCCTTCTGGGCGCAGACCATGGCGAGGCCGATGCCCGTGTTGCCCGAGGTCGCCTCGATCACCGTCTTGCCCGGCCTCAAAGCGCCCGAGCGCTCGGCGGCTTCGATCACCGCGAGGGCCATTCGGTCCTTCACCGAACCCATCGGGTTGAAGGCCTCCAGCTTGGCGTAGAGCGCCACATGGCGCGGCCCGATATTGTTGATCCGAACGACCGGCGTCCGTCCGATCGTCTCGAGGATCGACGCCTTGGCGCGGTTCGCCGGTTGCGCCGAGTGGCCCTCATGCGCAAGGCGGAAGTTGGTGCTCTGGCTGGTCATGGAGTCTTCCTTTTTTCGCGCCGCGCTACCGACTCGGGGCGAACGCACAGTGCTCCCACGCGGCGCGCGACAACCGCGCCGTCCGTTGGATTTCCAAGAATCGCAGAAGGGTCGGTCGCCGACGCCTGGTGCGCCGCCGACCTCTCTAGATGCTCGACGATCAGGGGATTGACCGCCTCCGGATGGGTGATCGGCGCCATATGGCCGGCGCCGCGGATCGTGCGATGCCGCGCCTGTGGGATCGCCTCGGCCAGCGTGCGCGTGATGGCCCGGGACGGCTTCGGCGAGCGGTCGCCGCACAGGATCAAAACGGGCGCTTTAATCGCTTCGAGCGCGCTGAGGGGCCAGTCGTCGCCCAACAGTCTCGAGAAATGATGCGCGACCAGGATCGCTTTCGCGGCGAGGCTCGCCTTGCGGTGCTCGGGTGCTGCATCCCAGGCGCCGACGCCGTTCCAGTACTCGACGAACAGCGCCATGGCCCGGCGATAGTCCCCCGCGATCACGCCGGCGTTCAGCCGGGCGACCAGGGTTTCGACCTCCTTGAGAAGCGGCTGGTGCTCGGCGTCCCGAGCCAGCACGTGGAAGCAGCTGGGCTCGATCAGGGTCAGCGACCGCAGCTGCTCGGGATGCGCCAGGGCGAAGCGCAGAGCCACGGCCCCGCCATAGGAATGGCCGACGAGATGAATGCGAGCGTCTCTCGCCGTCGCCTCGATCGCTTTCGCCTCTTCAGCGACCGTCAGGGCGCGCTCGCCGCCCCAGACCGGCTCGGCCCCATGACCGACGAGCGTGATGGCGCCCGGCGCGATGGTCGGCGGCAGCGCCGCCGCGAGCGTCGTCCACTGCTTCGGAGAACTCGCCGAAGAGTGTGCCAACACAACGGTTTGGTCCTGGGGCGGGGCGACGGAAGGCGTCGAGAGCCCCGGTCTATAAGCGGCGGACATCGCCTGCTTCCTTTCGGGAAATGTGAGGGGGGAGAGGGGGGCGGGCCGAGGCGTCACGCGACCTGGCGGCGGGGCAGCGCAGCGACCAGATGCTCGGCCAAAGCCTCGGCGTCGTCGCCGGCGCCGTCGATCAGCGTGGACTTGCGCTTCCGCATGAAAGGCAGGCCCATGGCGTAAAGTCCTGGGGCGTCGACCACGCCGCCTTCGTGGCGCAGCCGTCCCTTTCGGTCGAAGACAGGCAAATGCAGCCAGGAATAGTCGGGCCGATAGCCGGTCGCCCAAATCACCGAACCGATCTCGCCGCTTGTCAGATCGAGCTCCAGCATCGGATCCGCCGGCGGACGCGTGGCCGGCAGCCGCCGTTTCGGCCCAGCGACGTCCCTCAGCCCGGCCGCCTCGATATGCGCGTCTATGGCGTCCAGCAGGCGGTTCATCTTCAGATCCGCCGCCGCGCAGACATTGGCGAGCGAGCCTGAGAACTGGGCCCTGCCGTCGCGCACCCCCATCAGCCGCCCGGCGAGGCGCACCCCGCTCTCGGTCAACGCGTTCAGATCCAGCGTGCGCCAGAGGCCGCCGCCCGACAGCTGCAGCGATGGCGTGCGCCGCACCCGGTTGAGGTCGTCGACCTCGTCCCAGCGTTGATCCAGCAGCCCCAGCGCCTGCAGCCAGCGCTGGATGTCGCGGCCGCGATAGCTGCGGGGGACGCGGACATGCTCGCCAACCGCCAGGGTCGTTTGACGCCCCGACGCTTGAACCTCCTCGGCCAATTGGACGCCGCTCGCCGAAGCGCCTACGATCAGGACGCCGCCTTCGGGCAGATCGCTCGGCCGCTTATAGGTCATCGGCGTGAACGCCCGAACGCGCGGCGGAACCGAGGCGGCCGCGGCGGGCAGGGTGGCGATGTTGCAGGCCCCAGACGCGAGGACCAGGCTCGCGCAGCGAAAGACGTCTTGGCTCGTCTCGAGGCGATAGCCGCATCCGTCGGAGCTGACGGCCAGCACGCGGGTATCCGCCTGCACCGGCGCGTCGATCCGCGCCGCATAGCGCTCTAGCCGGCGCGTCGTCTCCGGCATGCTCATATAGGCGTCGGGCTCAGGGCCGACGTAGGGATCGCCGGGCAATCCGGTCTGCCAGTTCGGCGTCAGTAGGCGGAGCGAATCCCACCGCTCCGTGCGCCAGGAATGGGCCACCTGCCCCCGTTCGAGGACGATATGCTCCACCCCGCGCTCGGACAGGCGGTTGCTCATGGCCAGGCCGCAATGGCCGGCCCCGATGACGATGGCGGTGACTGTGCGCATGGCGCACCTCCTCCGTTCGCGCCGCAGCGCGTTCATTGACGAGACGGGCGGATCGCGGGCGCACGACCCGCGATCCTGGGGAATGGGCGGAAGTCGGGTCAGTCCCCGTCGCTCAGAGGACGCGACAGGGCGTCCTTCACATCCGCGCGCGTCAGCCCGATGTCTTCGAGCTCGCGATCGGAAAAGGTCGCCAGGCGCCGATAAGCCCGTTTGTAGGCGACGCGCTGGCGCACCGTTCTCGCCAGCCGCAGTAGGCGGCTCCAAGCCTCCTCAAGCGGCCGCGGCGGCGCCGAGATGCTGTGGCTCGAGCGCGTTCGAGTCGTCATGATCGCCTCCTTCAGGCGAGGCGTCTCAGACCACCGAGACGCGGACGTTGGTTGGATTGGTGATGACGTCGAAGACGGCCGAGCGCTTCTGCGACTGGGCCACCAGCGCCGCGATGTCCTCGGCCGAGGCGTCGGCGTCGATGTCGAACGACACGCGAATGTCGCTGAAGCCGTTGCGGACGTCGCCGTCGATGCCCAGGATCCCGGCCATGTCCATGTCGCCCTCGACCATCGCTTTGACCGAGCGCAGCTGGATGCCGCGATTCTGGGCGACGGATGCGACGCCCGCGGCGAGGCAGCTGGCGAGGCCGGAGAGGACGATCTCGACGGGCGTCGCGCCCATATCCTTGGCTTCGAACTGCTCTGGGTGATCCGCGTCGATCACATGCGCCGCTTTGCGAGTTTGGGTTTCGCCAAGGCCGAAGAAGCTCTCGAGGCTCGTGCGGCTATGGGTTCCCTCCACCCACTCGCAGCGTGCGCGCCAAGTGAACCGGCCGGCTTCCGGCGTCGCTGAGATGGCTTCGCGCGCTGCAAGCAACGCTTCGACATTAACGCCATTGTCGGTGGAGGTGTTTGTCGTAGCAGTCATTGGTCTTTTCTCCATTTCGCGCTGTTTCTTGTTCAGCGTCTGCACAGCAAAGATGTCGATTGACGCATGGCGGCAACCAACCCACCACGCCGAAAGCTTCGACGTGGAATCACTGGGTGTTACTGAGCGCCATCCTCTGGATGCTTTGAGAAGCCGTTGATCATCTTGGGGTGATCAAGTGATCAGTCGGCGGCAAGCAACGCGGCGCGTGGCGGGTCAATTACGAATTGACGATCAAAGGCGTTAGACCCAGAAACGCCAAAACCGATCCATTCATGCCAGAATCTACGCATGCCGACCGCCGAGCCGAAGC
>JBCBRF010000070.1:0-18360 GCA_039819865.1 Pseudomonadota bacterium | reverse complement strand
TTTGGAGCGAGACATGCTGCGCCAACTCCTCCTGCTGGTCTTCGCCGCCCTCGGCGCAGGTTTTCTCGGGCGCGCGGTTCGGCGGCGCGGCGGCCGTCGCGGATCGCTCTTTCGGCGTCGAGACGGATGGCGCGGAAGCTGCTTCCCAGGCTATAGACGCGCCGAATCGCGCGCTGCTGCGGCGCAGCATGCTGTTCCGCCGGTCATTCGGCGCGTCGTCAGAAAAAGCCATGAGGCGGCTCGAGGTCAGGTCGGAGCCCCGCTCCCTTGCGAAAGGAAACATCGATCATGCGCATCACCGAGACGGTCAAGACGATCCTGGGCCACTACGAATCGGACAATCCCGGCGTGAAGGCCAATCTCTGCCGCATCCTGATGCAGGGCGAACTGGGCGGCACCGGCAAGATGATCATCCTGCCCGTCGACCAGGGTTTCGAGCATGGCCCCGCCCGCTCGTTCGCGCCGAACCCGGCCGCCTATGACCCGCACTATCATTATCAGCTCGCGCTCGACGCCGGGCTCAACGCCTACGCCGCGCCGCTCGGGCCGCTCGAGGCGGGGGCGGACACCTTCGCGGGTCAGCTGCCGACCATACTGAAGGTCAACAGCGCGAACTCGCTGCTGCCGTCGGAGATGGCGAAGGACCAGGCGATCACCGCCTCGGTCGACGACGCGCTGCGGCTCGGCTGCGCGGCCATCGGCTTCACGATCTACCCGGGCTCCTCGATGTCGATCGACCTGATGGAGGAGATCAAGGAGATGAGCGCGGAGGCCAAGAGCCTCGGCATCGCCACCGTGATCTGGTCCTATCCGCGCGGCGAAGGCGTGACCAAGGAAGGCGAACTGGCGATCGACGTGTCGGCCTATGCGGCGCACATGGCGGCGCTGCTCGGCGCGCACATCATCAAGGTGAAGCTCGCGACCGCGGACATCATGCAGGACGAGGCCCGCAAAGTATACGAGGCCAACGACATCGACATCTCCACCCAGGCGAAGCGGGTCGAGCATGTGGTCCAGGCCTGCATGAACGGCCGCCGGCTGGTGGTGTTCTCGGGTGGCGCGAAGAAGGGCGAGGACGCGGTCTATGACGACGCGCGCGCGATCCGCGACGGCGGCGGCAACGGCTCGATCATCGGGCGGAACACCTTCCAGCGCCCCCGCGAGGACGCCATCGCGATGCTGCAGAAGCTGATCCGGATCTATCAGGGTCAGGAATAAGCGCGCGTCCGCGGCCCGACGAGTCCGATTGACCCGATCCGTCGGGCCGCGGCGCCTCTACTATTGGCTGAAGCAGCCGCAGAACACCGTGCGCTGCTTGTCCCGCTGCGGCTCTCGGATCCAGTTCACGGGTCGGTCGTAGAAGTACTTGTAGGTCTCGCCGACATCGAAGACCGCGAAGCAGCCGGGCGCGATATCGATCGACTCGACGCTGCCCCGGAGCGGCTTGTCGAGTTCATAGACCTGGCCGCCCGGGCGAATGGCGCGCCAGGCGCGTCGGAAATCCTTCTCGCCGCTGAGGACGCAGGCGAAGCGATCGGCGCGCGCCTGTGGTCGGTCGCCGCCTTCGCCGAACAGGCCGCCGGCGACGCGCTGACGCTCGGGTTGGCCGCCGCCGTCCCGCCCCTGTCGGCCGGCCCGCCCGCACTCGCAGCGGGCCGCGGAAAACTGGTCGTTGAAGCGCCGGCCGACAAAGGCGGCGTCGGTCTCGAACTGGACCTCCTGGCCGCCGAAGTCCCAATGCTCGAACATGCGGAGCCGACAACCGTCGGCCACCTGGACGGAGGAGACGCGGTCGTTCCAGAAGGGGCCGAAACGGGGCACGGCGTCTCCCGGCTCGAACGCGCCGAAGCGGCCGCGGAACTCGGCGTCCTCGTACATCAGACAGGCCGCCGCCGGGGTTTGCGCCGTCGCCGCTCCGGCCGCGCCGAAGACGAGGCCCAAGGCGACGCCGGCCGCCGCGAGCCCTGCGCTCAGGGCGCGCGCGACGCCGCGGCGCCCCGCCGGCGTTTTGATTGATGGGGACATGTTTCCTCCGCTTGCGCTTGCTGGCGGCGTCGCGCGCCGTTCACCGTGAGAGCCCACCGGAGGCCCTTATCCTCTGTCACGCGGCGGCGCGCGCGGACCGTCGATCGCACGAGGCTCGCGCCCGCGTTCCGCCTTGGTCTAAGACTGGGGTCTAAGACTGGTCGTAGAAATCGCGCTACGGGAGATCGCGCAATGTCGCTCCAACCCTCTCTCCAGGAGATGACCGCCGCCGAGGTGGTGGCGCTGCTCCAATTGGCGCGGCATCCGGAGGGGGGATGGTATCGCGAGACCTGGCGGGCGGAGGCGGCCGAAGGCGAGCGCGCCACCGGGACGGCGATCTATTATCTGCTTGGCGCCGATGATTTCAGCCACTGGCACCGGGTCGACGCGACCGAGATCTGGCACTGGTATGCGGGCGGACCGCTGGTGTTGTCGCTCTCGCCCGACGGCTGCGACGCGGAGGCGCACCGGCTCGGACCGGAACTTCGCGCCGGGCAACGCCCACAGCTCGTCGTGCCGGCGGGGTGGTGGCAGAGCGCAACCTCGCTCGGCGCCTGGACGCTGGTCGGCTGCACGGTGTCGCCGGGCTTCGAGTTCTCGGGCTTCGAGCTGGCCGCGCCCGATTGGCGCCCGACGCCGCGGACGCCGGGGTGAGCGCGACGCGGCCGGTCTCGACAATCCAGGCCTTCGGAGAGTAGGGCTGCGCGCTGCGCCATCGCAGGCGCGCCCCATGATGACCCGCGCAAGCAAGGAGAGGCCCGTGCCGGCTCCGGCCCCGAAGCTCTATCTCGCGACGCCGTTCGTGTTCGAACCCACCCCCTTCGCCGACGCGCTCGCGCGGGTCCTCGATGCGGCCGAGATCGCCTGCGTCCGGTTGCGGCTGCGCGGCGCGACGGAGGAGGAGCTGCGGTTCGCGGCGGACGCGCTCCGGCCGGTCTGCCACGCGCGCGAGGTGGCGATGGTGCTGTCCGACGACTGGCGATCCGCTCAGGCGACCGGGGCCGACGGCGTGCATTTCGAGCTCGGCGCCAATGCGCAGGTCGAAGCGCGGCAAGCGCTCGGCGACGACGCGATCATCGGGGTGAGCTGCGGGGCTTCGCGCCATCAGGCGATGCTCGCGGGCGAGCGGGGGGCGGACTATGTCGCGTTTGGGCCGGTCGGGCCGACGCCGAACGGCGCGCCCGAGGATCGGGCGGACCGCGCGTTGTTCGAGTGGTGGCAGGAGACCATGGAGCCGCCGGTCGTTGCCGAGGGCGGGCTCACGCCGGAGATCGCGCGAGCGCTGGTCGGGGCGGCCGATTTCGTCACCGTGGGCGCCGCGGTCTGGCGGCATCCGGACGGGCCCATCGCCGGCGTGCGCGCGATCGCCGAGGCGGTCGTCGCGGAGGCCGCGGCCTAGCCCATGATCCCGTGTCTGCGCCGCGTGATCACCGCCTAACCCGCTGTTTTTCGGCGCGATCGGACGGATAACTGGTCGCCAGTTATCCTGATTGCGCTCTCATCCGCCGTTCTCAGCGCGGCGCGACCTCGGCGTCTGTGGTCTCTGGCTCGGCCTCGCGCTCGGGATCGCCGGCGGCTTCCTGCAAGCCCGCAGCGACCCGCGCCTCGGTCGCGTTGGCGAGGGCCTTGCGGCCGTCGAAGTCGGCGGGATCGACGGGCGCGTGGAAGATGACGGTCGCAACCCCGCCGCGGCTGAGACAGACGACGTCCCATAAATGCCGCGAGAGCGGCATGCGCCCCCAGAAGCCGTAGAAGCTGGCCGGCAGGCCCGCGCGCGGCGCGTAGTGCACGCTCACCGGCTGGGCCAGCACATGGCTGGCGGTTTCGTCCGAGAAGAACAGCGCAAACAGCGAGGTTTTGAAGGGCAGAACGCGCAGGCCGTCGCTGCTGGTGCCCTCGGGAAACACGCAGAGCAGATCGCCGTCGCGGGCGCGGCGGGCGAGCATGCGCTCTTGCGCCTTCGCTTCAGTGCGCCGGCGCTCGATGAACACGGTGTTCGAGATCTTGCCGATCCAGCCGAACAGCGGCCAGGTCGCGACCTCGGCCTTGGCGACGAAATGCACCGGCGCGAGCCAGCCGAGCACCATCACGTCGAGCCAGGAGGCGTGGTTCGCCAGGATGACGCCGCCGCCGGGCAGAGGGGCGCCGAGGCGCCGGGCGCGGAGCCCGGAGATCGCCATGCCCGCCCCGCACCAGAGCGCGGCGATCGCCCGGTCGCGGCGGCCGCCAAACAGCTGATCCAGCGCGCGCATCAGGAAGAAGACCGGCAACAGCGCGAGCGTCGTCGCGGCGAAGGCCAGCAGCCGCAGCGCGCCGCGGATCTGATCGAACGGCGTCTTCGGCGGATTCGGGGCCGGTTCCGCCCCGGACCAGGTCGCGCTGTTCCAGCCAGGGTCCCCTCCGCCGAAACCCGCGCGATCAGACGCGTCGGGAGCGCCGATCGGGTTCGAGGAGGGTGAGCCGATCGCGTTGGTCATCGCGCGCGCGGCCTCAGCCCAAAATCCGCTCGATGTCGCCGCCGCGCCGCGCGTAGAAATCCTTGTAGCGCTGCGTGATCTTGGCGGTGTCCATCACGAGACAAACGTCCACCGTGTTGAATTCACGATCGATGAAAGCGCCGTCCCCGACATAGCCGCCGAGTCGCATATAGCCCTTCATCAGCGCCGGCAGCATGCGCAGCGCCTCCGCCCGGTCGATCTGCTCCTCAGGCAACAGGTTCATATTCACATAGTGCTGCGGGAGGGTGCGCGGGCGGATCGCCTCCGGCGCCAGATGGTGGTGATGGAGGAACGAGAGCGGCACCTTCAGCGGCTCGATGTCGACGCCGTGAAAGCTCGCGGCGCCGAACATCAGCTTGATCTCGAACTCGACCGTATACTGCGAGAGCGCGATCCATAGGAGCTGCATCGCCGCGGTGCCGCGATAGTCGGCGGCCACGCAGGAGCGGCCGAGCTCGAGGGTCTCGCCGTTGAAGGTCTCCATCGGCGACAGGTCGTATTCAGAGGCCGTGTAGAAGCCGGGACCGCCGGGCGCGATCGCGACCGACTTCCTCAGAAGCCGATAAACGCCGACGACGGAGCCGCCGGTCGAATTGTCCGTCAGCAGAAGATGATCGCAGAACGGATCGAAACGGTCGCGCTCCTGGCGAAGCTCGGCGTCCTCCGGCTTCGGCTTGGCGCCCATCTCTTCGACGAAAACCGAATAGCGCAGCCGCTGAGCGGCCGCGACATCTTCGTCGGAGTTCGCCAGGCGCACGGTGTAGCGCCCCGACTCGATGTGCATCGCCGTCCCCATGCCGTGGTGAGCCGCGCCCTGATGCGACGGCGCAGGGTAGCCGTCGTGCCTGGGTGGTCAATCAAAACGAGACCATAGGCAGCGTCCCCGCCCCGCGCAACCGCCGCCCCTTCGCGCGATCGCGCGACGCGTCGTCCCGTCGGTCCGCGTGAATGTGGCGCAGCGGCGACGCGACGGCGACGCAATGCGGGGCGACGCGCCGGTCGCGGATAAACCGTAAGTCTGGCGTTAACTCTCCGCGGCGAGGGTGCGGCGGACCGCCTCGATTCATTTCGACCATCGCCAGATCATCCCGCGGGCGCGCGACGCCGCTCGCGACCAGTCGCAACAGGAGACGCGCATGTCCCCGAGCTTCATCGTCGCCATCATCCTGGTGGCCCTCGCGATCGTCGTGATCGCCAAAGCCGTCCGCATCGTCCCGCAAGGCGAGCAGTGGACCCTCGAGACTTTCGGCAAGTACACCAAAACGCTCGAGCCCGGCATCCATGTGATCATTCCGCTCTATCAGACGGTCGGCGCGAAGCTGAACATGATGGAGAGCGTGCTCGACATCCCGTCCCAGGACGTCATCACCAAGGACAACACCATGGTGAAGGCGGACGCGGTGGCGTTCTATCAGATCATGGACGCGGCGGCGGCGGCCTATCAGGTGCGCGACCTCGAGCGGGCGATGGTCAATCTGACGATGACCAATATCCGGACCGTGCTCGGCTCGCTCGATCTGGACGAGCTGCTGTCCAACCGCGACGACATCAACGCGCGGCTGCTGCGCGTGATCGACCAGGCGACCAATCCCTGGGGCGTGAAGATCACCCGGGTGGAGATCAAGGACCTGACGCCGCCTGCGGACATCACTCAGGCGATGGCGAGCCAGATGAAGGCGGAGCGGGAACGCCGCGCCGAGGTTCTGACCGCCGAAGGCCAGCGACAGTCGGCGATCCTGCGGGCGCAGGGCGAGAAGGAAAGCCAGGTGCTCGAAGCCCAGGGCCGTCGCGACGCCGCCTTCCTCGACGCGGAGGCGCGCGAGCGGGAGGCGGAGGCCGAGGCGAAAGCGACCACCATGGTCAGCCAGGCCATCGCCGCCGGCGACGTGCAGGCGCTCAACTACTTCGTGGCCGGCAAGTACACCGAGGCGCTGAAAGAGGTCGCCTCCGCGCCGAACCAGAAGATCATCATGATGCCGCTCGAGGCCGCGAACCTGATCGGCTCGGTGGCCGGGATCAGCGAGCTGACGAAGTCGGCGTTTCCGAAAAAGGACGTCTGAGCCGGACGGCGCCGCGGAACGGCGCTTAGGATGAGACGAAAGGCCTGCGGCGGGGTATGACGACCCCGCCGTTTTTGTTTGCGGTCCGCGCCAAGGCGCGCGCGCCGTCGTTGAGGAGATCCGAGGGATGGAGCAGGTGCTGACGATGTTCGGGGATCCGGCCTGGACGTGGCTGGCGCTCGGGCTGGTGCTGCTGATCCTCGAGCTCGCCACGGGCACGCTGTTCCTGCTCGGCCCAGGAGCCGCGGCGCTCTTGGTGGCGGCGGCGGCGGCGTTGTTCGGCATGTCGACGACGACCCAGCTGGTGGTGTTCGCCGTGGTCGCCGTGGCGCTGACGGTCGCGGGCCGCAGCAAGGCCGTGCGCGACGCGCTACAGGGCCCCGGGGACCGGCCGCTGCTGAACCGCAAGGCCGAGCAGCTGGTCGGGCGCAGGGTGGTGGCGTCGGAGCCGTTCGAGGGCGGCGAAGGCGCGGTTCGGCTCAATGACACGCGGTATCTCGCTCGGCTCGCGGACGGGCGCACCGACGCGGTGGCCGAGGGCGCGGCGCTCGAAATCCGCGCGGTCGAGGGCGTGACCCTGGTCGTCTCGCCGCCGCAGTAAGGGCGCCGGACGGTTTGCGCGCGATCGAGGCCGAGGTCGCGTGAACGAAATCCTTGCGGAATAAAACATGCTCTGCTGGATCGATGCGGAAGCGACGCGCCGGAGTCGGGCGTCGCCGCTGCGACGAAGGGGCGCCGTGGCCAATGTCGGAACCGATCGAGCCCGGGGATCGCGGAGGCGCGGATCCCGCCAGCGAACAGCGCCGTCGAAACGCCCTATTGGAGGCCGAGGCTCTCGGACTTCGGCGGTTCGCCCGCGCTCTGGCGCGGGATCCGGACGCCGCGGCCGATCTGGTTCAAGACACCTTGGCCCAAGCCTTGAAAGCCTGGGGCCAATGGCGGGGGGACGGGCCGCTCAGGGCCTGGCTGTTCGTCATCATGCGCAACCTGAACCGCCGCGGCGCGGCGCGGGAGGCGCGCTGGCGGGCGATCGCGCCGCCGAGACATGAGGACGAGGACACGATGGAGGATCCGATCGAAGCACGCGTCGCGGCGCCGGCCGGCGTCGACCCCGTCTATCTTCGCGAGGTCGCCGATGCGGTGGCCTCCCTGCCCGAGGATCAGCGCGAGACGCTCGTGCTCGTCGCGGTCGAGGGGCTCAGCTATCAAGAGGCCGCCGACGTGATCGGCGCGCCGATCGGCACCGTGATGTCGCGGTTGTCGCGGGCGCGGGCGCGGGTTCGCGCTGCGACCGACCCAGACGGCGTCGGCGCGCGCGCGACGAGCCGACCTGACGACCGGAGGCCCCGTCGATGAGCACGCTCCAATTCCCCACCTGGCGAGACCGGCTCCAGGCCTATGTGGACGGATCGCTGGATCCGACCGACGCTGAGGAGGTCGAAGACGCGCTCGAGCGCTCGAAAGCGCTCCGCGCCGAGCATGCGCTGATGCTGCGCGAGCAGGCGGCGCTCCGAGCGCTGTTCCAGGCCGGGGGCGCCGAAACCGCCGTGGCGGAGGCGCGAGGACGCCGACCAGAGGAGCGCATGGCGCCGCCGCCGAGCGCCGCAACCCCGGCGCGCAATCGGTCTCGGGCCGTCGAGCCGCGCCGCCGAATCGCCGGCGACCCGCCCCATGCCCTCGACAGGCGCGCCGCGCTGACCGCCGATGACGATCGCGCGCCGGGCCCGCGGGCCGCCGCGCGACCCGCGTCGCGATCGGTCCAGACGCGCCCCGACCAGGCGCGGACCGACCAGGCGCGCACCAACCAGGCGCGCCCCGACCCCGAGCGCTCGGCCGGCGGTCGGCGCGCCGCCTGGTCCTCGATCGCCGCGGTGCTGGCGATCGGCGTCGGCTTCGGCGGGGGCCTGCTGCTGTCCGACGGCGCCGGCGATCCGATGGCGGCGCTGCAGCGGATCCTCGACGGGGAGGAGCTTGCGGCGACCCGGCCTGCGGTCGCGCCCGTGGCGCCGGCGGCGCCGGTCGCGAGCGCGCCCGGATGGAAAATGTCGGTCGCCGTCTATCACCGCTTGTTCTCCAAAGAGACGCTCGAGGCGGCGCCGCTCAGCGCGGCCGCGCTCGACACCCGTCTGGAGCGGATCGGCGCGGCGGTGGATCGGCGGTTGCTGGCGGCCTCGGCGCCGCCGTCCGGCTTCGAGCTTCGCCAGGCGCAGCTCCTGACTTTCGACGGCCGGGCGCTCGGGCAGATCGTGTTCGCGGGCGCCGACGGCGCGCCGTTCGCGCTGTGCGTGATCGAGCGCCCGCTCGACGCGCCGGCGGCGGATCCGGAGGCGCCGCCCGCGCTCGAGACCGCGCGGCTGCTCGATCAGAGCGCGGTCAGCTGGGTCGACGGCCGGCACGCCTTCCTACTGATCGGCCAAGCGGACGACCCGGAGATGCTGCGCATCGGCGCGATCTTCGCGCAGCTGATGTCGCTGCGGGGTTAGACAGACTACGGCCGGTCGCCGTCGGCCGGAGAGTCGCGGCGGCTCGACGCGCTAGGCGCAGCTCGGATCAGCCCGATCCAAGTTGGTCCGCCCCCCCTGAGACGCGACCCTGGGACGCCCCCCTGGGACGCGACCCTGGGACGCGACCCTCTGCGGCGTTGGACCGCTTCGGCCCGATGATTATCGTCCCGCGAAGCTTAGGTCGTCGAGCGAGGGCGCGATCATGTCCGGGTCGGACGCGCGATCTATTGAAACCTCCGGCGCAGAGCCGACCGCGCCGCGTCTCAGCGTATTCGTCTCATACTCTCGCGAAGACTCGGCGTTCGCCGACGAGTTGGTCGCCGGGCTCAAGTTCGACGGCCGGTTCGACGTGCTGATCGACACGGAGGCGATCTCCTTCGGCGAGGACTGGCGGCGGCGTCTGAGCGCGCTGATCCTCGAAGCGGACGCCGTCGTGTTCGTCGTCTCGCCCGCCTCCGCCCGGTCCGAGACGTGTCGCTGGGAAGTAGAGGAGGCCGAGCGGCTGTCGAAGCGCATCACGCCGGCGCTTTGGCGCGATGTCGGCGACGCGCCGCCGCCCGAAGGGATCGCGCGGCTCAACTACGTCCGGTTCGACGGGGGGCGCTCCTTTATGGCCGGGCTCGTCGCGCTGGTCGAAGCGCTTCGGATCGAGACCGATTGGCTGCGCGAGCACACGCGCCTTCTGAAGCTCGCTCAGGCCTGGGACGCGATCGGACGCTCCGAGTTTCGGCTGCTCGGCGGAGATGATGTGGCGGCGGCGAAGGCCTGGGCCGCGTCGCAGCCGCCCGAAGCCCCGAGCCCGACCGCGCTCCACTCCGAGTTCATCCGAGCGAGCGAGGCCGCGGAGACCGCGGCGTTGAAAAGCGAGCGGGCTCGGGCCCAACAGCTGCAGAGCGCGCTCACCGAAGCGGAGGCGGCGGCGGCCGAGGCGGATGAAGCGCGCCGCGCGCAAGCGACTTCCTCGCGGCGGGTGATCCAGCGCACGCTCGGGGGCTTGTTGGCGGCGACGGCGGCGGCCGGCGTGGCGCTCTACCTTAAGGTGCAGGCGGACTCGGCGCGGGACGAGGCGGAGGAGCTTTCAACGTTCCTGGCCGAGCAAATCGCGTACTCCGAGCGCATGGAACGGAGCGCCTTCGCCGCGCGCGCTCAGTTCGAACAGGTCCTCGCGGCGGTCGTCGCGGACACGCTGGGCGACGGCGCCGGAGCGGACCCGGAGGCTGGGCGCGAGGCGGCGAAGCTGCTGCTCGATCTGATCGTGGCCGCTCGGATCGGCGACGAGACCACCTATCGCAACATGCTCGACCGACCGATCTACGACGTCGAAACAGACGGCGTTTCGATCGGATTTCAGTATGATCTTTCGAAGATCGATCCAGCGACGCTGAGAGAGGATTGGGGCGCGTTCCTCTCGCTGGAAAAGCTCGAGCGACTCGAAGCGGCGCTCGGCGCGAAAGGGGCGCGGGCGCGTGAGGCGGTCGAACGGCTTCAGGACGTGGAGATCTCGCTCGAGACCGCATATGCGGTGTTCGTCCTGCGCTCTCTGCCACGCTCGGTGCGCGCGCTGCGACGGGCGGCGCCGGAAATCGACGCCGCTCCGAGCGGATGCCTCGTGGCCGCAATCTCGTATTTCGACGAGCATCGACGCCTCAATCCACCGGGCTCCGTCGGGACGGTGTCCGCGCTGCGGCGGATCGCTGCGGAGCGTCGATACGCGGATATTCCCGAGCTTCTGCGGAGGCCGCCGCCGGCCTCCTTCGCGCTCTCCCAGCAGCCGGGACCGGCGGCCTATCGTCGTTGGCTGCGGGTCGCCGAAGCCGCGACGTGCCAAGCGAGCCTCAGACCATCATGACCGCTCGCCCCCGCGCCTGAGTCGCGGTCAGCGATCGTCCGTCGCCATCGCGGGCGCGCCGCCGGGGCCTGGGACGTCGGGCGGATCGAGGAGCGGGCGGACCGACCCCGCGATGGTACGGCGCTCCTCCTCGGTCAGTTCGCGGTTCGGCGGGCCGTCCGCGAGCCGCACCGTCACCTCGCGGTGCGCGAACCGCACGCCCTCTCGCTCGAACAATTCGCGGATCGCGGCGTAGACTTTCTTACGGATCACCCACTGATCGCCCGGCTTGCACATGAACTTCACCCGGAAGATCATCGCCGAGTCCTCCATCATGTAGACGCCCTGACTTTTCAGCGGCTGCGTGAACTGGTGGCCGATCTCCGGATCCTGGAGAAGTTCCAGACCAAGCTTCTTGATCAGCTTTCGAACCTTCTCGACATCGGTGTCGTAAGTCAGTCGAAGCGGCAGCTTCATCATCACCCAGTCGCGGCTGTAGTTCGTCAGGTGCTTCACCTCGCCGAACGGGATGGTGTGCAGGTAGCCGAGATGGTGGCGGAGCTGGAACGAGCGCACGGAGATCTTCTCGACCGTGCCCTTCACCTCGCCGATGTCGATGTATTCCCCCTTCCGGAAGGCGTCGTCGATCAGGAAGAAGGCGCCGGAGAAGATGTCCCGCACCAGGGTCTGCGCGCCGAAACCGATGGCGAGGCCGACGACGCCGGCGCCCGCGAACAGCGGCGTGACGTTCACGCCGAGCTCGAGCATCAGCATCATCAGCGTGATGACCGCGATCGTGACCAGCAGGAAGTTCCGGAACAGCGGCAAGAGGGTGGCCAGGCGCGAGGCGGCGGCCCCCTCCCCGCCCTCGCCGCCCGGCTCGACGACGAAATCGGCGCCGCCCTCCTCCTCGATGCGCTGATCGATGCCAATGCGAACGGAATGGTAGACGATGTAGCCGATGAAGAGGATCGTCGCGATGTCGATCGTCCAGCGCAGCGTCGTGTTCTCCTCGGCGAACAAGTTCGATTCCCAGATCCAGAGCGTCGCGACGACGCCCGCCAGGATCGCGAAGATCGAGGCCACACGACGGGCCAGGTCCTGCATGGTGCGCATGCGGTAGCTGGTCGGACCGAACATCGCGGCCATGCCCGGATCCTCGGGACCGGCGTCGCCGGGGCGCGCGGCGCGGTCGGCCGAGGCGTCCTCCTGCGCCTCCTCGTGCTCGAGGGCCGCGACCTCTGCGGGCCTGGGCGCGCGGCGCGTGAAGATCCACTCGATCAGGTAGGCGATGCCGCCATAGGTCGCGATGAGCGCCGTCATGATGACGTAGGTGCCGATGATCAGAGGGGCGCCGACCGGCCACCCCATGACGACGCGATAGGCCATCTCCGCCCAGGCGATGATCAGGTAAAGCGACAGCGCCGGGGCCCAGAGCGCCGCGCCGATCCGCGCCGGAACGCTGGCGCGCCGGCCCTCGCGCCCGCCCAGGATGGCCTGGCCCACCGCCACGCGGTTGGCGCGAATCAGCGCGAGATTGAACAACACCGTGAGCAGCCCGCCCACGGTCTGGATCATCGCGCCGTCATCCGCCGACAGCCCGATCGCTTCGAGCCAATAACCGATCGCAAGCGCGGAGAAGGCGAAGGCGGAGCTCGACACCATCCAGGCGTGGAGCGTCCGCGCAGATGGATCGTCGAGCGCCGGGATCCGGTAGTTCGGCAAATAGGGCGACAGGACCATCCGCCAGATCGCGTTCACGACTCGGATCGCCGCGTAGGCCGCGAGGATGATCAGAGCCGTCTTCTGCGTCGGCACGTGCGGCTCGTAGAAGATCAGCCCGAGCAGCAGAGCCACCGTGCAGGAGAGCGCGACGCCGCCCACCGACAGCGCGACCCGGAGCGCGAGGATCGGCAGCTTGTCAACGAAGCCCTGAGGATGCTCCTGCTGTTGCGCAATGAACCAGGGGCCGACCAGCCGCACGCCGTAGTAGAACTTCTCGACCAGCCAGCCGACGCACAAGCCGCCGAGAACCACCAGGAAGACCCAGGCGAAATAGACCGGGTCGCCGTCGGGACTGGCTTCGGCGAGGGCGCTCTGGATCCGGGGGAGCACGGTCGGCGCCGTCTCCAGCCGGTCGCCCAGCCGCTCATAAAAGGCGGCGACGCTCAATTGGGTCCGGTCGAGGACCCTCATCTCCGGCTGAGTTCCGTCGGCGAGGGCGTCGTAGCTCTCCGAGGTCGTCGGACCGGCGAGCGCGCGATAGTCCCACGATCCGTCGCCCTGGGGAGAAACGATGATCACCGATCCGCTCTCGCGGGCCTTCTCGATGGCGTCGGACATCGCCGGAGGCATCGGAGCCGGACCGCCCGCCGCGGGCTGAGCGACCGCGGGCGCGCTCCCTTGCGCCAGGAGCGCCAGGAGCGCCAGGACCGGGAGCGCAAGGGCCGGGAGCGCCAGAGCACGGACAAGCGAGCGCGCCGCGGTGGGAAGCGCGACGCGCCATGCGGCCCGCCCCGACTCGCGTCCCTCGGATCCGCCATGCGCCATGTCCGCCTCCTTCGCCGCCCGAGACCCCGCGCGCGGAGCCGCCAGAGCGCTCCGGCCGGCGCTCGGTCCGATCCTGCATCGTCCGTGGCGCGCGCGGGATCAAGATGGCGCGACGGCGGAACCGCTCGCGGGACGCGCACGTTGTCCTGATCGTTTCGCGAGCGCTTCTTGGCTTGAGCCCGGGACCGCCCCAGCTTAGGGCCTGTCCTCGCGATCGTCGGCGCGCCGGTGGCGGACCGCGTCGCGTCGGGTTAATCGGCTGAAACGGCGATCAAATTTGGCGGGACGCCAAGGGCCGACCGTTGTTTTTGCTCCGCCCGAGCAGCCATTTACGCTATACAGCCGCGCATTCCGGCGCGCGCGAAGGGAGAGAGCGCTCGATGTGGCCACGTCTTTGGTCCCCCCGCGGCGGCGTTCCCAGAGGCCCGCGTGTCCTTCTTTATAGCCACGACACCTATGGTCTCGGCCATTTGCGGCGGAGCCGTGCGATCTCGATCGCGCTCGCGGACGCTTTCCCAAACGCCAGCATCCTGATCATGACCGGCTCGCCGATCGTCGGCCGGTTCGATTTTCCGACCGGCGTCGATTTCGTGCGGGTGCCGGGCGTGGTGAAGCTGCCGAGCGGCGATTACGCCACCCACAATATGAATATCGACATCGCCCACACCACCGAACTGCGTCAGCAGATGATCGCGGCGACGGCGAAGTCGTTCGAGCCGGATCTGCTGATCGTCGACAAGGAGCCGGCGGGGCTCCGCGGCGAGATCCTGCCGACGCTCGAGCAGCTCCGGCGGCGCGGGACGCGCCTGGTGCTCGGTCTCCGCGACGTGCTCGACGAGCCGGAGGCGCTGGCCGAGGAGTGGAAGCGCAAGCGGGCGATCGAGATCGCGTCCGAGTATTATGACGAGTTCTGGATCTACGGGCTTCAAGAGATCTACGAGCCGCTCAAGGGGCTGCCGATCCCGAAAGCCATGCGGCGGCGCATCCGGTATACGGGCTATCTGCGGCGCGAAGCCCCGGATTGGCCGGATCCGGCGATCGAGAACCCGCCGCGCGACCCGTTCGTCCTGGTGACGGCCGGCGGCGGCGGCGACGGCGACTGGCTGATGGACTGGACGCTGTCCGCCTATGAAGCGGACCCGACGCTCGACACGCCGGCGCAACTGGTGTTCGGACCCTTCATGAACCCCGAGTCGCGGCGCGAGTTCGAGCGGCGCTCGGCGGCTCTGCCGATGATCGAGTCGCTCTCGTTCGACAGCCGGCTCGAACGGCTGATGACCGAGGCGACGGGCGTCATCGCGATGGGCGGCTACAACACATTCTGCGAGGTGCTCTCGTTCGATAAACCGGCGGTGATCGCGCCGAGGACCTCGCCACGGCTCGAGCAGTACATCCGGGCGCAGGCGGCGGAGCAGCTCGGGCTGGTGCGCATGCTGCCGAGCCTCGGCGCCGATCGCGACCCGGCTCTGCGCGACCCGGCGGTGATGGCGGCGGCGATCCGGGGGCTGGCGGATCAGCCGAAACCGTCCAGCGTCGACGCGCCGGGACTGCTCAGCGGGCTCGAGGCCGTGGTGGGCTACGCGGCCCCGACGCTCGGCCGGGTGCAGGCGGCGGAATGAGCGCGGGACCCGATCCAGCCCCCGACCACGACGCCCCCGCCCTCGCCGTGATCGTCAAGGGCTATCCGCGTCTGTCGGAGACCTTCGTCGCACAGGAGCTCGCAGGGCTCGAGGCGGCTGGGCGGCGCTTCGACATCTGGTCGCTCCGCCATCCGACCGATCGGGAGACCCACCCGATCCATGACCGGATCACCGCGCGGCGGCGCTATCTGCCGGAGTATCTGCGTCACGAGCCGCTTCGGGTGCTCCGCGGCGTGCTGAGCCAGATCGGGCGCGCGGGGTTTTGGCGAGCGGCCCGGCTGTGGCTGAAGGATCTGGCGCGGGACCGCACCGTCAATCGGATCCGTCGCTTCGGGCAGGCGGCGACGCTCGCGCGCGAGCTGCCGGAGCAGACGCGGTTCCTCTATGTCCACTTCCTCCACACCCCCGGCTCGGTGGCGCGCTACGCGGCTGTGATGCGGGGGATCGAATGGGGCTTCGCCGCCCACGCCAAGGATATCTGGACCATCCCGGACTGGGAAAAGCGGGAGAAGCTCGTCTCCGCGCGGTTCGGCGTGACCTGCACCCGCGTCGGCGCGGCGCATCTGCAAGAGCTGGCGCCCTTCGCGGAGAAGGTGGGCCTCGTCTATCACGGGCTCGATCTGGCGCGCTTTCCCGAACCGCCCGCAGCGCGGCCGGCGCGCGACGGCGCCGACATGGCGGACCCGATCACCCTGATCTCGGTCGGCCGGCTGGTGGCGAAAAAGGGCTATGACGATCTGATCGCCGCGCTAGCGCTGCTGCCGAAGGACATGGCCTGGCGCTTCGTCCATATCGGCGGCGGGCCGCTCAAAGCCGCGCTCGCGGAGCAGGCGGCGGCGGCGGGCCTTACGGACCGGATCGACTGGCGGGGCGCGCAGGCGCAGACCGCGGTGATCGAGGCGCTCCGGGCGGCGGACCTGTTCGCGCTGCCGAGCCGCATTGCGGAGGATGGCGATCGCGACGGACTGCCCAACGTCCTGATGGAGGCGGCGAGCCAGAAGCTTCCGGTGATCTCCACGGCCGTCTCGGCGATCCCGGAGTTCATCTCAGAGCCGCGGTTCGGGCGGCTGGTTCCGGAACGCGACCCGAATGCGCTGGCCGGCGCAATTCTGGAGGCCGCGCGCGGGCCCGCGGAGCGCGCCGAGCAGGCCGAAGCGCTCTATGCGCGGCTCCGGGAGCGTTTCGGCGCGGCCGACGGCGTCGCTGCGGTCGACCGACGGCTGACCGACGCGCTGGACGCGGCCGCCCGCGCCCGAGCGGAACGGGGCGCGCGGGCGCCGAAGATGCGGGAGGCCTGAGCCGATGGCGGACACGGTTCCAATCGCTTTTTACGCGCCGCTCAAAGCGCCCGACCATCCGACCCCGTCGGGCGACCGTCGGATGGCGCGGCTGTTCCTGAAGGCGTTGTCGACGGCCGGCTTCACGCCCGAGATCGCGTCGCGGTTTCGGGCCTTCGTCGCAGACCCCTCGGAGGCGGCGTTTGCGGCGCGGGCGGAGGCGGCTTTGGCCGAGAGCCACCGTCTGGTCGAGCGCTATCGCGCGCTGCCGGCTTCGGCCCGGCCGAGGCTCTGGTTCACCTACCACCTGTACTACAAGGCGCCGGACTTCCTCGGTCCGCGGATCGCAGCCGAGCTCGAGATCCCTTATGTGGTGGCGGAAGCCTCACGCTCGAAAAAGCGGTTCTCCGGGCCCTGGGCGGAGAGCGCGATGGATGCGGAGGCGGGGATCGACCTCGCGGACGTGATCTTCTGTCTCACCAGCCGCGATCGTCCGGCGTTGGACGCGGCGCTCGACTCGACCCAGACGCTGGTGGATCTGCCGCCGTTCCTGGAACTTCCGGCCGCGCCGCGTGAGCGGGAAGCGTCCAAGGGGCCGCTCCGACTTCTGACGGTGGCGATGATGCGCCCCGGGGACAAGCTCGCCTCCTATCGCACGCTCGCCGACGCGCTCGGTCGGGCGCGCGCCGACTGGCGGCTCGAGGTCGTCGGCGACGGCCCGGCCGCGGAGGAGGTGCGCGAGCTGTTCGGGCGGTTCGGAGATCGGGTTCAGCTCCGCGGACAGTTGGCGGAAGACGCGGTCGCGCGCGCTTATGGCGACGCCGATCTGTTGGTCTGGCCAGGCGTGGGGGAGGCGTTCGGCATGGCCTATCTCGAGGCTCGCGCCCATGGGCTGCCGGTGCTCGCGGAGGATCGCCCAGGCGTGCGGGACGTGATCGGCGAGGACGGTCTGAGGGCGCCGCCCGACGACCCGGCCGCGCTCGCCGCGGCGCTCGACGAAGCCTCGTCCGATCGCGCGGGGCTCGCCGCCCGAGGGCGCGCCGCCCGGTCCGCAGTCGAGCGCGCGCATTCGATCGCGACAGCCGCCGGACGGCTCCGATCCACGCTGCGCCCGATCATCGCCGAGGACGCGCCACGGCGTCCCTGCCTGCGGGACCGGGCCTCGTGACGGTCGAGATCGCCCTGCTGCGCCATGCGCGTACGACTTGGAACCGGGAGGGACGGCTGCAGGGCCGAGCGGATCAGCCGCTCGACGCCGCCGGGCGTTCCGAATTCGAGGGCGCGCGCGCGCCCGCGCCCTGGGATGCGGCCGCCATTCTCTCCAGCCCTCTGGTCCGCGCGCGAGAGACTGCGACGCTGCTCGCAGGACGCGCGGCGGGGGTGCGGATCGAGCCCGCGCTTGTGGAAATGGATCTCGGGCGTTGGGAGGGGCGGCGCGGCGTCGAGCTCATGGCCTCGCCCGAGAGCGGCTATCGTCCGATCGAGGCCTGGTCGACGCTCGGGGGATGGGCGATGCGCTGCCCCGGCGGCGAGGGTCCGGGCGATGTTCGCGCCCGCCTGATCCCGCTGTTCGAGCGGCTGGCGGAGGCCGGCGGCCGCGCGGTTCTGGTCACGCATATGAATGTGATCCGCACCGCGCTCGCCTGGGCGCATGGCTGGGCCTTCGACGGGCCGGCGCCCTTTCAGATCAAACGCGGGCGGCTCTATCCGCTGACCCTCGATCGAGGCGTTTCGATCGATCGCCCGCCACGCGCCGGCGGGCCGATCCGGCTGGTCGCCGGGGCCCCCGTCGCGCCGGAAAGCGCCCGCGGGGCCTCATGAGGACCGAGGCCCGATGAGCGACGCGGACCACTCCCCCTCCACGCCGATGCGGCTGCTGATCGTCGTGACGCATCTGCTCGGCAGCGGGCATCTGACCCGCGCGGGCGCTTTCCGGCGCGACGGGGGCCCCGGCGACCAGCCGGATCGGCCCGCCGGC
>JBCBRF010000069.1:0-18542 GCA_039819865.1 Pseudomonadota bacterium | reverse complement strand
GCTCAAGGTGCGCCCTCGGCTTCGCCGCGGCGCTCGCCGCCCTGACCGTCGGCGCTGCGATCAGCGCCCCGGCGGCGAGCGGGCGCGGTTGAGACCATGGTCATCGACGTCTCCTCATGCCGCGCGGCGTCCAGTCGTCGCCGCGCGGGAAAACGCGCCCCACAACAATCCCTTCGCCGATCCTGACCGCGCCTGCGCGCCCAGCTCGGCGCCCCGTCAGAGATCCGCGGCGACCCGCACGGCCAGCATCTCGTCCCGCGGCTCGGACACCACGCCGCCCGAGCCTTCGCCCCGCTTGATCTGGTCGACATGCTCCATGCCCGAGACCACCGTTCCGACCACGGTGTACTGGCCGTTCAGCCAGTCCGAGTTCTGAAAGGTGATGAAGAACTGGCTGTTGGCGCTGTTCGGGCTCTGGCTGCGCGCCATGCCGACGACGCCGCGCTCGAACGGGATCGGGCCGAACTCGGCCGGCAGGTCCGGCTTGTCGGAGCCGCCGCGCCCGGTGCCGGTCGGATCGCCGGTCTGCGCCATGAAACCGTCGATCACGCGGTGAAAGACGATCCCGTCATAGAATCCCGCCCGCGCCAGCTCCTTCAGCCGCCCCGCATGCTGGGGAGCGCCCTCGTCGTTCAAGTCGACGACCACGAGGCCGGATTTCAGCTTGATCACAAGCGTGTTCTCGGGATCCGAGATCGCCGGCAGTTCGTCTTTTGCAATCATCGTTTCTGGGCTTTCCAGGTTGGAGGCGGTGGATGCGGTCCGTCCGGAACTCGGATCCGCTTGGTCGGATGCGGCGTCGTCCGAAGACGAGAGGCCGCAGCCTGCGAGAGACAAAGCGAGGGCGAAAGCGGCGATCCGCGCAGCCGTCGGGCTCATATCGGGCTCCCTGAACGAGCGTTGAGAGGTCGGGGCCGCGTCGGCCGACGCGGCGCCATTGGCGTAGCGAACAATCGGCGGAATGCGGCCTAACCGCGGCCGAGCTTCTGCATCAGGCGCCGCTCCACGGAAGGCGTCGTGAATTTGGAGATGTCGCCGCCCAAGCGCGCGATCTCCTTCACGAGTTTCGACGCGATCGCCTGATGATGCGGGTCGGCCATCAGGAAGGCGAGCTCGATCCGATCGTTGAGCGCGCGGTTCATGCCGACCATCTGGAACTCGTACTCGAAATCGGCCACCGCGCGCAGACCGCGGATGATGACGGCTGCGCCCACCTCTTCGGCGAAGTGCATCAAAAGGTTCTCGAACGGCAGAACCTCCACCCGCCCGCGGTCGGACCCAAGGAGCCGCTCGCACTCCTCCTCGATCATCTCGACCCGCTCTTCGAGCGAGAACATCGGTCCCTTGTCGCGGTTGATCGCGACGCCGATCACGAGGCGATCGACCAGGCGGAGGGCCCGGCGGATGATGTCGACATGCCCGAGGGTCACGGGATCGAAGGTGCCCGGGTAGAGCCCCGTCCGGATCTGTCCGTTCATTTTCCCCCCTTACTGGTCTGCCGGTCTCGCCGCCGGTATGGCGCTTCGACCGGGTCGCCGCGCGCGACGCGTTCTCGGCGCCTGAACGACGCGGGTCAAGTCCGCCGGATCAAACGGATCACATTGCCCTCGACAACGCGATCGAGGGCGTTGAGGGGCGCGCTCGGCTCCTCCGGGATCAGCGCGCCGGCGGTAGAGGCAGCGACCTCGATCTGCGGGCGCGTCAGGCCGACCGCGTCCCGCAGATCGGCGTCGTCGAGACGCGCGCCGTCGAAGGTCGCATGATGCAGGTCCGCGCCGGCGAGCTCCGCTCCCCGCAGATCGGCGCCGGAAAAGTCGACCCCGATCAAGGTCTCGCCGGACAGACGCGCGCCCCCGAGATCGACGCCGCGCAGGCTGGCCCCGCGCCAATCGGCGCCCCGCAGCCGCTCGGGGCTCAGACGCGCGCCGTCGAGGATCGCGCTTTTCAGAGTCGCGCCGGCGAGACTTGCGCCGCGAAGATCCGCGCCGCGCAGAACCGCGTGGTCGAGCCGCGCGCCGTCAAGCCGGGCGGCGCTCAGATTGGCGCGCTCCAGGATGGCGTCGCAGAGATCCGCGTCGCGGAAATCCGTCCGCGCAAGCTTGGCGCTCGAGGCGCCGATCCGGCTGAGATTGGCGCCCGCGAAGCAGGCGCCCTCGGCGGCGAGTTTCCAGAGGGTCGCGCCGTCGAGCCGGGCGTCGCGAAACGACGCGTCCCGCGCCTTCGCCCGGCCGAGATTGGTCAGGACCAACTCCGCGCCCTCGAACGACGCTCCGGAAAGATCCGCCTCGCGAAAATCGGCGTCGCGCAGCAGCGCGCCGTCGAGCTGAGCGCCGCTCAAGAGGACCCTCCGAAAGGGTCCCTGCCGAGCCTCGAGCCCGACAAGGTCCGCGCCGGACAGATCGAGCGGATCGTCCACCGCCGCGCGGTAGCGCGCCCAGACGTCGAGGCCGCTTCTGAGCGCGGCGAGATGGTCGTCATCGGCCATTCCGGCGGCCTCCTATCCGGCGCGGGTCGGCGCGACAGAGGGTCGGGCCGCGCCGCTTCAGCTGCGGATGAATTCTTCGAGCGCCTCATTGTCCGCCTGCAGCGCCTCGATCCGCGCCTTCACCAGATCGCCGATCGAGACGACGCCGACGACGGTTCCGTTGTCGAGCACCGGCATGTGCCGGAAGCGTCCCTCGGTCATCCGGTCGAGCACGTGGAAGACGTTCTCGGTCGGAGAGGTGGTTTGGACCGTCTCGGTCATATAGCGCGAGACCGGCGCGTGCAGCGCATTGGCGCCCGTCTCGCCGAGGGCGCGGATCACATCGCGCTCCGAGATGACGCCGACCAACCGATCCGCTTCGTCGAGAACGACCACCGCGCCGATCCGTTTCTCGCCCAGCAGCGCGGCGAGCCCGGCCAAGGTCTCCCGCGGCCCGATGCTGACGACGCCCGTCAGCGGCTTTCGGCTGAGGACATGGTTCACGTCCATGGCGGCCTCCCTGTCTTTGGCTTTGCGAGCTCTATCTGGAGTAGCAGCGTGAAATGAGGAGACCGCAGGGTCAAGGGGCCGGCCATGAGAGCCCGAGCTGCGCGCCAGAGCGCGCTGATCGCCGTCGTAAGCGCGTTGGCCGTCGGTTTCTCGGCGGGAACGGCCTGCGCGGACGATGTCGGCGAGCGAATCCGCGCGGAGCAGCGGGATCGCCTGGAGCGCAACGCCGACGCCGCGTCGGACCAGCGCGAGCGCACGCTTCTCCAGGAGAGAACGCGTCGTCTGGAGCGGCTGGACGCGCCGCGCCGGCTCGACCGCGCCCGCCGGGCTCAGGAGCGGCTCGGTCGCCGGCTGCGCGGGCCGGAGACGCCGAGCCTGAGCCAAAGCCTCACTGAACGCCGGCTCAATGCGCGGAAGCCTAAGCTCCACGGCGGGCCCGGGCTGCCGAGCGCGCCCTGACGGAGCGCGGTTCGGTCTATTCGGCCGCGATCGCCTTGGATTTCCCGGCGCGTTTTGCGGGCCGCCTGTCGGGCAGCATCTCGCGCAGATAGCGGCCGGTGTGGCTCGCGGCGACCTGGGCGACGGCTTCCGGCGTTCCCATCGCGACGACCTCGCCGCCGCCGTCGCCGCCCTCGGGCCCCAGATCGACGATCCAGTCCGCCGTTTTGATCACGTCGAGATTGTGCTCGATCACGACCACCGTGTTGCCGGCCTCGACCAGCTCGTTCAGCACTTCGAGCAGCTTCTTCACGTCGTCGAAATGCAGGCCCGTGGTCGGCTCGTCGAGGATGTAGAGCGTGCTGCCGGTCGCGCGTTTCGCCAGTTCCTTGGACAGTTTCACGCGTTGCGCCTCGCCGCCCGAGAGCGTCGTCGCCTGTTGGCCTACCTTGATGTAGCCGAGCCCGACCTCGCGCAGCGTCTCCATCTTGTCCCGGATCATCGGGACCGCCTTGAAGAATTCGGCGGCGTCCTCGACCGTCATGTCGAGCACGTCGGCGATCGACTTGTCGCGGTACTTGATCTCGAGCGTTTCGCGGTTGTAGCGCGCGCCGTGGCAGACGTCGCAGGTCACATAGACGTCGGCCAGGAAGTGCATCTCGATCTTCAGCACGCCGTCGCCCTGGCAGGCCTCGCAGCGGCCGCCCTTCACGTTGAAGGAGAAGCGGCCCGGCTTGTAGCCGCGGGTCTGCGACTCCGGCAGCCCGGCGAACCAGTCCCGGATCGGCGTGAAAGCGCCCGTGTAGGTCGCCGGGTTCGAGCGGGGCGTCCGCCCGATCGGCGACTGATCGATGTCGATCACCTTGTCGAGATATTCGAGGCCGCGGATCGCCTTGCAGGGCGCGGGCTGCTGGCGCGCGCCGTTCAGCCGGTTCGCGGCCGTCTTGTAGAGCGTCTCGATCGTGAAGGTCGATTTGCCGCCGCCCGAGACCCCGGTCACGCAGGTGAAGGTCCCGAGCGGGAGCTTGGCGCTCGCCTTCTTCAGGTTGTTCCCGGTCGCCTCAAGCACTTCGAGCCAGCGCCCGTCGCCGGGGCGGCGCTTCGACGGCGTCGGGATCTCCCGCCGACCCGCGAGATAGTCGCCGGTGACGGAGTTCGGATCGGCCGCGACCTGCTCCGGCGTGCCGGCCGAGACGATCGCGCCGCCGCGAACGCCCGCGCCGGGGCCCATATCGACCAGGTAATCCGCCTCGCGCATCGCCTCTTCGTCGTGCTCGACGACCAGCACCGTGTTGCCGGCGTCGCGCAGATTCTTCAGCGTCGTCAGGAGACGGTCGTTGTCGCGCTGGTGCAGGCCGATCGAGGGCTCGTCGAGCACATAGAGCACGCCCGTCAGCCCCGATCCGATCTGGCTCGCCAGCCGGATCCGCTGGCTCTCTCCGCCCGAGAGCGTGCCGGCGTTCCGCGACAGGGTCAGATAGTCGAGACCGACGTTCACCAGAAAGCCGAGCCGTTCCCGGATCTCCTTCAGGATCGGCGTGGCGATGGTGAGCTT
The DNA here is from genome assembly GCA_039819865.1 of Pseudomonadota bacterium. GTDB lineage: Bacteria > Pseudomonadota > Alphaproteobacteria > Rhodobacterales > Rhodobacteraceae > JBCBRF01. Next base: position 13,575 of record JBCBRF010000069.1, on the reverse strand, counting down.
GTTGGACGACAGCTCGTCCGCCAGCGTCTCCGCCCAGGCGGCCGCCTCCCGGATCGATTTCTGCGTCACCTGACCGATATGAAGCGCGCTCTCGGCCGGGCCGAGCTTCACGGCCAGCGCTTCCGGCTTCAGGCGGTGCCCGCCGCAGGCCTTGCAGGGCGCCTGGGTCTGGTAGCGCTCGAACTCCTCGCGCATCTGGTCCGAGCCGGTCTCCTTCCAGCGGCGGTCGAGGTTCGGGATCACGCCTTCGAACGGGCGCTTCACCTGATACACCCGACCGCCATCGTCGAAGCGGAACTCGATCGGCTGGCCGTTCGAGCCGTAGAGCAGCAGATCCTGCGCCGCTTTCGGCAGATCGCCCCAGGGCGCATGCACGCTGATCTTCGCGTGCCGCGCCACCGCATCCATCGTCTGGCGGTAATAGGGCGAGGGCTGCCCGGTCTTCGACCAGGGCGCGATCGCCCCGTCGTAGAGCGAACGGCTATGGTCCGGCACGATTTGATCCGGATCGAACACCATCTCGACGCCCAGACCGTCGCATTCCGGGCAAGCGCCGAAGGGCGCGTTGAACGAGAACAGTCGGGGCTCGATCTCGGGGATCGTGAAGCCCGAAACCGGGCAGGCGAATTTCTGACTGAAGGTGGTCCGCTCCGGATCGCCCTCCCCCGCCGCCGGCGCGGTCTCGACGATCGCGATGCCGTCAGCCAGATCGAGCGCCGTCTGGAAACTGTCCGCGAGCCGCTGCTCGAGCCCCTCCCGCACGACGATCCGGTCGACCACCACGTCGATGTCGTGGCGCAGCTTCTTGTCGAGGGTCGGCGGCTCGTCGAGTTCGTAAAAGGTCCCGTCGACCTTCACGCGCTGGAAGCCCTGCTTTCTGAGCTCCAGCAGCTCCTTGCGGTACTCGCCCTTGCGATCGCGGACGATGGGCGCGAGCAGATAAGCGCGGGTCCCCTCCGCCATCGCCATCACCCGGTCGACCATCTCGGAGACCTGCTGGCTTTCGATCGGCAGCCCGGTCGCGGGGCTGTAGGGCGTGCCGACCCGGGCGAACAGCAGGCGCAGATAGTCGTAGATCTCCGTCACGGTGCCGACCGTCGAGCGCGGGTTCTTCGACGTGGTCTTCTGCTCGATCGAGATCGCCGGGGAGAGGCCGGAGATATGGTCGACGTCCGGCTTCTCCATCATGTTGAGGAACTGCCGGGCGTAGGCCGACAGGCTCTCGACATAGCGCCGCTGACCCTCGGCGTAGATCGTATCGAAGGCGAGCGAGGATTTGCCGGAGCCGGACAGGCCGGTGATCACGACGAGCTGGTCGCGCGGCAGGTCGATGTCGACGTTCTTGAGATTGTGCTCGCGCGCGCCGCGGATCGAGATCTTGCGCTCGGCGGCGATCGGCTGCGCCTTCGCCCGCGCCGCGCTCCGCTTCGCCGGCGACGCGCCGTCCGCCTTCGCTCGCGCGCCCTTCGAGCCCGCCGCCCGCGCCTTCGCCATGACTCGCCTCCTGCTTGAATGCGAGCAGATAGCGCGGCGAACGCGACTTGGGGAGGGCGTATGACTTGGGGAGGGCGTATAAATGAAAACCGCCGCCGACGGGGCGCGTCGGCGGCGGTTCTGAAAGGGTGGGGTCGCATCGATAACGGGGGAAGGAGCGCCTTGCGGCGATCGACGCGACCCCTAGCAGCTACGCCGACGGGTTGGGGGGAGAGTCGGCGGCGCGCTGCATCTGAGAGCGGACTAAGGGCCCACAAAACCGTGCGAGGATTGTCTAGACAGAGACGTCGTTCCTCGAAAACGGGTACATAATCAGACGCCGTGTTTTACGCAAGTGTTACATTTTCCCGAAACATCAGCGGCGTCGCCCCCGCTTGAACTCCTATCCCCTGGTCGAGCGCAACAGCGCGTCCACTGAGATCAACCCTGCTCCTCGGACGATGAGGTACAGAAGCGGAAAGATCCAAAGCAAGCGTTGGTCCAACAGAGCGCTGTCCGGAATCCGGTCAAAAACCGAACCAATCGTCGATTCATCCGCATCATGACCGGTCACATCGACCCAGGATTGGACAAGGATAAAGCCGATCATGCCGAGGCTCGCCAGGCGCGTGAACAACCCGATCAAAACCAGCAGCGGCAGAACGAACTCGGCGTAGGTCCCGGCGTAGGCCATCAGCCAGTACTCGCCGCCGAGCGCGCTCGGATCATAGCCCGCCGCTTCAATTGCTTTCGGCGCCATCTGGAACAGCGCGTTCTCCTCGACCGTCAGATAGTCGAGCAGGCCGGTCGGCTCGCCGCTGATCACCTTCAGCGTCGCAGAGTGCCAGAAATAGATCAGCAACACGCTGCCGAACACCAAACGAGCCGTCAGACCCAAGAACCAGTCCGCCAACAGCATCTGCAACCCGCCAAAAACCGCGTCGTGCAGTCGGACCAAACCGTCGATCACCATACGCATCCTTCGCCCTCCGATTGTCGAATCACCCCGAAGCTGATGCTTCGCCCTTACAACTCTCTGAAACTCCCCGCAAAATCGCGGCCTTCAGCCGAGCAGCGCGCCGGCGTGGAGGAACAGTCGAAGCGTCGCCTCCAGATCAAAGACGCGACCCTCGGCGTCCGATTCCGTCGCCCGTTCGTCGAGCCGAGCCTGCCCCGCCGCGCTGGCTTCCGCCAGATCCGCCCCGCGCGCCAGCGCCGCCACGACGGCGTCGGACCCGGCCGGGGCGGCGTAGACCGAAACCTCGAGTTCGGGGCGCGTCACCAGCACCGTACGTCCCGCGTCGGGCGGCTCCCCCTCGCCCGCCTCCGGCTCGGCCTCAAGGCCGCGCGCCCGGCGCCAGAGACCGAAAAGCGCATGCTCGGAAGCGACGACGCGCACAGCCGGATGCACGTCGAAGGCGAGCGCGCCGGCGCCGGCGTCATCGAGTCCGGCCGCCAACCGAGCGAAGGCGGTTTGCGAGAGCGCCGGCGCGTCGGCCGCGTGATAGGCCTCCCGAAGCGCCCAATCGAGAGCCGCGAGATCCGCGAGATCGGGACGCGCGGCCGCCGGCGGGTAGGCGCGCAGCCAATCGGGAAACGCGGCGCCGTAGGCGATCATCACCGGGCTGGTCGGGGGGCTCTCGCGGACGAAACGGGCGGCGGCGGCGTCGAAAGCCTCGGCGCCGGCCAGCGCGCGTACGGACGGAAACGCCGCGCGCACGGCGTCGATCAGGGAGAGCGTCACATTGTTTCGGTAGACCGCGAAGCGCTTGGCCGCGGGCCGGCCGCCGAGCGTCGCCAGATCCGCGGGCGTCGGCGCGCTCGGATCGAGCAGAGCGCGTGCGAAGGCCGCCCGGCCGGCGCCGGCCGGATCGCCGGAAGCCTCATCGCCGGACGACATCGCGCCCCGCCATGGACGTGTCGCCCGCGGCCCCGGCGTGCGCCTCATGGTCCGCCTCTTGGTCCGCCTCATGGCGCGCGAGGATCGCGTTGGCGCGGCGGGCCTCGGCGGCCAACGCCTCCCAGGCCGGCAGATCGTTGTCCCATTCGATCAAGGTTGGACGGGCGCCCGCGGTCTCGATCACATGGGCGTAGAGATCCCACACCGGCTCGACCACGGGCCGATCATGGCTGTCGATCAGCAGCGGATCGCCGAGATCGTCCGCGTCCTCCGCATGGCCGCCCAGATGGATCTCACCGACGAGTTCCAGGGGAAAATCATCGAGATAGGCGCGCGCGCCGTAGCCGTGGTTGGTCGCGGAGACATGGACGTTGTTGACGTCGAGCAACAGGCCGCAGCCGGAGCGCTCGGCGACGCGCGCCAGGAAGTCGATCTCGGACAGGGTCGAGGTCGTGAACCGGACATAGGTCGAGGGGTTCTCGAGCAGCATCCGACGGCCCACCCGATCCTGGACCTGCGCGATGTGCTCGGCGACGCGGTCCGCGACCTCCCGCGTGTAGGGCACCGGAAGCAGATCGTTCAGGAAATGGGTCTCGTGCGTCGACCAGGCGAGATGCTCCGAGAACAACCCCGGCGCGTACCGGTCCACCACGCCCGCCAGCCGATCGAGATGCGCGGCGTCGAGCCCCTGCTCCGCCCCGATCGACAGGCCGACGCCGTGCACCGAGAGCGGGAAACGCTCGCGGATCCACTCCAGGCGGCGATGCGGCGGGCCGCCCGCGCCCATAAAATTCTCGGCGTGGATCTCGAACCACGCCACATCGACCCTCCCGGCCTCCCAGGCCGCGACGATCGCGTCGTGATGCTCGTGTTTCAGGCCCACGCCCGCGCGGTTCGGGACGGCGGCGTCGACGCGGTTTCGATCGGGCGTTGCGTCGAGCATCGGGGCGCTTCCTCCGCCGAGAAGGCGCGCGGCCGGAGCGTTCCGGCCGCGCAAGGGTACAGGGGTCGCTTAGCCGCCCGCCGGCATATCGCGCTCGATCGGCTCGAGCGAGCCGAGGCGGGGCGTGCCGTCGGCCAGGGCCGGCAGCGGCTTGTCCGACTTGGCGAGCGTGGTGCGGCCCTCGCACTCGCCGGCCGGGACGATGGTCCAGGCATTGCCCTGATAGTCGACGGTCGAGGTGCCGGCGCAGGTGGTGCCCGGGCCGGCCGCGCAGTCGTTCTGACCGGCGAGCGACACGCCGTAGCACTTCTCCTTGCCGGCGGCGGCGGCGTGGTCGGCGTCGAGCGCGGCCACGGCGCCCACGGCCGAGCCGAGCGCGAAGGACGAGATGACGGCGGTCTTGATGGTTTTCGACATGAAGGGGTTCCTCCCATGGACGTCGTCGGAAACGCGATGAAGCGTCGCCCAGCAAGGGCGTAGCGCTTAAATGCCGCTTCGCGGCCGGCGCCGCCACCCTCCGAGGCCTGATCTGACGCAGGCGTTATCGCTCGCGATCGCGGCGGTCTCGAAGCCGTGAACGGAGGACCGCGTTTCGGCGCTACGGACGCGTGTTCGCAACGTTGCGGCGCCCGCTTCTCCGGGCGCAGGCGCCCAAAAGCGTCGACGCGGCGCCCGCCGTTCGCTACCGGGGATGGAAAAGCGACACTTCAAATCGTCGGAGGCGATCATGGCGGGCAGCGTCAACAAGGTGATTTTGATCGGCAACCTGGGGCGGGACCCGGAAGTGCGAAGCTTTCAGAACGGCGGCCAGGTCTGCAATCTCAGGATCGCGACGTCGGAAAACTGGAAGGACCGCAACACCGGAGAGCGCAAAGAGCGCACGGAGTGGCACACGGTCGCGATCTTTTCGGAGCCGCTGGTCCGGGTGGCGCAGCAATATCTTCGAAAGGGCTCGAAGGTGTATATCGAAGGCCAACTCGAGACCCGGAAATGGCAAGACCAGAACGGCCAGGACCGCTACAGCACCGAGGTGGTGCTGCGGCCCTATCGTTCGGAGCTGACCATGCTCGACGGGCGCGGCGACGGCGGCGGGGGCGGCGGAGGCGGCGGCTCCATGGGCTATGACCAGGGCGGCGGCCGGATGGATCACGACGATGGCGGCTCGGGCCATGGCGGCGGCGGACGCGGCGGCCAGAGCGGGGGTCAGGGCGGTTCCTTCAACAACGATCTCGACGACGAGATCCCGTTCTGACGCGGCAGTCTCCGCGGAGACGATCCTCGCGCGGCGCTTAGTCGAATCCTGCGGACGCGACGGCTGCGCCGCCGCGGCCTCGTGTTCCGGCGAGCCGGCGAGGCGCCGACGCGCCGGCGCCGGGGTCGGATCTGGCACCGGGGCGGGCGCCGGGGTCGGCTCGGAGACCCACACCCGAGAACGCCGCGTTCTAGACGGCCCCGCTCCCCGCCGCGTCTCGATCGAGGCCCCCGACGACCCGTTCAAGGACGGCCTGCTGCCGCCGCGTGCGCGGTCTGCGATCCTTGAGCGGGCCGACGGCGCCCTCGCTTCGGTCGCCGCGACGAGCGGCTCCGCCGAGAACGCTGGGGCGGGTCCTGTGGCGCAAGGATCGACGGGCGTCGCCTATGGCGGAGAGGTGCGCGGCGGGCGCGCCTGTTCGGGCTTACGCGGGCTTGGCGCGGAGCAGCATGCCGAACAGATCGCGCGGATCGTCGGGGTCGGCCAGCAGGTCGAGCTTTTCGAACAACCCCGTCGCCTTGGCCTGGTCGCGCACATAGCGCAGCGCCGAGAAATCCTCGATCGCGAAGCCGACGCTGTCGAACAGCGTGATCTGGCCCGCGCTGGTCCGACCCGCCGCCTCGCCCGCGATCACGCGCCAGAGCTCCGTCACCGGGTGGTCCTGGGCGAGCTGCTGGATCTCGCCCTCGATGCGGGTCTGGGGCGGGTACTCCACGAAGATTTCGGAGCGGAGCAGGATGTCCTTGTGCAGCTCCGTCTTGCCCGGACAGTCCCCGCCGATCGCGTTGATGTGCACCCCTGAGCCGACCATGTTGTCGGTCAGGATGGTCGCGTACTGCTTGTCGGCCGTGCAGGTGGTGATGATCGCCGCGCCCTCCATCGCCTCCTCCGCCGAGCCGCAGCCGATCGCCTCGATCCCCGCCGCCGCGAGATTGCGGAGCGCCTTTTCCGTCGCCGCGCGGTCGATGTCCCAGAGCCGGACGCGCGTCACCCCGCAGAGCGCGCGGAACGCGTAGGCCTGGAACTCGCACTGCGCGCCGTTCCCGATCATCGCCATCGCGCTCGCGCCCGTCGGCGCCAGGTACTTCGCCGCGAGCGCGGAGGTCGCGGCCGTCCGGAGGGCGGTCAGCAGCGTCATCTCGGTCAGCAGCATCGGGTAGCCCGAGCCCACATTCGAGAGCACGCCGAACGCGGTTACGGTCTGCAGCCCCTCCCGCGTGTTCTTCGGATGGCCGTTCACGTATTTGAAGCCGTAGGTCTCGCCGTCGGAGGTCGGCATCAGCTCGATCACCCCCTCGACGGAATGCGAGGCGACGCGCGGCGTCTTGTCGAAGCGGTCCCAGCGGCGGAAGTCTTCTTCGATGTAGCCGGCGAGTTCGGTCAAAAACCGCTCGACGCCGATGCTCCAGACCAGCCGCATCATGTTGTCGACGCTGATGAACGGCACGATCGCACGGTCGGAGGGTTCGCTCATGTCAGTGGTCCTTCCAAGGGTCGCTGGACAAAACGGCGGTCACTCCGTGGACCGGGCGCGACGCGCGGGCGCGGGCTGCGTGATAGAGCTTTGAAGCACTTGCGTTTTCGGCGCGCGCCGCGCTTCTTTCACGTCTTCGTGATTCATCTGAGAGAGGCGGCGGCGCATGGCCGAGCTTGCAAGTTTGGTCATTCCGGAAAGCTCCTCTCTTCGCCGGGACGCGCCGAGCGTCGTGACCGATTGGCGGCCCGACTATGATGCGGTCTACGACCGGCGGACGCTCGCCTACGACGTCTTCCACGTCCCCGCCCGCGACGCCTATTGCATGATCGCGCCACGGCTGCTGAACCTGGAGCCCGCGCTTCGCCGGGCGGAGATCCTCGGCGACGGCAAGCGGATCCCGATTCGCCGGATCCGCCGTTACAAACGCTTCGAGGAGATCTGGCTCGGCCCCACCGCGCCGGTCCGGTCGCTCACCTTCCGGTTCGACGATTTCGAGGCGACGCTCGCGCCGGGAACGCAGGATCTCGAGCGCTTTCAGGGCGCCAACGCGCTCTACACCAAGTCTAGGAACAACCGGCTGGACTGGATCGTCGACTGGGCGCGATACCATGCCAGGATCCACAACGCGGACAGTCTTGTGTTCGTCGACAACGGCTCGACCGATTACGGCGTTGAAGAAATCCGCGCCGCTTTGGCCGGGATCGAGGGGTTGCGCCGCGCGACGGTGATCGACGCGCCCTTCCCTTTCGGCGTCGCGGATCGGCACGAGACCAAGTTCTTTCAGGTCGCGATCATGAACATGGCGCGTCGCCGCTTCCTGCTGCGCGCACGCGCCGTGCTCTGCATCGATGTCGACGAGCTGATCGCGCCGATCCGGGGCTCCGACGTTTTCGCGGACACCGTCCGCTCGCCCTTCGGTTATCGCCTGTTCCGCGGCCGTTGGCTGGAGCGCGATCCGAACCGCCTCGCGGAAGCGCCGCGCCACGCCCAGCATGTGAACCGCCTCGCCTCCGGGGGGGAGATGCGGGCGACCAAATACTGCATTGCGCCGCGCGGGCTGCTGCGGGGCGCGCATTGGGACGTGCATGGCGCGGTGCGCGGCTTTCTGAAGGATCGCCTCGTCACCGGACGCGTCGGCTATTGGCATTGTCGGAACATCAGCACGAACTGGGCGCCCTACCGAAAACGCTCTCAGGAACGGACCGAAGGGCTGAAGCCCGACGCGGCCGCCGAGGCGGCGTTCGAGCGCGCCTTCAGCAGCTGACACGGCGCGCGCCTTCAGAACCGCCGCCCCGCCTGATCGAGCACTTGGCGCCCCATCAGGCTGGCGGCGAGATCCACCATCAGCTTCGCCGTCCGACCGCGATCGTCGAGAAAGGGGTTCAGCTCGACCAGATCGAGAGAGGCGCAAAGCCCTGATTCGGCGACGACTTCCATGATCAGATGCGCCTCGCGAAAGGTGGCGCCGCCCGGGACCGTGGTGTTCACCCCGGGCGCGATGGCGGGATCGAGGAAGTCCACGTCGAGCGTCACATGAAGCAGGCCGTCCGCCGCCCGCACGGTCTCCAGGAAGGCCCGAAGCGGCTTCACCACGCCGAACTCGTCGATCTGGCGCATATCGTGGACGGTGATCGGCGTCTCCCGGAGCGCCGCCCGCTCCGCCGGATCCACGGAGCGGATCCCCATCATGCAGATCCGTTCCGGCGCAAGCGGCGCGGGATTGGGCGGCAGCCAGGGCTCAAAGCCGGGACGCCCCAGCAGATAGGCGATCGGCACGCCGTGCAGATGGCCGCTCTCGGTGCTGTCCAGCGTGTGGATGTCGGGATGCGCGTCGAGCCAGAGCAGGAACAACGGACGCCCCCGTTCCGCCGCCCGCCGCGACAAGCCGGAGAGCGCGCCCATGGCGAGGCTGTGGTCGCCGCCGAGGATGATGGGAAAGCGCGCGCCTTCGGACGCTTCGTAGGTCGCGGCCTGTAGAGCGACGGTCCAGCCCGCCACCGCCTCCAGATGCTTCAGCGCGGGGTTCGGATGGGGCGGCGCGTCGGGCGCCGGGGCGGGCGCGAGATCGCCGGCGTCCTCGACCCGGCAGCCAAGCGCCTCGAGGGTTTCGACGAGTCCGGCCGTGCGATAGGCGGCCGGGCCCATGATGCAGCCCGCCTGGGAGAGGCCCTCCTGCACCCGGGCCCCGATCAGCAGAACATCCCGCGCGCCGAGCGCCATCGCCGCCCCTCCCCTCAGCTCTGTTCGGCCAGAAGCGAGGCGTTGCCGCCCGCGGCCGTGGTGTCGACGCAGAGATGCCGCTCGAGCAGGCAGCGCTCGGCGAAATCCGCATCGGCGAAGAGCGGCAGGATCGGACCTTCGCGCGCCGCCAGGGCTCGTCGGGCCGCGCGCCGCATCTCGGCGTCTCCCCAGAGAGCGACGCCGTCTATCCCGCGGAGATCGCGCAACGCCTCGAGCGCGAGCACGCCGTGGAGCGCGCGCGGACCTCGGGCGCCGGGGGCGATCTCGAGCGCTTCGCAACCGGAGGAACGCGCGATCTCACCCTGGCGCGCCGCCGCTTCGGCGTCAGGGCCGAGACATAGGATGAGGCCGCGCGGCACCGTCGAGAGACGGTTGGTCTCTCCGGTCACGCCGGGCATCTCCTCGGCCGAGATCGGGGTCTCCGACGGTCGCGGCGCCGCGGCGATCGCGGCTTGGGCGGTCTCGACGTCGATCGAGGGCGCGGGCGACGGCGCGCGCTCGTAGATCGGCGCGGCCGCGGCGGCGACGAACCGGTTCAAATAGGCGGGACCGCCGGCTTTCGGCCCGGTCCCCGACAGCCCCTCGCCGCCGAAGGGTTGGGAGCCGACGACGGCGCCGATCTGGTTGCGGTTGACGTAGAGATTGCCCACCCGGATCCGACCGGCGACATGCTGCACGCGCGAGTCGATCCGGGTGTGCAGCCCGAAGGTCAGCCCGTAGCCGCGGTCGTTCACCGCATCGATCACCCGGTCGAGGTCGGCGGCCTTGAAGGTCGCGACATGGAGCACGGGGCCGAAGACCTCGCGCTCGAGATCCTGGATCCCGCGCACTTTGATCACGGTCGGCGAGACGAACCAGCCGGCCTCTGGCGCGGCCAGCCGCTTCAGGACCCGCCCCTCGGCCGCCGCCTGAGCGACATGGGCTTCGATCCCGTCCCGCGCCCGAGCGTCGATCACAGGCCCGACATCGGTGGAGAGCGCCCACGGGTCCCCGAGGGCGAGCTCGTCCATCGCGCCGAACAGGTGCTGGAAGAAGGGCTCGGCCACATCCTCCTGCACATAGAGCATGCGCAGCGCAGAGCAGCGCTGGCCGGCCGACTGGAAGCTCGAGATCAGAATGTCCTTGATCGCCTGCTCCGGGAGCGCGGTGCTGTCCACGATCATCGCGTTGAGACCGCCGGTCTCCGCGATCAGCGGGGCGTCGGGATCGAGGCGCTCGGCCATGGCGCGGTGAATGCCCTGGGCGGTCGCGGTCGAGCCGGTGAAGCAGACGCCGTCGACCCGCGGATCCGAGGTCAGCGCCGCCCCGACGACCGCGCCCTCGCCCGGCAGCAATTGAAGCGCCGCGGTCGGGACCCCGGCTTCGTGCAGGAGGGCGACCGCGCGGGCGGCGATCAGGGGCGTGGCCTCCGCGGGTTTCGCCAGCACGCCGTTTCCGGCGGCGAGCGCCGCCGCGATCTGCCCGCTAAAGATCGCGAGCGGGAAGTTCCAGGGCGAGACGCAGGCGAACAGCCCGCGCGGGGCGCGCGGACCCGCCGCTTCGGCCTGGGCGCCGTAGTAACGGAGGAAATCGACGGCCTCGCGGATCTCCGCCACGGCGTCGGCCGGCGTCTTGCCCGCCTCGCGACCGAGGATGGCGAACAGCTCGCCCGCATGCGCCTCGTAGAGATCCGCCGCGCGATCGAGCGTCTGGCGGCGTTGGGGCGTCGGCGCGTCCCAGGGCGTCGCGGCCGCGAGCGCCGCCTCGACATCCTCGCGCGACGCCCAGACGGCCGCGCCAACGAGATCATCCGGCCGCGCGGGATTGACGATCTCGACGGTCCGGCCGCCCTGCGCCGCGACGGCGAGCATCGGGCGGGCCTCCCACCGCGCGGTCCGGAACGGGCTTCTGGCGGTCTCGAAGGCTTCGAGATCCTCGTCGTTGGTCAGGTCCCAGCCGCGGCTGTTGCGGCGCTCCGGGGCGAACAGGTCGCCCGGCGGCGTCACCCGCACCGGCGCGCCCTGGAGCGCCTCGAACGGATCCCGGGCCACCGTCTCGGGCGCGACGCTCTCGTCGACGATCTGGTTGACGAAGGAGCTGTTCGCGCCGTTCTCCAGCAGTCGGCGGACCAGATAGGCCAGCAGATCCTTGTGCGGCCCGACCGGCGCATAGATCCGACAGCGGGTGCGCTCGCGCTTGCGCAACAGCGCGTGGAGCGACTCGCCCATGCCGTGAAGCCGCTGGAACTCGAAGCGCTCCCGATCCGCGCCCGCCAGCTCCAGGATCGCGGCGGTGGTGTGGGCGTTGTGGGTGGCGAATTGCGGGTAGATCCGGTCGGTCATGCCGAGGAGCTTCTTCGCCGCGCAGAGATAGGCGACGTCGGTCGCGGCCTTGCGCGTGAAGACCGGGAAATCCGGGACCCCGTCGATCTGCGCGCGCTTGATCTCCGCATCCCAATAGGCGCCCTTGACCAGCCGCACCATAATCCGCCGGTCGAGTTCGGCGGAGAGCGTGTGAAGCCAGTCGAGCAGCGCGTCGCAGCGCTTGGAATAGGCCTGGACGACCACGCCGAACCCGTCCCAGCCGGCGAGCCGCGGATCGCGCAGCGTCGCCTCGATCACGTCGAGCGAAAGGTCGAGCCGGTCGGCCTCCTCCGCGTCGATGTTGAAGCCCATCCCCGCCTCGCGGGCCTGCAGGGCGAGGTCGAGCACGCGGGGCGTCAGCTCGGCGCGCGCCCGCTCGGCTTGCGCGACCTGGTAGCGGGGGTGGAGCGCGGAAAGCTTGACCGAGATGCCGGGATTGGTGCGCACGTCCGAGCCCTTACAGGCTTTGGCGATCGCGCGGATCGCGCCCTCGTAAGATCGGTAGAAAGCCTGCGCGTCGCGCTCCGTCAGCGCCGCCTCGCCGAGCATGTCGTAGGAATAGGCGAAGCCCTCAGCTTCGAGCCCCGTGGCGCGGGCCATGCCCTCCCCGATATCGCGCCCGAGCACGAATTGCCGGCCGAGCTCCTTCATCGATTGCTTCACCGCGGTGCGGATCACCGGCTCGCCGAGGCGCCGGATGGCGCCCTTCAGCACGCCGACCACGCCGCCCGCGGGTTCGGGGTCGAGCACCTTGCCGGTCAGCAACAGCGCCCAGGTCGAGGCGTTGACTAGGGGCGAACTCGACTGCCCGAGATGCTCGGACCAGGCGGACGCGGCGATCTTGTCCTCGATCAGCGCGTCCATGGTCTCCGCGTCCGGCACCCGCAGCAGCGCTTCGGCCAGGCACATCAGCGCGACTCCTTCCTCCGTCGAGAGGCCGTACTCCTCGAGGAAGACCTCCATCAGGCCGGGGCGGGCGTTTTCCCGGATGTCGCGGACGAGATCGGCGCCGCGCCGGGCCGCGCGGTCTCGGATCTGGGCGTCGAGACCGTGGCGGGTCTGCAGGCGCTCGAGGATCTCCGCCTCGGGGGCGCGGCGGTCGGCGCGGATGCGGGCGCGCAGGGCGGCGAGCGGCGTCATGCGGGAACCTCCCGATCGCATAACAGTGAAGCTGACTGAGGCTGGCATGAAGATCGGCGGGCGGTCTTCCTGGAAATCGTGCAATGATGCTCGAAACGCCTGAATTTCGCGACCAGTGAAGGACAATCGCGCATGAACCAGACCCCGCGCTTGCCGGAGAGCCCGGCGCTCGACGCCATTGACCGCCGAATCCTCGAGGCGGTGGCGAAGGATGGCCGGATCTCGATCGTGGCGCTGGCGGAGAAGGTCGGGGTCTCGAAGAGCCCGGCCCAAGTGCGGCTCCGCCGACTGATCGCGGAGGGCTATATTCTGGGTTTCAGAGCCCAGTTGAACGCCGCGGCGCTCGGGCTCGATCATGTGGCGTTCGTCGAGGTGAAGCTGACCGACACGACCGAGCCCGCGCTCGGGCGGTTCAACGCGGCGGTCCGCGCGACGCCGGAGATCGAACAGTGCCACATGATCGCGGGCGCCTTCGACTATCTGCTGAAGGTTCGGACCCGGGACATCCAGACCTATCGCCGGGTGCTCGGGGAGACCATCAGCGCCCTGCCTTACGTCGCCTCGACCAGCACCCATGTCGCGATGGAGGCGGTGAAGGACGCGGCGTTCTGAGGGTCGGCCGGTCGGGCGCTTCTCGGAGGCCACCACCCCCCTGCCGCGCCGCACCCCCTCCCCACCCCCTTCCCCTCCCCGGTTCGGGGAGGGTGGCGTTATCGGCGTGCGCCGCCCAGGGAGGGGCGAACTTGGGCCCCGAGGTCGGGGCGTGGTGAAAATCAGCGCGGCTGGGCGCGACGCCCGAAGCTTGCG
>JBCBRF010000068.1:0-18588 GCA_039819865.1 Pseudomonadota bacterium | reverse complement strand
GGCGCGTCGGGCGCTGCGGCCGGACGGGCTGTTCATCGGCTGTCTGTTCGGCGGCGACAGCCTGTGGGAGCAGCGCCCCGGCCGAGCGGATGTCGGTCATCGGCGCCACGCGGGGCCGCAGACCGCCCGACACTTCCGCCTCCGCCGCCGTCAGCGCCTCGCGCAGCTCCCACAGGCTGTCGCCGCCGAACAGGCAGCCGATGAACAGCCCGTCCGGCCGCAGCGCCCGACGCGCCTGGATCAGCGCGCCCACCGGGTCGTCGATCGTATGAAGTTCGAGCCCGGCGACGATCAGATCCGCCGAACTCTCCAGAAGCGGCGTCGGATCGAGATCCCCCGCTTCGGCGCCGCAGGCGCGCGCCATCGCGGGCGCGGTCTCGAACGCCCTGAGCCGCTCGATCCCGAAGCGCCCTTCGAAGGCCGCGCGATAGCGCCCGTCGGCGGCGCCGAACAAAGCGGCGTCCGGAAAAGCGCGCGTCACCACCGAGAGGCGATCGATCATCGTCGAGATCGCCTCGTCATGAAGATAGGCGGCCTCCGAGAACAGCCCGGCCCGCCAGGCCCGGTCGCGGCGCTGGGCGCGGGCCCTGCGATCGAACAGTTGGGGCGGCGTCGACATCGCGGCTCGTCTCCGACTTCGCCAGCGGGCGGCCGCCCCCTCGCTGGCGGAGCCGACCGGCGTCTGGCATTGTGTGCGGCATGATGATCGATCGATCCGCCGCGAAGGCCAGCCCCATCGCGCCGCGCTGGCTCCGCGCGGGCCTCGATGCGCTCTACCCGCCCACCTGTCTGGCCTGCGAAGCGCCGGCCGAGGCGGTCGGCGGGCTCTGCGCCGAATGCTGGCGCGGCGTCGAGTTTATCGCAGGTCGGGTCTGCGACCGCTGCGGCGCGCCGCTCGTCCATGAGGACGCCGAGGCGGCCGGAACCGCCGCTCTCACGTGCGACGGTTGCGCGCGTTGGCCGCCCGCTTGGGATCGCGGCCGCGCCGCCGCCCGCTACGCCGCCGCCGCGCGCACCCTCTGTCTGGTGCTGAAGCACGCCGACCGCACCGAGGCCGCGCCGCCGATGGCCCGCTGGATGGCTCGCGCCGGCGCGCCGCTGCTGGCGGAGGCCGATCTGTTGATCCCGATCCCGCTCCACTGGACGCGCCGGATCCGCCGCCGCTTCAATCAATCGGCCGAACTCGCGCGCGCGGTCTCTCGGCTCTCCCGCGTTCCCGTCGACGGCGGCCTGCTCCGCCGCGTCCGGCGCACCGCAAGCCAGGACGGCAAGAACCGCGCTCAGCGCGTCGACAATCTCCGCGCCGCATTCCAGGTCCGCGACGGGCGGCGCCTCGAGGGCGCGACCGTGCTGCTGATCGACGATGTGATGACCACTGGAGCGACCTTGTCCGCCGCCGCCGAAACCCTGCGCCCGCATCGCCCACGCGCCATCCACGCGCTCTGTTTCGCCCGGGTCTCGCGCGAGGAAGAGGGCCTCGCCCGCGATCTCTGATCACGCGAACGCGCGCCGTCGCGAGGCCTCACGCGCGGCCGACCTCTGGCGTCTATCTTGCGCGGGGGTTTTGGAACGCCATATCTCGGCGCGTTGAAAGCGCGTCCCGAAACCCGGCGGCGGCCATGCGGAGGAGCCCATGAAGGTCGAGATCTACACCAGCCCCTTCTGCCCCTATTGCATCATGGCCAAGCGCCTGCTGGGCCAGAAAGAGGTGTCCTTCCACGAGATCGACGTGACCCGCACCGAGGGCGCCAAGCCCGAGATGATCGAGCGCGCCGGCGGCAAGCGCACGGTGCCGCAGATCTTCATCGAAGACCGCCATATCGGCGGCTGCGACGAGCTTTACAGCCTGGACCGCGCCGGCGAACTGGATCCGCTGCTCGCCTCGTAGGGCGCTGTTTCAGCAAGGCCGTCCCGTGCGGCGAGCGAGGCCCGCCGCTCTCGCGCCGCGATCCGTCCGACGCCGTGGCGCGTCTTGTCCCAGTAGAACGGCGCGACGAACAGCTCGAACACCGCCTTGTAGGCCGCCAGAGCCGCGAGCGGCCAGTAGAGCGGCAGCGTCAGGATCCAGGGCGCAAGGCCGAGTTGCCGCGTCCGCCCGAGCCCGATCAGCGCGCTCAGCATCAGCACCGCCTGCCCCGCGACGAGCGCGCCGAGGACGAGCGGCGCCAGCGGCCCGAGCGCGGTCGCCCAGGTGTTGACCCAGGTGTTGAGCCACGCCCACGCCGCCCCGGTCGCGAGGGCGGACGCCGCGGTCCCAGCCGCGGTCCCAAGCGCCCCGACCCACCCGGAGCCGCCCGCGCCGTCGCCGCCGGCCGCCTCGAGCCCGGCGGGGCCCGAACCGAGCCACACCCACAGCGCCGCCGCGGCCGACCCGATCACCAGAGGCTGCGCCAGCGCGGAGATCGGCGCGCCGAGCAGCAGCGCCTGCGCCGCGAGATAGCGCAGCGGCCCCATCCGAAGCGCCGTGCGCAGTGGCCGCCGGCTGATGCTGAGCCAGGTCTGCAGATACCCTTTCAGCCACCGCGAGCGCTGCCGGACCCAGGCCCCGACCCGACATGCCGCCTCCTCCTGCGTCGTGGCGTCGACCAGCGCGCAGGCGTAGCCGGCCGCGGCCAGCCGCATCCCGAGATCCGCATCCTCCGTCACATTGAACGCGTCCCACCCGCCGACCGCCTGCAACGCGGAGCATCGAAAGAAAACGGAGGTTCCGCCGAGCGGGATCGGCGCCCCGATCGCCCGCAGCCCCGTCAGCATCACGTCGAACCAGGAGGCGTATTCGATCGCGAAACAGCGGCTGAGCCAGTTCTCCCGCGCGTTGTAATAGCCGAGCCGCGCCTGAGCGCAGGCGGTCCGCGGCGAGGCCGAAGCCAGGGTCTCGACGGCCCGCGCGAGCAATTCGGGCTCCGGCCGATCCTCGGCGTCTAGGATCCCGATGATCTCGGGCGGCTGCGGCCCGTTCTCGAGATGCGCCCAGGCCGCGTTCAGCGCCCGCGGCTTGGTCTTCGGCCCGCTCGGCGCAAGGGTCGCGACCTCGAGCCAGTCGGGCGCGTTCCGATCGGCGTAGAGCGCCGCGAGCGCCTCCGCGGTCGCCCGATCCTCGTCCTCGAGCGCAAAGACCACACGCAGACGGTCCTTGGGATAGCTCTGCCGCGCCAGCGCCTCGAGGAGGACAGGCAGGGTCGCGCCTTCATCCCGAAGCGCGATGACGATCCCGAGCGGGGGCGCCGCCGCCGGATCGAGCGCGGTCGCGCCGCCCCCAGCCCCCCGCGCAGGTCGAAAGCTCGCCAGCGCGCCGAGCAACGCGAGCGCCCGTAAGAGGGCCGTCGCCGCAATCAACAGAGCCAGAAGCGCCAGCGCCGCCGACAGCGTGACGCCCGGCGCGTACGCGACGCCGAGCGCGACGAGCAGCGAGAAGGTGAGCGCCGCGCGCCGCTGCCAGAGCGGCGTCGCGGCGCGCGCGCTCTCCTCGGGGGCGATCCGGGCGTTGGCCGCGCCGACGAAAGCCGCATCGAGCGCCGTCCACCGCACCGCGCCGAAGCGCTCCCGCCGGCGCGTCTCGTCTCGATCGAAATCCTTCACCCCATCGCCCCCGCCGGCGACCGACGCCCATTCTTGGACCAAGCGCGCTCGGACCACGCGCGCCCCGACGCCTCAATTGGGAATTGTCACGGCGCAAGCGGCTGAACGCCACCGGACCAATAGGCGCATGCGGGCGCGCTTGGTCACGGTCGCGCCACAGCCGCACCTTTCGTATCGCCTTCGCCTGGACGGCGCCCCATATTGTGGCTACGAGTCCGCCGTTCTGTTATTGTTCTCGACCACAGGATTCCGCCGTGAGCGCATTCTCGACCGCGATCTCCGAGCAGATCTGGGACATGAAGTACCGCTTCAAGCCGAGCGGCGCGGCCATCGACGCCGGCGTCGCGCCGGACGCCACGGTCGAGGAGACCTGGCGGCGCGTGGCGCGCGCCCTCGCGGAGGCGGAGGCGCCGGCCGTCCGCCCGCAATGGGAGGAGCGCTTCCACGGCGCGCTGGAGAACTTCCAGTTCCTGCCCGCGGGCCGCATCCTGGCGGGCGCCGGCACGGAACGCAGCGTGACGCTGTTCAATTGCTTCGTCATGGGGACGATCCCGGACACCATGGCCGGCATCTTCGACATGCTGAAGGAGGCCGCCGTCACGATGCAGCACGGCGGCGGCATCGGGTACGATTTCTCCACGATTCGGCCGGAGGGCGCGCCGGTGTCGGGCGTCGGCGCGGACGCTTCCGGACCGATCTCCTTCATGGATGTATGGGACGCGATGTGCCGGACCATCATGTCCGCGGGCTCCCGCCGCGGCGCGATGATGGCGACGATGCGCTGCGACCACCCGGACATCGAGGAATTCATCGACGCCAAGCGCGATCCGAACCGCCTGCGCATGTTCAACGTCAGCGTGCTCGCCACCGACCCCTTCATGACGGCCGTACGCGACGACGACGCGTGGGACCTCGTCTTCGACGGCGTGATCTACAAAACGCTGCCCGCCCGCGCGCTCTGGGACCGCATCATGCGCGCGACCTACGACGCGGCGGAGCCCGGGGTGATCTTCATCGACCAGATCAACCGCCGGAACAATCTTTGGTATTGCGAGACCATCAGCGCCACCAACCCCTGCGGCGAGCAGCCTCTGCCGCCCTACGGAGCCTGCCTGCTGGGCTCGATCAACCTCGCCCGACTGGTCGAGGACCCCTTCACCCCGACCGCGCGGATCGATCTCGGCCGACTGACCGAGCTGACCGGGCTCGCCGTGCGCATGATGGACAATGTGGTCGACGTCTCCCGTTTCGCGCTCGATCAGCAGCGCGACGAGGCGCTCGCCAAGCGCCGCATAGGGCTCGGCGTCACCGGCCTCGCGGATGCGCTGGCGATGACGACGCTCGAATACGGCTCCGAAGCCGCCGCCGAGCAGAGCGAAGTCTGGCTGGCCGCCCTCCAGCGCGCCGCCTACGAAGCCTCGATCGATCTCGCCGAAGAGAAGGGCGCTTTCCCCGCTTTCGACCGCGAGCTCTACCTCGAAGGCCAGACCATCCAGGAGCTGCCCGAGGATCTGCGCGACCGCATCGCCCAGAGCGGGGTGCGGAACGCGCTGCTGACCTCGATCGCGCCGACCGGGACCATCTCGCTCTACGCCGGCAACGTCTCCTCCGGGATCGAGCCGGTTTTCGCGCACAGCTACACCCGCAAGGTGCTGATGCCCGACGGCTCCCGGCGCGAGGAGGAGGTCGTCGACTACGCAGTCCAGCGTTTCCGCGAGCTGTTCGGCGAAGAAACGCCGCTGCCGGCCTATTTCGTCAGCGCCCAGACCTTGCCGCCCGAGGCGCATGTCCGGATGCAGGCGGCCGCGCAGAAATACGTCGACAGCGCGATCTCGAAGACCATCAACCTGCCCGAGGACATCGATTTCGACGCCTTCAAGGACGTCTACCGTCGAGCCTACGACGCCGGCTGCAAAGGCTGCACGACCTATCGGCCGAACGCGGTGACAGGATCGGTCTTGAGCGCCTCGGACAGCGCGCCCCGACCCGCGCCCGAAACGACGCCGCAGCCGGCCTCGAGCGCCGAGCAACTGATCGACCCGCTCGACCGTCCGGAAACGCTGCCGGGCGCGACCTACAAGCTGCGCTGGCCAGAAAGCGCGCACGCCATCTACATCACCTTGAACGACATCGAGATCGACGGCGTCCGTCGCCCCTTCGAGGTCTTCATCAACTCGAAGAACATGGAGCACTACGCCTGGACCGTCGCGCTCACTCGGATGATCTCGGCGGTCTTCCGCCGCGGCGGCGACGTCTCCTTCGTGGTCGAGGAGCTGAAGGCCGTGTTCGACCCGCGCGGCGGCGCCTGGATGCAGGGCCGCTACGTGCCCTCGATCCTGGCGGCGATCGGCGGAGTGATCGAACGGCACATGGTCTCGATCGGCGCGATGGGCGCCGACCACCGCCTAACCGAAGACCGCGCGGCCCGAACCGCGGCCGCCGCCGCCGAAACCGTCCGACCGGGCGCGCCCGCGCCGAGCCTCGGCGTCTGCCCGAGCTGCGGCTCGGCGGCGATGCACATGATGGAGGGCTGCGCGACCTGCTCCGACTGCGGATTCTCCCGCTGCTCTTGAGCCGCCCGACCACGAACCGTCGCACGCTTAAGCCGGCGTTCACCGCAAACGGCTAGTTTGCTCTCAGGCAATCACGGAGCGGGCGTTGCAGATGATGGGCGCTGGGTACAATTTCGCCGAGGCGACGGATCCGAAAGAGGACGCGTCGTCCGGGGCGACCTTGCAGCCGATCGGCATCGAGGACATTCCCGAGCGTCATCCCGTGCGAATGTTCTCGAACGCTTACAGCGGCCTGGCCGACGGCGCCCTGCTGCCGCACGCGGACGCCTTGCTCAAGCATCCCGACCTGGATGACGTGTTCGGCTGGGCGACCTTGATCGAGCCGATCGCGCTTAGCGGCACGGTCGACTTCAAGGTCGTTCGCCAGGGCGCCCGCCTCGCGGCGCACGAGGGGCGGACCTATCGCGATCAGTGGATGAGCGACACCGTCGATCCGGAGTTCATCCGCGCGACCTACACCGAGGTCATCGCCGCAGCGGTGCTTCGCCGGCCCCTATTCTCCCGAGGCAGCGTCCCGCACCGGGCCCGCGCCTTTCTGTACATGCTGCGCGGCACCTTCCCGGTCTTCGCCGACAACCACGCCCGCCTGCGGCTCTTCAAGATCGAGGCGCAGCCTTACGTCGTGCTCTGACCCGAAAGACGCGCCGCCCGGTTCTTAATCCCCGAGCGTCTCCTTCGACGGCCCCTCGATCAAGGTGTCGAGATCGTCCGGATCCTCGCCGCGGAGCACCCGGACCATCCGCGCCAGCGCCTCGAGCTGCTCGTCCCGCACCGCGATGGCGCGCAGATGCGCAACGGTGTTGAACAGATAGTCGGCGTTCCGCCCCATCATCCCCGCGCTGTCCGCGATGATCTCCGCCTGATCCCGGAGGCTCAGCCCCGCCGCATATTGCCGGTGCGCCGGATCGATCACATAGGCCACCGCCCGCGCCGCGCGCTCGTCGGACTCCGGTCGGCAGGTGAAGCGGAGCGGGGCCGTGGTCTCGTGATAGGCGGCCGTCGTCAGCTCGCGATCCGCCAGATAGCCCCAGGCCTCCTCCGCGGAGGCGCCGGGCACGCGAAACGCCATGCCGCGCGTCTCCGCGTCCGGATCGGGCGCGAGGCCGAGCACCAACCCCGGCTTGACCGCCGTCCCGCGATAGCGCAGCGACCATAGGCAGAACCGGCGCGCATAGCCCGACAGCACCGCATGGCGCCGGTCGACATAGGCGAAGCCCGGCTTCCACATCAGCGAGCCGTAGCCGAACACCCAATAGCCCCCATCCACCTCAGCGATCGTCGAGCGATCGGCGCGCCGCACAGCCGGCGCGGAGACGGGATTGGCGTCGGTCTCTGAGAATTGCGGTCGGGATCGCATAGGGGCGTGCTCGAGGCGCTCAAAGGTTGCGGTACGCGCCTGATCCTAGGCCGTCGCGCGCTCGAGATCGAGAGCCCATGCTTCCCCTGTGGCGCCTACCGGCAATAGGCCGAGCGCCGGGGGGCGACGTCCAGATGGAAGTGATCTTGGTGGAACCGATCGGCTTCAGGGCCGAGCACGGTTGTGAACGGCCCGCACGCGCCGCGCCAGACCGATCGCAGGAAGCCGGCGGACCGCGGGTCGTCCCAACCGCCGAGCACCGGCACGAAGCCCTGTCCGGACAGACGAAAGCTCGAAATGTCGATGGCGGCGGCGCGCCCATGCTCCGACAGAGGCGCGCCGGGTTGGTTGTTGCGGCTTCGGCAGGCGTAGGAAGCCGCGTTTCGAAGCGAGGTCACTGGGCGGCCGAAGGCTTGTCGCGAAGCCGGTTGAACGCTGTTCTCGACCCAGCCGGCCAGGCTGCGCGCGACGGGACAGGTGGTGATCGCAGCCGGCTCGATCCGAACGCCGGCGACGGAGGTCAGTCGGACGCCCTCCGGCGCGCCGCAGCC
Organism: Pseudomonadota bacterium; assembly: GCA_039819865.1. Classification (GTDB taxonomy): domain Bacteria; phylum Pseudomonadota; class Alphaproteobacteria; order Rhodobacterales; family Rhodobacteraceae; genus JBCBRF01. The sequence continues at coordinate 10,528 of JBCBRF010000068.1, read as the reverse complement.
CTCGATCGGCGCGTCCCGATCGATCGCGCCGATCCGCGCGCCGACCAGTCTCGGATCGCCGCAGACGGTTCCGAGCCCGCCGGTCTCGGCGCCGCTGCGCTCCGCGCCGCGTCCGCCGCACCCCGTCAGCGCGACCGCGCTGATCGCGAGCGCGAACGCCCAAACCTGCCGACGCATGGCGTCCCTCCCGATCGCTCAGCCCGTCTCCGCGCCCCCCGACGGTTTCGGCGACGCCTTTCGATCGGAGCTTGGTGCGCTGGCGCGGCCGAAATCGGGCGCCGAGACGTCCTGACCGAGCTCGAGAATGCCGCGCCGGATCGCTCGCGTCCGCGCGAAGCTGTCGAACAGCGCATCCCCCTCGCCCCAGCGGATCGCCCGCTGCAGCGCGATCAGATCCTCCGTGAACCGCCCGAGCAGCTCGAGCGTCGCGTCGCGGTTGTTGAGAAACACATCGCGCCACATCGTCGGGTCGGACGCCGCGAGACGCGTGAAATCGCGGAAGCCGCCCGCGGAGAACTTCATAACCTCGGACTGCGTGACCTCCTCGAGATCGCTCGCCGTCCCGACGATAGTGTAGGCGATCAGGTGCGGCAGATGCGAGGTGACCGCGAGCACCCGGTCATGATGCGCGGGCGTCATGGTCTCGAGCCGCGCGCCGAGCCGCGTCCAGAACGCCGACAGCCGCGCAAGCGCCGCCGGATCCGCGTCCTCCGGCGGCGTCAGGATGCACCAGCGATCGCGAAACAGGCTCGCGAAGCCGGCGTCCGGGCCCGACTGCTCGGTGCCCGCGACCGGATGGGCTGGCAGGAAGTGCGCGCGTCGTCCATCGAGGGCTGGCCCGACGCCAGCCACGACCGCTTCCTTGACCGAGCCGACATCCGACACGATCGCGCCCTCCGCGAGCGCCGGCGCGATCTCCGCGGCGACCCCAGGCATCGCGCCGACCGGCACGCAAAGGATGACGAGATCCGCCTCGGCGACCGCCTCCACGGCTCGGTCAGGAACCCGCTCGGCGAGCCCCAGCTCGCCCGCCCGGGCGCGCACCGCGGGATCGCGGTCGAACGCGACGATCTCGGCGGCGGCCCCCGTCTCTTTCGCGGCCCGCGCGAGCGACGATCCGATCAGGCCGAGGCCGATCAGACAGAGCCGAGCGCAGGGCGGCGACGCGGCGTCGGTAGAACTCACGGGCGGCGATCCTCGCTGAGGCGACGTGCGATCCGACCGGCCCGATCCGACCGCAGACGCGCAATCCAATTGAAGTCGCAGCGCTATTCCACGTTACGGCGCTCGACGGAAGACCGCGTCGAGAGGATCCGGCCGCGCGCCGAGCCGACGCAAGAACGCCCGAGCCCCCAAGAACGCCCGCGCCCCAAGAGCGCTCGACCCAGAGGAGCCCGGCGACGGTTATCCCACGAAAAAGGCTTCGGGATCAGGGACGCGCCGAAGCGCCGCCCGGGAGGCTCTTGCCAAGCTCGGCTTCGCTCATGAACTCCGAGAGCGCCCGCGCCACGGCGACATTGTCGGACGACGCGCCGACCGTGATCCGCAGATGGCCCGGCAACCCATAGCTGTCCATCCGCCGTACGATCACGCCGTTGGCCCGCAGGAACGCGTCCGCCGCCGACGCCGACGTCGGCCCGCTCTGCCCGAAAAACGGCAGCAGGAAATTGCCCCACGAGCGCGGCGTCTCGATTCCGGCCCGGCGCAGCTCGTTTGCGAGCCATTCGCGCCAGACTTCGTTCTGGATGGCGCAGGCCTCGGCATAGTCCACGTCCCGGATCGCGGCCTCGCCCGCGGCGATCGCCGGCGCGCTCACATTGAACGGGCCACGCACGCGGTTGAGCGTGTCCACCACCCGTGACGGCGCATAGCACCAGCCCAGGCGCAGCGCCGCGAGCCCGTGGATCTTCGAGAAGGTGCGCGTGCAGACGAGCCGGTCGGTGTCCTCGACCAGCTTCAGCCCATCGATGAAATCGGGCTCGCGCATATACTCGGCATAGGCTCCGTCGAGCACCAGCAGAACCCGCGATGGCAGAGCGGCGATCAGCCGCCGGATCTCGCTCTCCGGCAGGTAGGAGCCGGTCGGATTGTTCGGGTTCGCAAGAAACATCAGCCGCGTGCGCGGCGTGACCGCCGCCAGGAGCGCATCGACATCCGCCGTGAGCGCGGTCTCGGGCGCCACGACCGGACGCCCGCCCGCCGCGAGCGTCGAGATCCGGTACATCGCGAAGCCGAATTCCGAGTGCACCGCCTCGTCGCCGGGCGCGAGATAGGCTTGGCAAAGCAGCGCGATCAGCTCGTCCGAGCCGGCGCCGCAGACGATCCGGTCCGGATCGATCCCATGCACCGACGCGATCGCCCCGCGCAGCGCGCTGGCCGAGCCGTCCGGATAGGCCCCAAGACTGTCGCCCGCGCGTCTATAGGCGTCCGTCGCTCTCGGGCTCGGTCCCATCGGGTTTTCATTGGCGGAAAGCTTCAGGACGCGTTCGGCCCCGTTCAGCCGACCGGCGCCGCCGACATAGGGCGCAATCTCGGAAAGCCAGGAATTCGGCGCAGGTCCGTCGGAGCGCACGGAATCTGGGTCAGCCTCGGAAATCGCTCGCACTCGCGCCATAGACCACTTCCCTCGCCTGTCGGCCCTGCTCCCGCGGCGACCCTTCCAATCTGTCATGAATTCGTCAAGTCTCCGCGTACGCCCCGCGTCGCATATTCAAACCCGGACGTCCGCGCGTCGAACGCGCCACGAACCCGGCGGCGAGAACCAAGCGCCGAGAACCACGCGCCGAAAACCACGCGCCGCCGCTCAGCCGCGGCGGCTCGGCGCCGGGGCGGGCGTCGGTCGAATAATGCCGCCGAGCGCTTCGAGCGGCGCGGTCGCTCTTTCCTTCAGCCCCGAGCGCGGGGCCGCGACGCGCTTGACCGCCTCGACGATCAACACGCCCGCCAGCCGCTGGGCGTCGATCCGGCGGCCGAACCGTTCGATCATGCTCCCGGCGCGCAGCCAGAACCGCTTATGGCTCGGGGGAAAATAGAGGGCGGCGCGGTGGCGCTCGATCCCGAAGCCGTGCTCCGTGAGCTGCGCGTCGATCTGGTCGAAGGAATACGGCCTGCCGAAGCCGAACGGCGTCCCGTCCCGACGCGCCCACAGGCCGGAGCGGTTGGGCGCCAGGATCAGCAGCCGCCCCTCGGGCGCCAGCGCGCGCCAACACTCGTCGAGCAGTCGCGACGGATGGTCCGCGGTCTCGAGCCCATGCGCGAGCACCAGACGGTCGAGAAACCCGGTCTGCAGCGGCCAGTCATGCGGCTCGACGAGCGCCGCGACGTTCGGCCCCTCTCGGGGCCACTGCGCGACGCCCTGAGCGGCCGGCATCATCACGATCATGCGCGCGGCCTCGCGGTGAAACGGCCGCATGAACGGCGCGGCGAACCCGTACCCCGCCATGGACAAGCCGTTCACCCGCGGCCACAGTTCGCGCAGCGCGCTCTGCAGGTTCCGCTGCGCGAGCGCGCCCAGATGCGTGCGATAATAGAACTTTTGCAGGTCGACGACGTCGAGATGCATGTGTCCGGGGCCCACCCTATGCTCAGCGGCCCGAATCGTAACCCACCAGAGGGAGCCCCGCCATGTCGTCTGAACGCGCGCTTGCGATCGAGCTGATCCCGGTTCTCTCGGACAACTACGTCTATCTGATCACCGACGCGGAGACCGACGTCGTCGGCGTGGTCGACCCGGGCGAGGCGGGCCCGATCGCCGCGGCGATCGACGCGCGCGAGGGCGATCTGGCGGGCAAGCTCGACTGGATCCTGCTCACCCATCACCACAACGACCATATCGGCGGCGTCGAAGCGCTCCGCGCCAAGTACGGCGCGAAAGTCGCAGGCGCAAAGGCCGATCGGGAGCGCCTGCCGAAGCTCGACGTCGCGCTGTCTCCTGGCGAGGACTGGGATTTCGGCGTCCAGATCGTCGAGATCATCGACGCCCCCGGCCACACCGTCGGCCAGATCGCCTATCACTTCCCCCGCGCCAAGGCGGTGTTCACCGGCGACAGCCTGTTCGCCCTCGGTTGCGGCCGCCTGTTCGAAGGCACCGCGCTCCAGATGTGGGAGGCGCTGAAGGCCTTCGCCAAGCTGCCGCCCGAGACTGAGGTCTATTGCGGCCACGAATACACCGAGGCCAACGCCAAATTCGCCCTGACCATCGAGACCGAGAACCGCGCGCTCCAGGACCGCGCCCGAGAGATCGAGACGGTGCGCATGGCGGGCAAGCCGACGATCCCGACCACCATCGGCCGCGAACTCGCCACCAACCCGTTCATGCGCGCCTCGGAGCCGAGCGTGAAAACCGCCGTCGGGCTGCCCGAAGCCGACGCGGCCGCCGTCTTCGCCGAGATCCGCCGCCGCAAGGACGCGTATTAACTCGGACCCGACGTTCTCTGGGCGGGTCCCGCCCCGCTCACGCCGGCAGCGTGATTCGGAACCGCGTCCCCTCGGGCGTGCTCTCGATCAGCTCGAGCGCGCCGCCATGGCCCTTCACCAGCTCATAGGCGATCACCACGCCGAGGCCGGAGCCGCCACGCCGCGCGGAGCCCTTGAACGGCCGGAACAAGTTGTCCCGAGCCTTCTCCGGCAGCCCGGGCCCGTCGTCGGCGATCTCGAACAGCACCGCCGGCCCCTCCCGACGGACCGCGACCGCGAGCGCGCCCGCGCCGCTCGTCGCGTCGATCGCCTGGACCGCGTTCCGGCAAAGATTGAGGAGCGCGCGGAACAGCTGGTCCGAATCCGCCTCGAAAGCGAGACCGGGCTCGATCGCCGCCTCGAACCGGATCGGCCCGCCCTCCGCCAGCCCGAGCGCCGCGCGGAGCTCCTCGAGCAGCCGCGCCGGATCGACCGGCGTCCGCGTCGGCGGCGGCTCGTCCGCCCGGCCGTAGGTCAGCGTCTGCTGGCAGAGCCGGATCGCCCGATCGAGCGACGCCAGCAGCTTCGGGCTCACCCGCTGCACGACCGGGTCCTTGCTGGTCTCGAGCCGATCCGCCAGCAGCTGCGTGCTCGCCAGGATGTTGCGGAGGTCATGGCTGATCTTAGCGACCGCCTCGCCGAGCGCCGCGAGCCGCCGTTTCTGCCGGAGCGCGCTCTGCACTTCGCGCTGGGTCTCCGCGAGCTCGATCTCGGCGACGCCGATCTCTCCGCCGACGCCCGAGAGCCGCATCACCCGATCCGCGTCCTCCGGATCCTCGCGGAACCGCACAATGCCCTCGATCACCCGCTGGACGGGGCGGACCAGGAAGAAGTTGACGCTGAAGAACACGAGCGTCGCAGTGATCGCGGAGATCGCGAGCGACAGCCAGAAGATCCGGACGCCGTAGTCCATCATGGCCGTCTTCAGCTTCCACTCGTCGATGACGACTTCGACCAGATCGCCGTCCCGCATGGTCGGTTGCCCGAGCACCCGGATGAAGCGCCGCTCGCTCACCAGCGCGCAGGCCAGCGCGTCGCGCAGCAGCTCCCAGGCGGTCACCGTCCTCAGATCGAAGGTCGCGTCGACCCCGCCCGCCATCTGAAGCGACGCGTCGGCCGCCAGCATCAGCTCCCGCACGCCGTCGCGCTTGAAGGCGATCGAAACCACCTCCGCCTGCGCCAACAGCTCGTCCGACAGGCTCGGATCGATGTCGCCGGACGGCGAGGCCGTCAGCGCAAGGCTCGCGATCTGCGCTTTCTCGAGCCGCTCATGCAGATATTCGAGGCGGTACCGCGCCACCGACGGCATGAAGATCAGCACCTCGGCCAGCATCACGAACACGACGGTCAGGATCAGCAGGCGCCCCGACAGCCCGCTCCAAAACGCATGGCCGGCCGACAATCCGCTGCGAAAGCCCCGCGATAGGGCTCGGGCGGTCGGCGAGATCACCGCTTTCGCCATGCGTTGAGCGTTGAACTTCGTCATTCGGTCCGTCTTCGCGCCGTCGAGCGCAGGTCTCGCGCCACAGGCCTCGCGCCACAAGTCTCGCGCCTAACGCCAGGTCATTTCATCCCGCTCGCACCACCGAACAAGACCCGCGGTCAAGAAAAAGCGCTTCGCGGGCCAGAAAAGTGATCGGCTGAAAAGGCGTTTAGCTAAACCGCAGCAAGAACCGGACGATCCCGCGCGTGCGGTCGCTGAACAATTTCGGCGCATAGAATTGCCCGGCCGCGCGCTTCGACACCTCGCCGAGGGTGGGATAGGGCGCGACCATCCCGGTCAGATCGCGCACCTTAAGCTTCTTCGAGAGCGCCAGCGCCCAGATCTGGATCAGCTCGCCCGACTGGGCGCCGACGATGCCCGCCCCGTGGATCCGACCGCTCGTATCGAGCACCGCCTTCACCAGCCCTTCGGTCCGCCGCTCCGCCTGCGCCCGGTCGTTGTCCTTGAACGGCCAAGTGATCACCTCGACCCGGTCGCCGAGCGCCTCGCGCGCCTCGGCCTCCGTCATGCCGACCTGGGCGATCTCCGGATCGGTGTAGGTCACGCGCGGCACATGGGCGGTGCTGGCCTTCGCCGGGACCCAGAACAGCGCGTTCCGGATCACGATCCCGGCGTGGTAGCCCGCGAGATGGGTGAACTGCCAGCCAGCCCCCGGCCCGTTCGCCACATCGCCCACCGCATAGACCCGCTTGTTCGTCGTCCGGAGCCGCGCATCCGTCCGCACGCCCCGCTTGTCGTACGCGATCCCCGCCGCGTCGAGCCCGAGCCCGTCGACCGTGGGCGCCCGACCGACCGCGACCAGCAGATGCGAGCCTTCGACCCGCTCCCCGCCCTCGAGCGTCACCGATAGTGCGCCCGCGGTCCCCGAGACCGCCTCCACCCGCGCGCCTTCGCGGATCTCGACGCCTTCGCCGCGCAGCCGCTCCAGCGCCACGGCCGCCAGATCCGGATCGTCGCGTCCGAGCGCCTTGGCGGCCTCGAGCACCACGACCTCCGAGCCGAGGCGTCGGTGCGCCTGCGCCATCTCGAGCCCGATCGGGCCGCCGCCGATGATCACCAGCCGCCGCGGCCGCTCCGTGACCTCGAACAGGCTTTCGTTGGTCAGATGCGGCGTCTCCAAGAGCCCCGGGATCGGCGGCGTGAAGGGCGCGGAGCCGGTCGCCAGGACGAACGCCTTGGCGCTGATGATCTGGCCGCCCGCGCGGACCTCGCCCGGCGAGATGAACTCCGCCGCCGCCCGGACCACCCGCACGCCGAGCCCCTCGAACCGTTCCTGGCTGTCATGAGGCTCGATCGCCGCGATCACCGAGCGCACATGCGCGTTGACGGCGGCGAAATCGACCTCGGGCTCCCGCGGCGCGATCCCGAACGGGCCGCCGTCGCGCTGCGCCTGCGCATGGTGCGCGGAGGCGAGGAGCGCCTTCGACGGCACGCAGCCGGTGTTGAGACAATCGCCGCCCATCGCGCCCTTCTCGATGAGAACGACGCGCGCGCCCATCTGGACCGCCCCCGCCGCGACGGACAGCCCGCCCGAGCCCGCCCCGATCACGCAGAGATCCGTCTCGATCCGCTCCGGCGTTTTCATCGCGCATCTCCTTCCGCGACCGGCTTCCCGCGCGCCGCCTTGATCACGATCGGCAGCGCCGATAGCGCGGCGAGGCCCAGCAAGGGTCCGATGATGTAGGGCTCGAACAGCAGCGACAGATCGGGTTCCCCGCCCTGGTCGATCACCTCGCCGAGCCCCGCGCCGACCCAGGTGTAGACCACCGTCGCCGGCATGATCCCGAAGAAGGTGGTCACGACGTAAGTGGACAGCCGCGCCCCCAGGAACGCGGGCGCCAGGTTCGCGATGAAGAACGGCACCGCCGGCACCAGGCGCAGCACCAGCAGATAGCTGAGTTCATTGTCCCGAAACCCGGCCTCCAACTTGCCGAGCCAGGGCCCCGCCGTCGCGCGCAGGCTTTCGCCGAGCGAGGTGCGCGCCGCGAGGAAGATCGCCGTCGCCCCGAGCGTCGCCGCCGCCACGGTCGCCGCCGAGCCCGCGACGACGCCGAACAGGAAGCCGCCGGTCAGCGTCATCCAAAGCGCGCCCGGGATCGAGAAGGCGACCACCGCCGCGTAGACCGCCGCATAGACCGCGAGCGCCTCAGCGTAATTCGCGTCGCGCCACTGCAGCAGGGCCTCGCGATTGTCCTTGAGCGTCGCGAAATTCAGTTTGTCGCCGAACAGCGCATAGCCGACCCCGGCGCCCGCCGCGATCACGATCAGCGGCAGGTATCGCCGCCAGATCGGCGTCGGCGCGGATGCGGGGGCCGGAGTGGGGGCCGGAGTGGGGGCCGGGGTGGGGGCGGGTCGGGGCTCGCTCATGAGTTCTCCTCCGGGCGCGTGCCGCGCGCCCTTGTCGAGCGGAACGTCGCAGTCCCGCTCCCGTTTCGCCACCATCCTCACGGTCGCTTGATCCGCCGTGACGCGCCGCGGCTCGATCGCCGACGCGAGCCGTTCCCGACATTGACATTCGCGCCGGCTCGCCCCTAAGAGAGCGGCTTCGTTAGAGACCCCTTCGTTCTCCGGGCCGCGCCGCACTCCGAGCCGCGCCCGCGCTGTCGGAGCCCGACCGAGATGAAACGCACATATCAGCCGAGCAAACTGGTTCGGAAACGCCGCCATGGTTTCCGCTCCCGCTCCGCCACCGTCGGCGGGCGCAAGATCCTCGCGCGCCGTCGGGCCCGCGGCCGGAAGCGCTTGTCGGCTTAAGGCTTTCCGATGACTGGCGCTTTCTCCACCCTGAAGAAGCGCCGCGATTTCCTGGCGGCGGCGCGGGCCCGGCGATGGGCCGCGCCCGGCTTCGTGCTGCAAGCGCGCCGCCGGAAACCGGACGAACCCTCGGACGCGCCGATCCGGATCGGCTACACCGCCTCCAAGAAAGTGGGGAACGCGGTCGCTCGAAACCGGGCGAAACGCCGCCTTCGCGCGCTCGCGGCGGAGCTCGCGCCGAGCGCGGGCGAGCCGGGCTTCGACTATGTGCTGATCGCCCGCGCCGACGCCACGACGTCTTTGCCGTTCGCGACGCTGCGTCAGCAAATGGCCCAGGCCTTCGAGCGCGTCCATGCGGAGCGCCGCCAGCCCCCCGACGGCCGAAAACCCAACAAGCCGAAAGCCGCCGGCGCGAAAGCGCCGCGCCCCGAGACCGCGGAGACGCTCCGGTGAGCCGGCCGCCCGTCCGCCGCCGGCTATCGCCGCTCGCGCGCCTCGTCGCACTCCCGGTCCATTTCTACCGCTATGTGATTTCGCCGCTGAAGCCGCCGACCTGTCGGTTCCAGCCGACCTGCTCGAGCTACGCGCTCGAGGCGCTCGCCAAACACGGCGCGGCGCGGGGAACCTGGCTGACGATCCGCCGCGTCGCCCGCTGCCATCCCTGGGGCGGTTCGGGCTATGATCCGGTGCCGGAGCCCGACGCCGTCCGCCGCCACGACGGCTTGAAAGACGAGCGCAAAGACAAGTGAGTCCGCCGATGCTCGATCGACCGCCCGCGACAGAAGGCCTGAAACCGGACCGAGCGCCCGACCAGGAACCCGAGCTGATTGAGGACGGCCCCGCGGTCTACGCCGACGCGCCGCGGACCACCGCGTTCAACAAGCTCCGCAAGCGCCTGATCCGTCAGACCCGCGAAACCCTCGAGACCTACGGCATGCTGTCCGGCCGCGCGGGCGCCCGCTGGCTGGTCTGCCTCTCGGGCGGCAAGGACAGCTATGCCCTCCTGGCGCTGCTGCTCGACCTCAAATGGCGGGGCCTGCTGCCGGTCGACCTGCTGGCCTGCAACCTCGACCAGGGCCAACCCGGCTTTCCGAAGCATGTCCTGCCGGACTATCTCGCCCGCATCGGCGCGCCGCACCGGATCGAGTATCGCGACACCTATTCCGTCGTGATCGACAAGGTGCCGGCCGAGAAGACCTATTGCGCGCTCTGCTCCCGCCTCCGCCGCGGCCATCTCTACCGCATCGCGCGGGAGGAAGGCTGCGAGGCGGTGGTGCTCGGCCACCATCGCGAGGACGTGCTCGAGACCTTTTTCCTCAATCTGTTCCACGGCGGACGGCTGGCCGCGATGCCGCCGAAGCTGAAGAACGAGGACGGCGATCTCTTGGTTCTGCGCCCGCTCGCGCAATGCGCCGAGGCCGACCTGGGCCGGTTCGCCGCGGCGCTCCGGGTCCCGATCATCCCCTGCGATCTCTGCGGCAGCCAGGACGGCCTGCAACGCCAGAAGATGAAGGCGATGCTGGACGGGTGGGAGCGGGCTCAGCCGGGTCGCAAGACCGTGCTGTTCCGCGCGCTGGCGAACGCGCGGCCGTCGCATTTGCTCGACCCGAGGCTGTTCGACTTCGCGGACCTTTCGGTCGAGGGCCGAGGCGAGAACCAGGGAGAGAACCAGGGCGAGGGCGAGGACCAGGTCGAGGACCGAGACCGGGACCGGGACCGGTAAGGGCCGGCGCGCCGGCAATCTCCGGGCGCCGTCGAACTCCGGGCGCTTCGGGAGCTCTCGACGGAGCCGCCGTCGCGGGATCGGGGAAGCGG
>JBCBRF010000067.1:0-18763 GCA_039819865.1 Pseudomonadota bacterium | reverse complement strand
TCGAGGAACCAAAACTCCGGATCGGTCGCGAGCGATCGGGCGATGCCGATCCGTTGCTGCTGTCCGCCCGAGAGCGCCGAGGGGAACCGCTCCTCGAAGCCGGCAAGACCCACGAGGTCGATCAGCTCGGCGACCCGTGCGGCGATGGTCGCCTTCTCAACACCCTGAATTTCCAGAGGGAACGCGATGTTGTCGCGCAGGTTGCGGTTCGGCAGCAGCGCGAAATGCTGAAACACCATGCCGATGGAGCGTCGACGCATGGCCATCAGCGCCGCCGGCGACGCCGCCAGGATGTTCTCCCCGCCCAACAACACCTCACCCACGGTGGGCTCGATCAGGCGGGTCATGCAGCGCAGCAGCGTCGACTTGCCGGACCCCGAAAGGCCCATGATCACAAAGACCTCGCCCCGCCCGATGTCGAACGCGGCGTCCTGCACCGCGCCGACCCAGGCGCTGTTCGAAAGCGTCCCGCCGGCCCGTTGGAATTCGGCCGCCGTGGCGCCGAAGACCTTCCACAACCCCCGCACCGAGATCGCGGCGTCGTCTTGCAAGGCGTCGTCTTGGACAGCGTCGGCTTGGAAAGCTTCGTCTTGGGACGGCTCTGCGAGGGGGGCGATGACGCTTGCCATGGGATGTGCTCTCGGTAAGAGGGCCGCGCTCAATGATGGCGCAGCCGGGCGCTCCAGGATTTCAGGATCGCGTCACAGGTCAGCGCGAGCGCGGCGACGCAGAGCCCCGCCACAACCCCTTCGCCTGTGTCGCCCCGCGAAAGCGCCGTGAAAACCTCCTGACCCAACTCACGGGTGCCGACGAGGGCGGCGATGATCAGCATCGACAGCGCCATCATGATGGTCTGGTTCAACCCGAGGATCAGCGTCGGCGCGGCCGAGGGCAGCTGAACAAGGCGCAGTTTCTGCCATGGGGTCGCGCCAGCCATCTCCGCCGCCTCGAGCCGGTCCGTCGGCACCGTGCGCAGCCCCTGCATCGTGTAGCGAACGGCGGGCGCCAGGGCATAGAGCAGCACGGCGATCAACGCCGAGAAGTCGCCATTGCGAAACAGCATCACGGCCGGCAGCAGATAGACCAGGGTGGGCAAGGTTTGCAGCGTGTCGAGCGCCAGGCGCGCCGGCTCATGAAGGCGCGGCCGATTGGCGATCCAGACGCCGAGCGGCCCGCCGATCAACAGAGCAAAAAAGACCGAGATCGCCACGAGATAGGCGGAGACCATCGCAGCGTCCCAGTAGCCGACGATGGCGATGAAGGTCATGAGCGCCCCCACCGTCAGCGCGACCCGAGGCCCGCCGAGGCGCCCGCCAAGCGCCGCCAGGCCCAGGATCACCACCGGATAAGGCAGCGCGAGCAACAGATCGCGCAGTGGATACATCGCGTAGAGCAGCGCCGTCGTCCGCACCGCCTCGAGCACGTCGAAGGCGTTGCGGTTGATCCACTCGACCAGGTCGTTCCAGAAACCGGCGGTGCTGAGCGTCCAGGCCTGCGGCCAGGCGGAGAGCGCCGGGACCAGAAGGCTGAGCGCCGTGGCGGCGACGAGCACGCCGAGAATTCCGATCGCGTCCCAGCGCCGGATCACCCGCTTCCGCCCCTGGGACAGGTTGACCGCCATCGCCTGCGTGATGCGGTCGAGCACGATGGCGAGCACGACGATCGCAAGGCCCGCCTGCAGCCCGGCGCCGATATCGAGCCGGCGCAGGGCGCGGAGAACGTCATAGCCGAGCCCGCCGGCGCCGATCATCGACGCGATGATCACCATGTTGAGCGTCATCATGACGACCTGGTTCAGGCCGATCGCCAGCCCCGGCACCGCGACCGGCATCTCCACACGCCAGAGCGTCTGACGCCGAGTGCACCCGGTGATTTGCGCCAACTCGCGGATCTCGGAGGGCAGGGCTTTCAGGGCCAGGACCGTGGCGTGCACGATGGGTGGCAGCGCATAGACGATCGTAGCGAATAGGGCGGCGCTCGGCCCGTAGCCGAAGAGCAGCAGCGTGGGGATGAGGTAGGAGAAGATCGGCACGGTCTGCATGACGTTCATGACGCCGCGCGTGACGTTCTCCGTCCCCGGGGAGCGGTAGGACTGGATGCCGAGCAGCAGCCCCAGCGCCATGGTGATGACGACGCAGAGCAGAACGCTCGACAGGGTCGCCATGGCCGACGGCCAAAAGCCGAAGGTGACCAGGTAGGCGCCCGCGAACGCGGTCAGCGCCGCGACCGGCCTGCCGGCGACCCGCCAGGCCAGCCAGCCGGCGGCGATGATGACGCCGAGCCAGGAGAGCGGCGGCGCGACCTGCGTCTTGTTGAACCCGGCGCCGGTGACGACGCCCTCGGACAGCAGGACCATCAGCGCATCAATGGGCCACTCGAACGCGCGGGCGATCACCCGGGTGACGTCTTGGAGCGTCACCCCGCCGACAGTGACGCCCCGGACCAGCCACTCGAGCCCATCCGTCACCCACCGGGGCAGCGGGACGATCAGCGCGTCGGGCACGTCTCGCAACGGGGGCGGCAAAAAGGCGATCAGCGCGGCGAGCAGGCCCATGGCCATCGCTGCGGTCAGGACGGGGCCGGGCGTCCGACCGACCCCGCCGTAGGGCGAGAGGACCGACTTTGGATGACGGTCCACGGCCCGTTCACCCTTCGGCGCAGGCGGCCCAGCCGCGCCACTCGGCTTCGTTCTCGGTGGCCCACTCCATGGCCGCGTCTTCGACCGACATGCCTTCCACGTCGATCTTGTAGACCAGGGTCCCGACTTCCTGGCCCGTCATCTCGAAGTTACGGACGATCTCATAGGCGCAAGGCCAAATCTCCTCGCCGCCGGCCCACGCCATTTTCTTGATCCAGCCTTCGGGTTTGCCGCAGTCAAACGTTGCGTTCGGGTTGGGGCCCCAAGCGGGATCTTCGTAACAAGCGGGCTCCGACTTCGGGAACGCGACATAGCTGCCCTCGTAGATCGCGGGCGCCCAATGGGGCTCGTAGATCCACAGCATGATCGGCGCTTTCCGCTCATAGGCCGACTTCAACTCGGCGAACATCGCAGCGTCCGTGCCGGCATGGACGACCTCGAAAGGCAGGCCCAACGCCTCGGCGCGCTCTTTGTCATTGCCGCCCCAGCTCACCGGGCCGCTAAGGTACCGCCCGTTCGGCGCCGTATCGGCGGTGGCGAAGGCGTCGGCGCAGTCGCGCAGCGCCGTCCAGTCGGGCAGGCCCGGGCAGGCCTCAGCCATGTAGGCGGGGTACCACCAGTCCTCTTTGGCCTGGGGGCCAAGCTCCCCCATGTCGAGGACCTTACCGGTGGCGACGGACTTGGCGAACGCCTCGCCCTGGGTGGTCTCCCACGTCTCCAGCGCAATGTGCAGATCGCCGCTCTCAAAGCCCGGATAGCGGGCGCTGTCATCGGCGACCACGGTCTCGACGTTGTAGCCGTAAGTCGAGAGAATGATGTTCAAGATCTCGGTGTGGACGAGGATCGAGGACCAGTCCGAGATCATCACCTTGATCGGATCGGTCGACTCCGCCTCAAAGGCGAGAACTGACGGCGCCGTCGCAATCGTCGACGCGGCCGCCAAAGCCAGAATACTCGATCTCATCACGCACTCCTTCCACTTTCAGGGTGATTACCCACGCGCATACCAGCCATTGTCGACATACAGCGCCGCGCCATTGATGAAACTGGCCTCATCAGAGGCGAGAAAGAGTGCGGCTGCCGCGACTTCTTCGGACTCGCAGATACGGCCCTGAACAGCGACGAGATCCGCCTCGTTCCACTTCTGCCCCAGGCCATCGAGTTCTTCGATTTCCCGCAGGCCGTGATCGGTCTTCACGAAAGCTGGGCAGACCGCGTTGGCGCGGATCCCCTGGTCGCGGTATTCGACGGCGATACAGCGCGCCAGCTGCAGCACGGCGCCCTTGGACATGCAGTAGGCGCTCTCGAAGGCGAAGCCCTTCTCCCCGCCGATGGAGGAGGTGATGACGATGTCGCCGCCGCCATGCTCCAGGAAGTGCTGCACGACCTCGCGGCAGACGATGAAGGCGGACGTCGCGTTGACGTCCATGAGCCTGCGGTACTCCACGTCCGTCGTGCGATGCATCGGTTTCGCGATCAGCGTGCCCGCGTGATTGAACAGCGTCGTAATCGGGCCGAACGCGTCGATCGTGGCCGCAAGCGCCGCGCGCACCGCGTCGGTGTCCGACACATCGGTCCGAACGAAGACCGCTTGTCCGCCGGCGGCTTCGATCTCCGCCACGGTCTCGCGCCCCGCCCGCTCCTGAATGTCGAAGATCGCGACCTTGGCCCCGGCCGCCGCGAACAGGATCGACGCAGCCCGTCCCATGCCGCCAGCGCCGCCGGTGATCACCGCGGTTTTGCCAGCCAGCCGCCCGGCGACCGACGATTCTCGCCTCATCCCGTCCATTCTGTCCTCGGTCTATTGGACTGGTCTTAGCACCATTGAATCCGGACGCACGGATGTCAATCGGGCGAAACAGGCCTGACCTGCGACAGAAGGGACGATTTAGGAGTTTGGTCCCGTGATGGCGCGCACCCGCGCCCAGTAGGCGTCATGCACGCGCGCGAGATGGGCGGTCGCCAGCGGGGCTTCGGTCGCCTGTAGCGCGTCGAAGCAGCCGATATGCTCGCCAACCGAAGCCTCTTTCGCCGTCTCGAACGCACGCTCTTCCGGCGGCAGGAAGAGGCTGCACAGCGCATCGTCGATCCCACGGGCCAGCATGCGATTGTGCGTGGCGTCCCCGAGGGCGAGATGAAAGTACGTTTCTGCCTGCTTGAGATGCGACGGCGACGGCGCATCCTGCATAAGCGTGATCGCGTACTCCATGCGCTTGGTTTCCGGCACGCCGCAGCGATCGATGGCGTAGCGAACCGCCCCGTGCTCAGCGATGCAGAGGAACTCCAGGACCCGCATCGCCTCAGCCGGCGCGCGGGAGATGCGGCGGCGGGCGATGTCCGCCAACGCCTCGGCGCTGGTGACAAAGGCCCCGCCATGGGCGCCCCGCCGGGTGGTGATGTAGCCTGACGCCTCCAGCACGCGCAGCGCTTCGCGCAAGGTGACGCGGGAGACGCCGAGATCCTCGGAAAGGCGCCGTTCAGCCGGCAGTTTCTCGCCCGGCAAAAGCAGCCCAGAGTGCACCTGACGTCGAAGCAGATCGACCGTGGCGTCATACGTCGCCTGGTGCTCGACCGGCCTGAGCCCCCAGAGCACGGGTCAGACCGCCGTGAACGTATTATCGACGAAGAGCTCCGCGCCATTGACGAAGCTGGACGCATCCGAGGCGAGAAACAGCGCAACTTGCGCGATTTCTTCCGGCTCACAGATCCGCCCTTGCATGATGTTCACGTCATTTTCGGACGCCAGCACGCCATAGCTGCGCAGCTGTTCTATTTCATGCTCGCCATGCGCGGTACGAATGAAACTAGGACACAAGGCGTTCGCGCGAATTCCCTGATCTCTGTACTCGACCGCAATGGATCTGGCCAATTGGTGCATCGCCGTCTTGGACGCGCAGTACACCGACTCGAGGTGCGTCGCCGCCTTGACGCCGGTGGTCGAGGTGAAAACAAGCACGCCTTTGCCCCGCTCAAGCATACCCGGCAAAACCAGCTGCGACATCATGAAGGCGCTCTTGGCGTTATTGTCCATCAAGCTTTGCCATTCCTCAAGCGTGTGGTCGAGGAAGGGTTTCACGATGATGATCCCGGCGTGGTTGAAGAGGATGTCCACGCCGTTGAGGCGCTCCATCGCCAGGGCGAAAGCGGCGTCGGCGCCCTCCTTGGTCGAGACGTCGCATTCCTTGAAATGGCAGACCGTCGACGCGGCGTTCAGCTCCTTCTCCAGGGCGTAGCCCGGCGCGCCATCACGATCCACGAAGGCGACCTGCGCGCCCTGCTGGACGAACAGCCGAACGGACGCCGCCCCCGCGCCTTTGGCGCCGCCCGTGACCAGCACGCGCTTTCCGTTGAGCATTTTCATGGACTACCGACTAGACCATTTGGCGGCGGGCCGTCCAGAACGATCGGCGCTTCTGCCGGCCGTGAGAGTGACATGCGGCGGCTCTCGGGCCTAGGGAGAGGCGCGGCGCGGGCGGCGGGAAACTGGCTGCAAGCGCCAAGTTCCGCAGCCAAACCGGCGGGGCGTCTGGCTTGGCGAACTGGCCAGTTCGAGACGACGGCGTTAAGGGTTGAGCTATGACGATGTCGCTTTCGCTTCTGATTCTGGGTTGGGCGCTCGCCGGCGGCAGTCCTGGTCCAGCCACGCTCGCCATTTCGAGCGCCGCTATGCGGTATGGTCGACGCGCGGGCCTCGCGACGGGCTTCGGCGTGTGGTGCGGATCGGCGCTTTGGGGCGTGGCGGCCGCGCTCGGGGTCTCCGCTCTCATGCTCTCTTACGCTTGGACGGCGGAGGCGCTGCGGATCGCCGGCGCGCTCTATCTCATCTGGCTCGGCTACAAGTCGCTGAAGGGCGCGATCCGACCCGCGCCGCGCGCAGAAACGGGGCCGCCAGTCCATCGCGCGTTTCTGACCGGGCTGCTGATCCATATCACCAACCCCAAGGCGATCCTTTCATGGGGCGCAGTCTATGCCGTGGCCCTGCCCGCCGGAGCGCCTTCGATCGAGATTTGGGGGCTCTTTGCGGCGCTGTCGTTGACCTCCGCCGTCGTCTTTGTGGGTTACGGCGCCCTCTTCGCCACGGCGGCCATCCGGCGCGGTTATGCTCGCGTGGGGCGATGGATCGAGGGCGCCTTCGGCGTGCTCTTCACCGTCGCCGGGTTCCGCTTGCTCGCCGCGCGCGTCTGAGGGGCCCGATACCGCCGACGATGGAAGCGCGCGACGCCTCCGCCGAGCCGCGCGTCTGCGTCAAGGTCTCTCGCGCCCGCCATCCCCGCACCCGTTGAACGGCTGCGGCGTCGGAGCGCGGGCGCTCCCCGGTGCGCAAGCGGCGCGGCCTGTGGCACGCTGCCGCGACAGACGCCGTCGGCGCGGTCGGCGGACGCACGGGAGGACGCTCGAATGACGGAAGACGTGTACATCGCCTCGGCCCGCCGCACCGCGGTCGGCAGCTTCGGCGGCGGGCTGAAAGACGTGGCCCCGGCCGATCTCGGGATCACCGCCGCGAAGGCGGCGCTCGCGGCCGCCAGCGTCGAGGGCGCCGAGGTCCAGGCCTCGGTGTTCGGCAACGTGATCCATACCGATCCGAAGGACATGTACATCAGCCGGGTGATCTCGATGGGCGCCGGCGCGCCGAAGGAGGCGCATGCGCTCACGGTGAACCGGCTCTGCGGCTCGGGGCTGCAGGCGGTGGTCTCCGCGGCGCAGATGGTGATGCTCGGGGACGCCGACGTCGCGCTCGCGGGCGGGGCGGAGAGCATGTCGCGCTCGGGCTATCTGGTGCCGGCCGCGCGCTGGGGCCAGAAGATGGGCGACACGCATGCGGTCGACATGATGCTGCAGGCGCTCCACGACCCGTTCGGCCACGGCCATATGGGCGTCACGGCGGAGAATGTCGCCAAGCGCTACGGGATCGATCGCGAAACCCAGGACGCCTTCGCGCTCGAGAGCCATCGGCGCGCCGCCGCCGCGATCGCCGACGGTCGCTTCAAGGATCAGATCGCGCCGGTCGAGATCGCCACGCGCAAGGGGACCGTGACGTTCGAAGAGGACGAGCATGTCCGAAAAGACGCCAAGATCGAAGACATGCAGAAGCTCCGCGCGGTGTTCCAGAAGGACGGTTCGGTGACCGCGGGCAACGCGTCTGGCATCAATGACGGCGGCGGGGCCGTGGTGCTGATGTCGGGGCGCGAGGCCGAGCGGCGCGGGGCCAAGCCGATGGCGCGGATCCTCGCCTATGGGCTCGCCGGTGTGGAGCCGTCGGAAATGGGCATGGGGCCGGCGCCCGCGTCGCGGCTGGCGTTGAAGCGCGCGGGGCTTTCCGTCGACGATCTGGACGTGATCGAGAGCAACGAGGCGTTCGCGGCGCAGGCCTGCGCGGTCTCGAAGGAGCTGGCGCTCGATCCGGCGAAGGTGAACCCGAACGGCGGGGCGGTCGCGCTCGGACACCCGATCGGGGCCTCTGGGGCGGTGATCCTGACCAAGCTGTTGTTCGAGCTGCGCCGGACCGGGGGCAAGCACGGTCTCGCCACCATGTGCATCGGCGGCGGGCAGGGCATCGCGGTGGTGGTCGAGGCGCTCACCTGACGTGCTCCGGCGGAGGGCCCGCGCATGCGGCTCTCGCGGTTTCGCTGGATCATGGGCGGGGCGCTCGTGCTGGCGCTTTCGCCCATCCTGTCCGTGCTGCTCGCCGCCGGGTTGGCGGCGCTCGGCGGCTGCGCGCTCCACGAGGGTTTCGCAAACGCCTGCGCGCTGGCGGGCGTC
This sequence comes from Pseudomonadota bacterium, assembly GCA_039819865.1. Taxonomy (GTDB): domain Bacteria; phylum Pseudomonadota; class Alphaproteobacteria; order Rhodobacterales; family Rhodobacteraceae; genus JBCBRF01. The sequence continues at coordinate 10,365 of JBCBRF010000067.1, read as the reverse complement.
GAGATCGGGGGGGCGCTCGATGCGATGGCCGTGTTTGGCTGGCTCGGGCTGGTCACGGCGCCGATCGCCGCGTTCGGCGCGCTGATCTGGATCGTCGCGGAGCTGGTCGCGCGGCGGCGCCGGCGGCTTGGCGGCTGCGTTCCGGACGGCGGCTCAGAGGGCCCGTCGGACGGCGCCGCCGACCGGTGAGCCGCGCTTGAGGCGTTGCACGATGGTCCTCAACGCGCTGAGGTGGCGCAATGCGGCCGTCCATCGGTCGTTGGTTCCCGCGCGACCTCGTTCGGACAGCCCGACGGAGGATCCGCGCTCGCGCGCCAGGAGGTTCGCCAATGCTGCTCAAGACCCCGTATCTGCTGTTTTTGGGCGACGCGCCGGATCCGCTCGCCGCGAAGGTCGCGCAGGGCGTGAAAGACTGGCGGCCCGAGCATGCGCTCGGCCAGCTCCGGTTGCCGGGCTGCCAGGCGGATCTCGGCGTCCCGGATCTGACGCTCGAAGAGGCGCGGGCGAAGGGCGCGGAGACGCTGGTGATCGGGGTCGCGAACCGGGGCGGGGTGATCTCGGAGGCGTGGATCGCCGTGTTGCTCGACGCGCTCGAGGCCGGGTTCGACCTCGCGGCGGGGCTCCACAACCGGTTGACGGACGTGCCCGTGCTCCAGGCCGAGGCCGACCGGCTCGGACGCCGGCTGATCGATGTGCGCTATCCGAAGGAGGCGTATCCGATCGCCAACGGGCGGAAGCGGAGCGGGAAGCGGCTGCTGCCGATCGGCACCGACTGCTCCTGCGGGAAGATGTACACGACGCTGGCGCTCGCGCGGGAGATGCAGGCGCGGGGGATGACGGCGACGTTCCGGGCGACTGGGCAGACCGGGATCTTCATCGAGGGGGCGGGCGTGCCGCTCGACGCGGTGGTGGCGGATTTCATCGCCGGCGCGATCGAGCATCTCTCGCCCGACAACGCGGCCGATCACTGGGACCTGATCGAGGGGCAGGGGTCGCTGTTCCACCCGTCTTTTGCGGGCGTCACGGCCGGGTTGATCCATGGCGCGCAGGCGGATGCGCTGGTGCTCTGCCATGAGCCGACGCGGACGCATATGCGGGGGCTGCCCGACTATCCGATCCCGTCGCTCGCCGAGACCATGGAGCTCGGCCAGCGGATGGCGCGGCTGACGAACCCGGCGGCGCGGTTCGTGGGCGCGGCGGTCAACACCGCGAAGCTGTCCGAGGCGGAGGCTGCGGAGACGCTCCAGCGGATCGAAGCGGAGATCGGGCTGCCGACCGTCGATCCGGTGCGGAACGGGGTGGGCCGGCTGATCGACGCGCTCTGGTGAGCGATCGGCGCGGGAGCGGCCGCCGCCTGTTTGATGGAAGCGCCGCCGTCTCGGCCATCGAGGCCTCGCCATCGGCTTGGTTGGGTGCGCCGCCGTCTCGGCCATCGAGGCCTCGCCATCGGCTTGGTTGGGTGGGGCGCCGCCGTCTCGGCCATCGAGGCCTCGCCATCGGTTTGATTGGGTGGGGCGCCGCTGGCTCGGCCATCGAGGCCTCGCCATCGGCCTGGGCGTCGCGCGCGGGACGCGCGGCGCGCCCGGTCGGCGGGCGCCCTCCGCTCTGGCTCACCACCGAGAAACCCGAGCGCCCGGAAATCGGTCCAGTGGACCGATTTCAGCGAAGGGTTGGTCGGAGACCCCGAGCGCCCGGAGTTCGGCGACGCCTGGAAATCGATCCAGTGGATCGATTTCAGTCGCCGTACGCCCAAAGGGCCGGTCCAGCGGACCGAATTTCAGCGAAGGGGGCGATCGACGCCTGGAGGGCAGGGGGCGGGGACCCGGACCGGAGACCTCCAGCGTCTCCGCGCCCGCGACCTAACGCGCTCAGAGACCGTCGCCGCGGCCGAGGCCGGCGCGGCGGATCATGCCGTAGACGATCCAGCGAACAAGGCGGATGATGCCGCTCGCCAACAGGCCCAGGAACAGGAGGAGCACCGCCTTCGGCCCGAGCTCTCCCAGAAGCGTGCCATAGGCCTGGACCGCGAAGTCCGGGTAGCTGACCTCGATCCGCTCCGCCGCCCAGCGGAGCACGCCGCCCGCTTGCTGCACCATCCAGCCGAACAGATCCTCGTGGTTGATCGCGAGCCACATGTAGACCGCGAAGGCCAGCACGATCTCGAACACCAGCGTGACGAAGGTCAGGGCGATCCCGACCAGCGCGCGGACAACGAAACTCCCCAGTGCGGACATCCCTGCCTCCCTTGACGGCCCTCGCGGCGTGGTCGTCGACCCTCGTCGTCGTCGCGCGCTAGCCTCTTTCATTCCGCGCGCAACGATCGGCGCGACCGGCGTCCCTATCGAGTTCGCGCCGCGGTCCGACGCGTCAGGGCTCTCAAACCGGTCGAGGCGCGTCAATGCGGGGGCGCCTCCGGACCGTAACCGAGCCTCGCTCGGCTCCGTTTCGTGGCGCGGAGGGCGCGTCACGGGATCGTCGCGGTTGCAGGCGTTTCGCGAACGCGGCATCAGAGGCGTTCTCCCTGAGACGGGAGCCACCGATGCTCGCGAACGGTCGAGGCGCACCGCGATGACGCTGAAACTCTCCCCCCGGTCAGGCCCTGCGAAATACGAAGCGCCCGAATTGGCGCGGACGGAGGCCAACCACACGCCGCTCTCGCCGCTGTCGCTGCTCCGTCGGACCGCGCGCACGCATCCAGATCGGCTGGCGACGCTCCATGGCTTCGGCGAGAACGCGGTGCGGCGGAGCTGGGGCGAGGTCGAGACGCGGTGCCGGCGGCTGGCCTCCGCGCTCACGCGGCGCGGGATCGGGCTCGGCGATACGGTGGCGATCCTTGCGCCCAACATCCCGCAATTCGTCGAGGCGCATTTCGGCGCGCCGATGACCGGGGCGGTGCTGAACGCGATCAACTGCCGGCTCGATGCGGAGGCGGTCGCCTTCATTCTCGACCATGGCGAGGCCAAAGCGCTGCTGGTCGACGGGGAGTTCTCGGAGACCGCGGCGGCGGCGCTGGCGATGCTGCCGGAAGAGCTGCGGCCGCTGGTGGTCGATATCGACGATCCGGTCTGGGAAGGCCCGGCGGCCGGCGCGCGGCCGCGGATCGGCGCGCTCGATTATGAGGCGCTGCTGGCGGAGGGCGATCCGGCGTTCGAGTACGGCCCGCCGGACGACGAGTGGCGAGCGATCTCGCTCAACTACACCTCAGGGACTACGGGCGATCCGAAGGGCGTCGTCTATTCGCATCGCGGGGCCTATCTGAACGCGCTCGGCAATGTCGTGACCTGGCCGATGCCGCATTTCGCACGGTATCTCTGGACGCTGCCGATGTTCCACTGCAACGGCTGGTGTTTTCCCTGGACGATCACCGCGCTCGCGGGGGTGCATGTGTGCCTTCGCCGGGTCGAGGCGAAGGCGATCTTTCAGGCGATCGCGGAGCATGAGGTCACCCATCTTTGCGGCGCGCCGATCGTGATGGGGATGATGGCCAACCTGCCCGAGGCGGAGCGGCCGGCCTATGGCCATCAGGTGAAGATGATGACGGCGGCGTCGTCGCCGCCGGCGGCGATCCTGGAGCGGATGGCGGGCATGGGCATCGAGGTGACCCATGTCTACGGGCTGACGGAAGTCTACGGCCCCGCGGTGATCTGCGCCTGGGCGCCGGAATGGTCCGACCTGCCGATCGCCGAGCAGGCGCGGATCAAGGCGCGTCAGGGCGTGAACTACGAGGTGCAGGAGGATGTGATCGTCGCGGATCCGAAAACGGGTGAGCCTGTCCCGGCCGATGGCGAGACCCTCGGCGAGATCTTCATGCGCGGGAACATCGTGATGAAGGGGTATCTCAAGAACCCCCAAACGACGGCGGCGGCGTTCGCGGGCGGCTGGTTCCGCACCGGCGATCTCGCGGTGGCGCACCCCGACAGCTATGTCGAGATCAAGGACCGCTCGAAGGACATCATCATCTCGGGCGGAGAGAACATCTCGTCGATCGAGGTGGAGGACGTGCTGTTCAAGCACCCTGCGGTGATGGCGGCGGCGGTGGTGGCGAAGCCGGACGAGAAATGGGGCGAGACGCCGTGCGCCTTCGTCGAGCTGAACCCCGACGCGCCAAAGCCGACGGAGGAGGCGCTGATCGCATTCTGCCGGGAGCATCTGGCGGGCTTCAAATGCCCGAAGAAAGTGGTGTTCGGCGAGCTGCCGAAGACCAGCACCGGCAAGATCCAAAAGTTCCAGCTGCGTGAGACGGCCAAGCAGATTTGATCGGCTGAACGGCGCTGATCGGGATCGCGTCGTGTCCGTTACGCGGCGGGCTGGCGGTTTCTCCAATGAAAAGCCCTGCCGCCGCGCTTGGGCGGAGGCGGGGCTCGCGTTCGCGACGCGCGCCCCTATGCGGGTTACTGACCCGGGGCCGGGTTGGTCAGGGCGTCGGTCTCGTTCGGGGTCAGGGTGACCGCGCGGAGCTGGATGTACTGCGCGTTTTCGATCTGGCGGTAGATCACGAAATAGTAGCCGGTGATGCGCAGAACCGCGCCGCCATTGCCCAGCTCCTCGCTGTACTCGCAGAACGCGTCATTCGCCCAGTGGGTCGAGCGGTTGCCCGGATAGAAGGAGGCGAGCACGCGACCTTCAGAGGTCGGCGTCTCGAAGAAATAGCGGAGCCCATCCTCCATATCGAGCGGGCCGTAATTGCCGGCGGTGCAGCCCGACGGTTCGTCGGTGAAGCCGCTTTCGAGCCGGCGACGCACGCCTTCGGCGACCGCGGGGTCCTTCAGCGCGACCGACAGATCCATCTTGGCGAAGACGCCGTCCTGGATCTGGGTGGCCGATTCGATCGGGAAGGTCTGGCCGCCGATAACGACGCTGGCGTCGAACGCGCCGGTGGCGAGATCCAGTGCGATCGTCACCTCCTGGAAGTCACGTGCGGCGGCCGGCCCGGCGAGCGCGAGGGTGGTCGCCGCGGCCGCCAGCAGGGCCGTCGCGCCGGCGCGAAAGCGGTTGAGCATCATGTGAACCATTGGTCTATCTCCTCCCCCGATGGGCGCGGCGCTGCTTCAGCCGTCGTCGCTCGGGCTGCGTCCGAAAATGAAATCCCAAAGCGTGCGCTCGTTCGCGAGGCGCACCCGCGCGGCCAGATCGTCGAGGCGGGTCTGGGTGTCGGTCCGCAGCGCGTCGAACAGGCGACTCGCGTTCTCCATCGCGGCGCGGGTCTCGCGCACCTCCTGGCGGAGACGCTCGTTCTCTTCGACGAGAGCGCGGCGGGTGTCGGCGGCGCGCTGCGCCTCGGCCTGCGCGAAGCCGCGGACAAGCTCGATCTCGTTGCGGAGCGCGGTGTTCTGGTCGACCAGCGCGTCGATCTGGGCGTTGACGTTGTCGTTGGTCTCGCGCAGCGACACGAACTCGGCGGAGATCGCGGCGTTGCGCTCGAGCTGGGCCAGCCGGTCGGCCTCAAGCGCCTCGATGCGGTTCTGCAGCTCGAGCACCAGGCGCTCGGTGTCCGACAGGCGGTCTCGGGTGTCCTTCAGCGCGGCCCGGTCGAGCGCGACGTCGAGGGCCGCCTGCTGCTCGGCCTCGGCGGCTTCCTGCGCAGCCTTCTCGTCCGCTTCGCGCTTGGCGAGACGCTCGGCGAGATCCGCGGGCGGGACGAGAACGTCGGGTTTGTTCAGCACTTCATAAAAGGCGACCGCCTCGGCGGCGATCTTCTCCTTCTTGTCGACGCCGTTGATGATCCGGCGCGCGCCCGCCCAGTCCGGGCGCTTGTTCGGCTGGAAGTAGTTCAGCAGGCACCGCTTCGTGTACCAGCCGAGAAACATGCCGCTGTAGGTGATCTGGATCGACGGGCGCTCCTTCAGCGCGTTGTCGGGCTCCCAGTAATAGGAGATCTCCTTGTAGTCCGGCGCTTCAGGGTCGATGCCCAGATAGTTGTCGGCGTTCTTGTAGTTCCAATCCCAGGTCAGCTGGACATAGCCGCGGCCGAAATAGGCGCGGCCGGTCTCGGCCACGGGACGCCAGTAGATGTTACTCGTGCGGTTCTTGAAGTGGCGGTCGAGCGCGCGGATCGCGGCCTCGTCGGAGGTCGCGAAGGCCTCGCGGATCGGGTACATCCGCGTGCCGGTCTCGTGCCAGGCGGTGGCCAGGATGTAGGCCAGCATGGCCGGATCCTCGAGCGCATAGTTCTCGTTCCACTCGTCGACGATCGCATCGGTGCCGATGAAGTGCCGCCCCTCTTTGGTGTAGCGATTGAACAGGCGGACCTTCTGCAGCTCCTCATAGAAGCGGGTTTTGTCGACGACTTTCTTGTCGCCGTATTGTTCGATGAAGGCCGCATTGTTCTCCGCAGAACACATGGCGGCGGACGTGCTCGACGCCCTGGCGGGCGCGCCGGAAAAAGTCGCGATAAGGCCGGCCAGGGCGAGCGCGCCCAGGCTGGCCCAGGCGGCCGAAAGGCCGAGGCGCGCGACGGTCTGAGGACGACGCGGCTCCGGTGCGGTGGTTCGATTCGTCGGCGACACTGCCAGCTCCCCGTCCCTGAGCGCGATCTGCGCATCCCGATGCGCGCCAACGCGCGCGCAAACCGCATCCCCGATCAAAGTGTAATCAGGGAGGCTTCAAGATGGCAATTTTCGTGCGCCGGGGCGCGTGTGGCGCGGTCGGTGCGCGCCCTTCGCATCACAGTGGGACGGCCGGCGCCGGCTCAGGCCATCTCCGCCAAGCGCATGAGCGCGCCGGAGAGCTTCTCCAACTCGGCCTCGGCCGCCGCGAGACGCTCGCGCTGCTCCTCGACCACCTCCTCCGGGGCCTTGGCGAGAAAGGCTTCGTTGCCGAGCTTGGCGGTCAGGCCGTCGGCTTCCTTGCGCGTCTTGGCCATCGCCTTTTCGAGGCGCGCCTGTTCGGCGGAGACGTCGATGACGTCCGCGAGCGGCAGGTTGGCGACGGCGCCTTCGAGCGCGACGGTGATCGAGCCCTTGGGCGCGCTCTCGGCCGTCTCCCAGGACGCCAGGCGCGCCAGGCGCTTGACCAAGGCCCAGTTGCGCTCGAGCCGCGCCGTCGCCGCAGGCTCCGCCGCGGTCAGGACAAGAACCGCCTCGGCGGAGGGCGGCACGTTCATCTCCGCCCGGACGGAGCGGACGGCTTCGATCAGGCGCACGATCCAGCCGAGTTCCGCGTCCGCCTCGGGGTCCGCAAGCGTGGCCGCGTCGAGGCTGGGCCAGTCGGCGTGGACCAGTCGCTTCTTGCGCCCGGCGGGACCGGCGGTCGCCTCCCACAGGCTTTCCGTGATGAAAGGGCTGACCGGGTGCATCAGCTTCAAGATCTGTTCGAGCGCCCAGGCGGCGGTTGCGCGGGTCTCGGCCTGCGCGACCGGGTCGTCGCCTTGCAGGAGCGGTTTGGCGAACTCGAGATACCAGTCGCAGTACACCCCCCAGGTGTGGGCGTAGAGTCGGGCCGCATAGTCGTTGAAGCGATAGCTCTCCAGCGCCTCGTCGCAGGCGGCGGCGACGCGGGCGGTCTCGCCGACGATCCATTTGTTGACCGTACGGGTCGCCGCTTCTGGCTTGAACTTCGGGTCGGGCGCGCAGCCGTTCAGATTGGCGAAGCGGGCGGCGTTCCAGAGCTTGGTGCCGAAGTTGCGGCTGCCCTCGACGCGCGCCATGGAGAGTTTCAGAGCCCGCTGGCCCTGGCTCTCGAGCGCGGCGAGGGCGAAGCGTAGCGCGTCGGCGCCGAAGGGCTCGAGGCCCTTTGGGAATTGCTTCCGCGTCGCCGCCTCGATGGCGTCGGCTTTCTTGGCGTCGAACACGCCGGCGCGCCGCTTGGCGACCAGGGTCTCCAGATCGCAGCCGTCGACGATGTCGAGCGGATCGAGCACGTTGCCGACCGATTTCGACATCTTCTTCCCCTCCTCGTCGGTGACGATGGAGTTGATGTAGACGGTGTGGAACGGCGGCACGTCGCGGCCGGCCTCGTCCTTCATGAAATGCATGCCCATCATCATCATCCGGGCGACCCAGAAAAAGATGATGTCGAAGCCGGTGATCAGCACGTCGGTCTGGTAGTAGGTCGTGAGTTCGCGGGTCTGCTTCGGCCAGCCCAGCGTGCCCATCGGCCAAAGGCCGGAGGAGAACCAGGTGTCGAGCACGTCCTCGTCGCGGCGGAGCTTCACGGACTTGCCGTAATGCGCCTTGGCGGCGGCCTTGGCCTCCTTCTCCGTCGCCTCGCAGAAGGGCTCGCCGTCGGGGCCGTACCAGACGGGGATCTGGTGACCCCACCAAAGCTGGCGGGAGACGCACCAGGGCTCGATATGCTCGAGCCACTGGAAGTAGGTCTTCTCCCAGTTCTGGGGCGCGAATTTGGTCTCGCCGTTGCGGACCGCCTCGATCGCGGGCTTGGCGAGGGTGGCGGCGTCGACGAACCACTGGTCGGTCAGATAGGGCTCGATGACGACCTTCGAGCGGTCGCCGTGCGGGACCTCGTGGGGGTTGTCGTCGGCGCCGTCATAGAGGCCGCGGGCCTCCATCATGGCCAGCACGCGTTTGCGCGCTTCGAAGCGGTCGAGGCCGTCGAGAGACCAAAGATCCAGCAGATCGCGATTGGCCTCGCAATGCTTGCGGAGCGCGGCGGCGGCGTCGTCCTTCTTGGACTTCTTCGCCTTGATCGGGCCGCTGGCGAAGGGCGTATCGGTCCAGAACTCGGCGTCTTCGAACAGCGTGATCGCCGCTTTCGGCGTCATCACGTTGATCATGCGCAGGCCCTGGCGCTTGCCGACCTCGAAATCGTTGAAGTCGTGCGCCGGGGTCATCTTGACCGCGCCGGTGCCCTTCTCCGGATCGGCGTATTCGTCCGCGACGATCGGGATGCGGCGGCCGACGATCGGCAGGATCGCATGCTTGCCGACGAGATCCTTGTAGCGCTCGTCGTCGGGGTGGACCGCGACGCCGGTGTCGCCCAGCACGGTCTCGGGCCGGGTGGTGGCGACGACCAGATAGTCGCGCTCCTCCCAGTCCGTGGCGTCGCCTTCGTCGTCGTGGGCGACCGGATGGCGATAGGTCAGGCCGTCGGCCAGCGGATAGCGGAAGCGCCAGAGCTTGCCCTGGTTGGAGCCCGGCTGAACGGTGACCGGCTCGACCTCGAGGTCCGAGATCGCCGTTTCGAAATGCGGGTCCCAGTTCACCAGGCGCTTGTCGCGGTAGATCAGGCCGTCCTTGTAGAGCCCGACGAAGACCCGAAGCACGGCGTCGTGGAAGCCCGGATCCATCGTGAAGCGGTTGCGCGACCAGTCGCAGGAGGCGCCGAGGCGCTTCAGCTGGTTGATGATCGTGTCGCCGGATTCTTCCTTCCAGGCCCAGACTTTCTCCAGGAACGCCTTGCGGCCCAGTTCGCGGCGTCCGGGCTCTCCGGCCTCCGCGAGCTTGCGCTCGACGACCATCTGGGTGGCGATGCCGGCGTGGTCCTGGCCGGGCTGCCAGAGCGTGTCGAAGCCCTGCATCCGACGCCAGCGGGTCAGGATGTCCTGGAGCGTGTTGTTGAGCGCGTGGCCCATGTGGAGCGAGCCGGTGACGTTCGGCGGCGGGATCACGATGCAGAAGCTGTCGGCGCCCTTCTTGGCGTTGGCGCCGGCCCGGAAACAGTTCTGCTCGTCCCAAATCCGAGCGATCCGGGCTTCTTCGGCGGCCGCGTCGAAGGTCTTGGGAAAGTCGGCGTTGTCGGTGTTGGGGGCGCCGCCCGCCGCTTGGCCGTCCGCCATCGCGCTATCCTCAAGTCACGTCTCGATCCTGAGCGCGGTCTGTAGCGAAGCGATCCCGGCGGGGGAAGGGCGATCGACGCGGGGCGTCGAGACGCGGGAACCCGCCCGCGCCGGGAGGCGCAGGCGGGCGGGGTCGGCGAGCGGCGCGCGGGCGCCGCTGCGTCAGAGGTCCGACAGCCACATCAGGGCGCGGTCCGCGGCGCCGGCGGACCAGTCGAAGCGGCCGGCGATCGGGTCTTCGGCCGGCGGCTGCGAGCCCCGCGGCCGCACGGGCGTGTCTCCGGTCGCGCCGGTCGCGTCCCAGAGCGGGAGGGCCGCGAACTGCTGCGGGGCCTCGTCGCTCGGGGTGAAGAAGGCCAGAACCGTCGCGTCCGAGACGTAGGTGTTCGACAGATCGCCGGCGTCGAAGCCCGCGACGCTCAATTCGCCGACCCGCGCCGCGATCGCGAAGGCTTCCGAGCTCGGCGCGACGTAGGTGTTCGACATGTCGCCGGCGTCGAAGCCTGCGACCACCATCTCGCCCACGCGTTCGGCGATGGCGAAGGACTCGGAGGCCGGCGAGACGTAGGTGTTGGCCAGATCGCCGCGATCATGGCTGTAGGAGGGCTGGATCCGCTCCAGGCGCGCCATCA
>JBCBRF010000066.1:0-18878 GCA_039819865.1 Pseudomonadota bacterium | reverse complement strand
CGGGGCGGCCTCGGCCCACGCGATGGTGAGTCGGATCGCGGGCGGCGCGGTGATCTCGGTGGACGACCTCGTCACGGAACAGCGCCTGCGCGGTGCGCTCCCCGAGGATCCGCTGGCCGAGGACGTACAGATCGTGGCTCGCCGCCGAGCGCCGCACCAGATTGGGCGCGCGCCGGGTCTCGGATCGGAACACGTCGACGAACAGCGTCGCCTGCAGCCGCTCGAGCGGGCTCTGCGCGCTCACCAGAGAGCCGATCACCAGCGCAGAGACGTTGGCGCCGAGGCTCCAGAGCGTCGCATGCACCAGCGGATCGTCGATCCGCACGCCGAACAGCGCGTAGGGTCGCAGCGCCGCGATCCCCCACGGGCCCTCCGCGATCGTCTCCGCGCTGATCAGGAAGGCGCCGTCGAAGCTCGGCAGGAACAGCGCATAGCTCCAGACCGCGAAGCCCGAGAGCAGCCCCGCCACGGCCCCGAACCGCGTCGCTTCACGCCAGAACAGCCCCGCCAGAAGCGCCGGCAGGAACTGCGCGACGCCGCAGAAGGCGATCAGCCCGATCGAGGCGAGCCCGACCGATCCGGTCGCGAACACGTAATAGAGATAGCCAAGCCCCAGGATCGCGGCGATCGCCACCCGGCGCGAGGTCAGCAGCACCGCCCGCACGTCGCCGCCGCGCTCGCGCCCGAACCGCGCCAGCGCCCCGAGCGCGAGCGGCGCGACGATATGGTTCGACGCCATGGTCGAGAGCGCGATCGCCGACACGATCACCATCGAGGTGGCGGAGCTGAAGCCGCCGATGAAAGCCAGCACCGCCAGCGCCTCCGCGCCCGCGTCGAGCGGCAGCGTGAGGACCAGCAGGTCGGGATTGGCGTCGGGTTGCGCCGCGAGCCCCGCCGCCGCGATCGGCGCGACGAAGACCGAGGTCAGCAACAGATAGAGCGGGAACATCCAGGACGCGGTGGCCAGATGCCGCTCGTTCGTGTTCTCCACCACCGCGACATGGAACACCCGCGGCAGGCAGATGATCGCCGCCGCCGAGAGCAGCAGCAGCGTCATCCAGCGCGGCCCCACGATCTGCGCCAGATGCAGCGCCTCCGACGCCTCCGCGGGCGGCCCGACGGTCGAGGCCGCGTCGATCCGGCCCGCCAGATTGGTCCAGAGGTTCGAGAGATCTCCCTCGCTCAGCTGCAGCGTCGCGAACAGCCCGACGGCGAGCAGAGCCGCCAGCTTCACCACCGCCTCGAGCGCGATCGCCGCCACCACGCCGTAATGGCGCTCCCGCTCGTCGAGCGAGCGCGTCCCGAACAGGATCGTGAAGGCCGCCATCCCCACCGTGATCCAGAACGCGATCGGCCAGTCGCCATTGTCCGCCGCGCCCGTGATCGCCCCGTAGCTGAGCGCCACCGACTGCAGCTGCAGCGCGATATAGGGGGTGGTGGCGACGATCCCGGCCAGGGTCACGATCACGCCGAGCGCGCTCGATTTGCCGTAGCGCGAGGAGATCATGTCGGCGATCGAGGTGATCCGGTAGCTCCGACTGATCATCACCAACTTGCGGAGCACCCACCACCAGCCGACGAAAACCAGCGTCGGGCCGAGATAGATCGCCGCGAACTCGAGCCCGTTGCGCGCCGCCGAGCCGACGGCGCCGTAAAACGTCCAGGCGGTGCAGTAGACCGAGAGCGACAGCGTGTAGATAAGCGGCGACGACAGCCACCGCGCGCGCGCCGCCGCCGGCGCCCGGTCCACCCGCCAGGCGAGCACGAACAGCAGGCCCACATAAGCGATGGCGATCGTGATGATTAGGTTGGCGCTCAGCATCGCCGCGCCTCGGTCTTAGGGCCGCGCCGAGCGTTCGCCGACATCCGGACGCTCTCCGAGCAGCGGCCGCGCCAACAGCGCCGCCGCGACGATCAGAAGCGCCCAGATCCCGAACACATAGGCGATAAGGCGAAACGGCCCGAGCGGATAGGCTTCCGCCGACAGCCGGGCCGCCGCGACGATCTCGATGGCCGCCGGCGTCAACAGCAGCAGGCCGAGCGCTGGCGCGATGAGGGCGAGGACCCGGATCTTCCGGGACGGCGCGGGGCGGTCGTTCGCGGGCGGGCGCGCCGCGGCGCCCGCGCCCCGGGCCTCGGTCGTTTCGGCGCCGCCGCTCATGCCCGTTCCGCCGCGCGATCGGCCGCGAGCTTCTTGACCGCCGCGACGACGTCCCCGTTCGAAAACGGCTTGGTCATGAACAGGCTGACGCCCGACGCCTCGGCCACCTCCCGATCGCGCTTCTGACCTTTCGCCGTCAGCATCAGGACCGGCATCGTCGCAAGCTCCGCACGCGAACGGATCCGCCGCAGGATTTCAAACCCGTCGGGCTCGGGCAGCATGGCGTCGAGGATCAGGATGTCGGGCGGCGTCTGAAGGATCGTATCCCAGGCGGCCGTCCCGTTGTTCCGCGCGCGGACTTCGAAGCCTTCGCGCGCGAGCAGGAAGGTGAGCGCCTCGACGATATGCGCCTCGTCTTCGACGATCAGCACTGTCGCTGACATGGTGTCACCTCCCAGAGGCCCGGTCTTATCCGCCATCCGGCGCGCCCGGAGCGCGGGGCGCGCGGCCTGGTTCGCGCCTGCGGCCCGCCCCGTGTTTTCTAAGCGATTACCGCGCCGCGGGCGGATAACGCAAACCACGCGCCGTCGCGCCCCCGATTTGGGTCGGGGTGCGCGCGCGCCGACCTCACTCGCCGTCCTCACCCGCGGTCCTCACCCGCCTCCCTCGCGACGCGCTTCGCCGATCAGCGGCGGGCGGCGACGCATGGCGCACTCGGCGTGGCCGCAAAGCCGACAGGAAGGGCCGATCGGACGTCGCGGCCCCTCGGCGCTCTCATCCTCGCGCAGGATCAGATCGATCCGCCGCCCATCCCCCCGAGGCGCGGCCTCGATCCTCAGCGTATAGCCCTCGGTGGTCGTCACGCGCGCTTCCGCGCGTCCCTCGATATGGAGCCCGCGATCGAACAGGGGCCATTGCGGGCAGGTGAGCGCTCGGGCGCGCGGGGCCCAATCGAGGACGCCGCGCCGCGCCAGGACGCCCCCGCTCCGGTCGCACTCCAGATGCGTCGCCCGCGGCGCGCCGGCCGGCGCCCAGTCGGACAGCGCCCCCAGCCGCCGCGCCGCGAGCCCCCCATCGCCGTCGAGCGCGCCCGCGAGCGCCGAGAGCCGCCAGTCGACCGCCGATCCGATCCGTCCGAGCGTCTCGGCCGGCGCCCGGAGCGCATCCGCCGTCCGCCGCGAAAGCTCTTTGCGTGCGCGCGAGAGCGTCTCGGCGGGCGCGTCCCGCCCGAGCGATCCGAGCAGCTGATCGAGCGCGTCGCCGAGCCCCTCGGCCACCGCCCGCTCCGCGAGCGCCGCGGCGAGATCCGAGCGCGGCGCCGGCGGTTCGGCCCCCAACGCCGCCGCCGTTCGCGCCCGCTCCACAGCCCCCGCCAGCCCGACCGCGTCAAGCCCCGTCTCCGCCCGCAGCCGGTCCGCCAGCGCCTCGATCTCGCCCGCCAGCTGAGGCCGCGCCGCCAGCAGATCCTCCGCATCGAGATCGGGCGCCCGAAGCCGCCGCGCCTCGAGCGTATCATCGAAATAGCGCGCCAGCGCCGCGCCCGTGTCGGACAGTCGGATCGACTGCTCCCCCACGATCTCCTCGAAGCGCTTGCGCTGCTCCGCGCTCAGATCGTCGGTGGTCGTCAGGATCTCCGCGGTCGAGCGCAGCGCCGTAATCTCCGTCAGCATCGCATGGACGGCGTCGGCCAGCACCGGATCGTGCGACAGCCGATCCGCCATCGCCTGAATGTCGTCGCTGGCGCTCGCATAGCGCTCCATCGCCCGCGCCGCGCAGCGCGCCCAGGCCGGGTGCCGCGCGATGAATTCGTTGGCGGTCGCGGGGTCCAGGTCTGGCGCGCCGATCTCCGGATCGTTGGCGAGCTCGGTCAGCCGGCTGAGAAGGCGCCGCTCCGCGCTGCCGTCGAGCGTCTCGAGCGCAACATCGAGCGCCTCCGCAAGATCGCCGAGCAGTCGGCCGCTCACCGGCCTTTTGTTCGACTCGATCAGATTGAGATAGGAGGGCGAGATGCCCGCCCGCCGCGCAAGTTCGGTCTGCGTCAGCCCGAGCCGCAGCCGACGCTCGCGTATCCGCACGCCGATCAACCCGCGCATCGCTGGGGCTCTCCTTCGAAGGCTTGGCGCGACCGGCTGGCGCGCCATCGGGCGATCTTTACAGATTTTCGAGCTGGAACCAGCCAGTAGTGACAAGAGCGCCTTTTAATCTCAGCGGCTTACAGCGCCATTGACACATCTGGCGCTTTGCGCGCTCGCCCCGATCGCAACAGGCGCGCGCCGGCTTCGACCCTGCTAGAAAGGCGCCGTCAAGCCGAGGAGCCTGTCGTGACCGAACCTGGAAAACCGGTGCTGCGCGAGGTGGATGCGGACGCCCGGCGCCAAGCGGCGGACCTGATCCGGACCGCCCGCTTCGGCGCTCTCGCCACCATCGATCCCGAGGGCGGCGCGCCGATGGCGAGCCGGGTCTCGATCGCGACCGCGATGGACGGCGCGCCGATTTTTCTGATCTCGCGGCTGTCGGGTCATTTCGGCGCGCTCGAGCACGATCCCCGGAGCTCCCTGCTGCTCGGCGAGCCGGGGCGCGGGGACCCCTTGGCGCATCCTCGGATCACGATCTTCGGCCGCGCCGAGCGGCTCGAAGGCGAGGCGCGGGTCCGCGCGCGCGCCCGCTTCCTGTCCCGCCACCCGAAAGCGGCCCTCTACGCGGATTTCGGCGATTTCGCCTTTTGGCGCTTGGCGGTCGAGGGCGGGGCCCTCAACGGCGGCTTCGGCAAGGCCTACGCGCTGACCGCCGAAGACCTGATCGCAGCGCCGGTCGATCCCGCCTTCGAGGCGATGGAGCCGGACGCGGTCGCGCATATGAACGAGGATCACGCGGACGCCCTGGCGCTTTACGCCACCCGGTTGCTCGGACGGCCGGACGGCGCCTGGCGGATCGCCTGCCTGGATCCCGAAGGACTGGATCTGGTCGACGGCGACGCGATCGCGCGGCTCTGGTTCGAACCGCCGCTGGCGGCGCCGGACGAATTGCGCCCACGCCTGGTCGCGCTCGCAAAACGGGCGCGCGAGGGCTGACGCCCGCTCACGCGGCGCCCGTCGAGCCTCTCTCGAGAAACGCGCGGTGCGCCGCCGCTTCGCGCTCATAGTCGTCGAGCGTCGCGATCCCCCGCTGCTCGAGCATCGCGATCATCTTGAGCGCCACCGCCGCCGTCGCTTCCGCATCCCCGAGCGCCGTGTGCCGCGCATGCTCCGGGAGCCCGACCTCGAGCCGCGCGCTGAGCGCGTCGAGATCATGGGGCGCCGAGCGCCCGAACAGGATCGCCGACATCAACACGGTGTCGAGCACCGGATGATCGAACCGCGCCCCGATCCGATCCGCGTGCCTGTGCAAAAAGGCCATATCGAACAGCGCGTTGTGGGCGACCAGAACGCTGTCTCGGCAGTATTGGTGGAAGCGTCGTCCGGCGGCGTCGATGCAGGGCGCGCCGGCCACGTCCTCGTTCGAGACCCCGTGGATCGCCGTCGCCGTCGGCGGGATCGAGCGCTCCGGGTCGACCAGCATGTCGAAGCAGTCGTCGCTCAAGAGCCGCCCCGCCACGGCCCGCACCGCCCCGATCTGGACGATCTCGTCGCCGCGATGCGGTTCGAGCCCGGTCGTCTCGGTGTCGAAAATCACGAGATTAAGCTCGCTGAGAAGCGGCTGGTCGCGGCGCTGAGTAGCCTCGAGCAAGCGCAGGTCGTGGAACACCGTCCGCTCCGGCCCGGCCGCCGCCTTCGTCTGCCGCGGCGCGATGGCGAGCGGCAGCCGAAGCCGGGCCTCGCCCGGCCCGGCGGTCTCGGGCCAGATGTCGGTTCCGTGGCGGCGCAGGCATTCCCGGAGCGTGACCCCGCGATAGGCGTCTCCCAACGCGCGGTCCAGCAGCCGATCGATCTCGCCGATCGGCGCGGGCGGGCCTCGCCAGCAGATGTCGATCTGGGCCTCGTCGCCCTCGTCGCCCCCCGCGGCTTCCCCCCTGGCTTCCCCCCTGGCTTCCCCCCCTGCGTGCTCCTTGGGCTCTCTCTCGGCGCGCGCCGTAATCTTCAAGCCCTCGACCCCATCCCGCGACGCCTGCGCTTCGACGAGATCGCCGAGCAGACGCGCGATGGCGTAGCCGTCGCAGCGCAGCGTCAGCGGCGCCGCATCGACGTCGACCTTGATCCCGCTCACCGTCATGCGCGCCGCGACTGAGGCCAAAATGTCGCCCGCCGGCGCGTCCGCCATCGGCCACCAGCCCGGCCCCTCGGCGGCGTACCGCTCGCGAAGATCGCTGACCGCCTCCGTGAGCGCGCGCGTCTCGTCGACCACCGCGCTCTGCAGCCGAGCGCGGGCTTCCGGGGCCGTCCCGGCGGGCGTGCGGAGCGCTTCGATCGTGCTGAGCAGGTTCGCCGCCGGGCGTTGCAGGCGATCGAACACGTCCCGCAGCAGCGCCTCCCGCGCCCCGAGCCGCCGCAGCTCCTCCGTCACGTCGCGCACGGTCAGCAGATACCCCGCTCGCCCGCCGCTGTCGGAGGGATTGCGAAACAACCGCATCCGCGCCTGGAAGCTGTTCGACCCGTCGAGCGTCGAGCAGACCAGGTCGGTCGCGGCGTCCGGCGCCTCGCGCCGCCGCAGGCGCTCGAGCGCGTCGAGGATCGGCGCGGGGTTGAGGACCGAGAGCAGGCTGCGGCCGAGCCCGACCTCGCCATAGGCCCCGAGATGGTCGATCGCCCGCTGATTATAGAGCGCGATCCGGTGGTCGTCGGCGCACAAAAAGCACCCGAACGGCGCGTCGCGCAGGATCGCCACGAGCCGTTCCTGTTCGGCGAGAAGGCGTTCATGCTCCGCCTTCAGCGCCGCATCGAGATCCTCTCGGCTGCGCGCCAGCTCCGCGCTCACCGCCGCCGCCGCCGGCGCGAGGTCCCCGAGATAGCGCGCCACCTGCGGGTCGATCTCACCGCGCAGATCGGCATGGGCGAAGGATCGCAGCGTGCTCGCGAGCGCGACCAGCGGCTTGGCGACATGCTCGTCGAACAGAAACCAGATCCATGTCGCGAGCCCGACGGAGGCGAACCCGCCGAGAAGCGCCGCGGTGACGAACGCCGAGGCCGGCGCTTCGGGGTCGAGCCGTCTGTAGCCGTAATAGGCCGCCGCCGCGATCGCCGCGACCGACGCCGCGGCCAGCAGCGCGAAGAACAGGAAGACCCTGAGACGAAGGCTCAGCCGGCGAACGTCGCCGAAGACGGCGCCAAGGAGCGGGGAGCGGGGTTTGGCCATGGCGCCGCCCCCGTCACGCGGCCGCATCCGCCATCAGGCGCGCCATCGCGCCCTGCAGCTCGTCATTGGCGAACGGCTTGGCGATAAAGGCGTCCGCGCCAAGGGCGAGGCTCTTGCGCCGCGCCATGGCGTCGCCGCTGGCGGTCAGCACGATGATCTTCACGCCTTCGAGCGCGGGATCGAGCCGCACCTCCTGGCAGATCTCATAGCCCGAGCCGCCGGGCAGCATCACGTCGAGGAGGATCAAATCGGGCGCTTTGTCCGCGATCTCCGATCGGGCGGAGGCCGCGTCGGCCGCGCGGCGGAAACTATGCCCCTCCCGCTCGATCAGAAACTGCAACGCATAAGCGATGCTGTCCTCGTCTTCGACGACAAGCACGTCTTTGGTCATCGATCACCTCCCCGGCGGTCGGTTTGGTCCGACCGCTCTTATTGGTTTTGAACGGGCTCATCCCGCTGCGCAGGCCGTGCGCACGAGCGGATCCTCCGCGCCGACCTCGCGCCAGACCACGTCCGCGAAGGCGCCGTCGTCCTTGAACACCGCGCCGTCCGCGATGTCGGCCCGCCGCGCCGCCGCGCAGTCGACCAGGAGCGGCGCGGTCGCCGTCGGCGCGTAGCGCTCGAACACGTAGAGATCGACCAGCACCTGGCCCGGCGCCTTCTCATGGCGCTTCGCGCCGCCGACATCGACCGCGATGAACCGGTTCACGAAGGGCCGCACATAGGTCCAGGGCCGAAGCGGCGAGGCCGTCGCCGCCGTCGTCGCCACCTCCACGCCCGCGGGCAGCGACGAGGCTTGGCGATCGAACCACGCGTACTCGCTCCAGATCGTGAAGCCGAGCATCGCCAGCCCGGCGGAGGCCGGCACGACGAATCTCGGGATCAACGACGGCGCGATCTTTCTGAGCAGCATCGCGATGCCGGCCGTTCCGAACCCGAAGACCACCGCGGCGATCAACTCAAACGCCATAACCTGCTCCTCACTCCCCCGCATCCGCTGCGGGCGCGCCCTTCGCGGGGCCTCACATCACCGCCGCGCGACCATGTCCGAGCGCGGATTGCATCGTGCGGACCACGACGAAGGCGTCGCGCAAATGGCTGCGCTCGAGATCCGACAGCGTCGCGGGGGCCATGAAATTGTCGAGCGGCGCGCCCGCCCGCGCCTGTCGGGCCTGATGGCGCAGCCGCGTCTCCGCGATCAGGTCGTAGGCGTCGATCAGATCGCGCCCGCCGGACGGGCTGATGATCTTGCCCTCCACCGCCGCCTCGAGCCGCGCCCGCGTGTTCACCGGGCGGATCCGGCCCTGCAGCGCGTAGATCCGCGCCAGGTCGATCACCGGCGCGACCCCGTTATGCTTCAGGTCGACCGTCGCCCGATGCTCGCCGGCCCGGATCGTCGCGACCCCGCCGAACATGCCCAGCGGCGGCGCATGGCCGACGGCGTTCGAGATCATATGGGCCACGAAGATGCTGTTGCTCGAGGCCCGCTTCAGCACGCCGTCGATCACCGCGTCGTAGAGCGCTTCGTCCCCTGAAATGGCGCGCAGATCGAACATCACCGACGACAGCATCCGCGCCATCGGGTCGGGCTTCGCGATCCAGGTTTCAAAATACGCGCGCCAGACCCGGACCGGCTGCCGCCAGCGCGGGTTCGAGGCCATCATGTCGCCCGGGCAGAGGATGTAGCCGCAGGCCGCGAGCCCTTTCGTGACGCGATCGGCCAGCGCCTCGAAATAGGGCGCATGCTCCTCGGTCGCCTCGTCGCTCATGATCAGGCAATTGTCCTGGTCGGAGACGCCCGACTGTTCGCGCCGCCCCTGGCTGCCGCAGGCCAGCCAGACATAGGGGACGGGCGCGGGCCCGAGTTCCTGTTCGGCGAAATACAGCATCCGCTTGGTTGCGGCGTCGGCGATGTCTGTGATCAGGCGCGTCACCACCTCGTGTCGACGCCCGGATTCGACAAGCTGCGCCAGCATCTCCGGGATCCGCGCGACCGCGCGGGCCGCCGTCTCGACATCCGGCGCCGTGAAGATCTCCCGCGCCACCGTGGCCGAGGTCAGCGCCTGCAGTCGCGTCAGGTCGGTCTGGGTCACGACGCCGACCAGGCGGCCGCCCTCGACGACCGGCAAGTGGCCCACATTGTGGTCGAGCATTTCGAACAGCACGTCGACGCCGAGCGCGTTGGTCGGGAGCGTGATCGGATCGGCCGTCATCACCGCGCGCGCGGGCGTCTCCCCCGGCAGTCCCGCCGCCAGCACGCGACCGGTCAAATCGCGGTTCGTGACGATGCCGATCGGGCGCTCTTCTGCGTCGATGAGCACGACGCAGGAGACCCGGCGATCGCGCATCATCTGCGCAATCTCGAGCACCGGGCGGTCCGGGTCGCCGGTGACCGGGGTCCGGCTCATCAGCTCCCCGACCGGCGTCGAGGCGATGTCGTGCGGCCGCGCCGCTTGCGCGCGGCTGCGGTCGAAGAAGCGGCGCACGGTCTCGTGGGCGCGGTGGACGCGCCGGAAATCCTCGGCCGGCAGCAGGATCAGCTTGGTCTCGCTCTCCGCCGCCGCGCTCGTCGCGGCGATCCCGTCGCGCAGAAGCCCGCGTTCCCCAAAGCTGTTGCCGGGACCGAGCGTGGAGACATGGGCGCCGTTGGCGTCGCGAACCTCGACCCGGCCCGCGGCCACGATGAAGACCCCGTCGAGCCGATCGCCGACCCGGTAGATCGCGTCGCCGCCGCGTTTGCCCAGCAGCCGAGCGGCGTCGGCGAGGCGTCGGCGCTCCTCCTCCGGAAGCGTGGCGTAGGGCGATTGAGCGGCGAGAAACCGCGCGAGCTCCGCCGCCGGGTCCGCCGCGGTCGCGCCCGCGACTTCGGCCCCTGGAGCGTTCGGATCTGTCGGGATCTGCATGGCGTATCCGCCTCTGGTGCGAAGGCCGGTGTGGCGCGAAGACCGGTGTCAGGCCGCCGCCGATCATCGGGCGTCGGCTCAGGGTGGATCCGATCGCGCGCTCGCGGCGCGGGCGCGATCCGGATCGGGGGGATCCGGCCCGGGGCGCGCCCGGGCCGGATCGAGACGTCAAGCGACGCTTAGTGAGCCGACGCCGTCCCGGCGCCGCGCGGCACCCGGACGCTCTCGACCAGTTCCTGGATCTCCTCCGGCGGTTCGGCCGTCACGCGGGACACCAAGATCGCGACCGCGAAGTTGATCATCGCGCCGACCGAACCGATCGCCAGCGACGTGATGCCGAGCATCGGCGCCGCGTCGGTGAAGGAGTTCGTGCCCGGGATGAAGAACCAGCCGCGGTGCAGGAACACGTAGACCAGGGTGAAGCCGAGGCCCGCGAGCATCCCGCAAACGGCGCCGACATTGTTGGTCCGCTTCGAGAAGATGCCGAGCATCAGCGCCGGGAAGATCGACGACGCCGCGAGGCCGAAGGCCAGCGCCACCGTCTGGGCCGCGAAGCCCGGCGGGTTGAGGCCGAGATAGGTCGCCACCCCGATGGCCACGGCCATCGCGATCCGTGCGGCCATCAGCTCGCCCTGTTCGGAGATGTTCGGCGTGAGCGCCCCCTTCAGCAGATCGTGACTGATCGCCGAGGAGATCGCGAGCAACAGGCCCGCCGCCGTCGACAGCGCCGCCGCAAGGCCGCCCGCCGCCACCAGCGCGATCACCCAACCAGGCAGGTTGGCGATCTCCGGGTTGGCCAGCACCAGGATGTCCCGGTTCACCGTCAGCTCGGAGCCGTTCCAGCCGCGCGCCGTAGCGGTGGCCGCATAGGCTTCGGAGCCGTCGTTGTACCACTGGATCCGACCGTCGCCGTTCTTGTCTTCGAACTTGAGCAGGCCGGTGACCTCCCAGTTCCGCATCCAGTCCGGACGCTCGTCATAGGCGATGGATTCCGCCTGCGGACCGTTCGGATACACGGTGTCGATCAGGTTCAGCCGCGCCATCGCGCCCACGGCCGGAGCCGTCAGGTACAGCAGCGCGATGAACACCAGCGCCCAACCGGCCGACCAACGCGCGTCGGCGACCCGCGGCACGGTGAAGAAGCGGATGATCACGTGCGGCAGGCCCGCGGTGCCGATCATCAGCGAGAAGGTGAACAACACCATGTTGAGGGTGTCGCCGTTGTGGCTGGTGTACTCCCGGAAGCCGAGATCGGTGACCACCGCGTCGAGCTTCTGCAGCAGCGGCTGACCCGAGGCGGTGTGCTCCGAGAACAGGCCGAGCGCCGGGATCGCATTTCCGGTCAGCTGCAGCGAGATGAACACCGCCGGGATCGTGTAGGCGATGATCAGCACGATGTACTGCGCCACCTGGGTGTAGGTGATGCCCTTCATGCCGCCGAGCACCGCGTAGCAGAACACCACGCCCGCGCCGATGAACAGGCCGGTCGAGTTGTCCACTTCGAGGAAGCGCGAGAAGGCGACGCCGACGCCGGTCATCTGACCGATAACGTACGTCACCGAGGCGACGATCAGGCAGACCACCGCCACCAGACGCGCGGTCTGGCTGTAGAACCGGTCGCCGATGAACTCAGGAACGGTGAACTTGCCGAACTTGCGCAGATACGGCGCAAGCAGCAGCGCCAGCAGCACGTAGCCGCCGGTCCAGCCCATCAGGAAGCTGGAGTTGTCGTAGCCGGTGAAGGCGATCAGGCCGGCCATGGAGATGAAGGAGGCCGCCGACATCCAGTCCGCCGCGGTGGCCATCCCGTTGGTGATCGGATGCACGCCGCGGCCTGCGGCGTAGAACTCGCTGGTCGAGCCCGCTCGGGCCCAGATCGCGATCCCGATGTAGAGGGCGAACGTCGCGCCGACTACAAGCAGGTTGAGAGTGTATTGGTCCATTCTTTCCCCTCCCGTATTATTCTTCGACGCCGTACTGGCGGTCGATGGCGTTCATGCGCCAAGCATAGAAGAAGATCAGCACCAGAAAGACCAGGATCGAGCCTTGCTGGGCGAACCAGAAGCCGAGATCGGTGCCGCCATATTCAATGCCCGACAGCATCGGGCGCAGAATAATGCCGAACCCGAAGGACACGACGGCCCAGATCACAAGGCAGACGCCGACCAATCTGAGGTTGGCTGCCCAGTATTCGCTATTTTGACCATTTTCCCGCATCAGTGATTTCCTCCCTTTAGTGGTGGTTGGGAAGACCGCCGGCGGCGCGGGAGCCGCCGGCGGTCAACGAGAGCGAGCGCGGCGATCAGCCGACCCCGCAATTCGATACGACCTGGTCGAGCGCTGCGGAGACCGTCTCGATCGGCCCCATCGCGTCGACCCGGCTCAGCACCCCTTTCGCCTCGTAGAAGGCGACAAGCGGCGCGGTTTGCTCGTGATAGGCGACGAGACGGGCGCGCACGGTCTCTGCATTGTCGTCCGCCCGTCGCGTGAAGGAGCGGCCGCCGCACTGGTCGCAGTAACCGTCGCGCGCCAGCGGCTTGGCGACGTCGTGATAGCCCTCGCCGCAATCGGCGCAGGTGAAGCGCCCGGCGATCCGCGCGACCATCGCCGCGTCGTCGACCTCGAGCGAGACCGCCGCATCGACCGCCGAGCCCTCGGCCGCAAGCAGGGCCTCGAGCGCTTCCGCCTGCGCCACGGTGCGTGGAAAGCCGTCGAGGATCACCCCCTCCGCGCAGTCGGGCGCCGCCAAGCGGTCCTTGAGGATCGCGAGCACGATCTCGTCCGAGACGAGGCCCCCGGCCTCCATCACGGATTTCGCCCGGCGCCCCGCCTCGGTGCCGGCGGCGACCGCCGCCCGCAGCAGATCTCCGGTCGAAAGCTGCGTCAGTCCGTGACGCTCCATCAGGATCCGCGCCTGGGTCCCCTTGCCGGCCCCGGGCGGTCCGAGCAGCACCAGCGTCGCCGACCGCGTGCGCGCGCCCTCGAAGGGCTGTCCATCCATCATGGCCGCCCCCTCACTTGACGGCGCGGTTGGCGACGAGGTCGTCGACGACGCTCGGATCCGCGAGGGTCGACGTGTCGCCGAGCGCCCCGACCTCGTTCTCGGCGATCTTGCGCAGGATCCTGCGCATGATCTTGCCGGAGCGGGTCTTCGGCAGGCCGGGGGCGAACTGGATGACGTCGGGCTTCGCGATCGGCCCGATCTCCTTGCGCACCCATGTCTGCAGCTCCGTCGCGAGCTCGTCCGAGGGCTCTGCGTCGTTCATCAGCGTGACGTAGCAGTAGATCCCCTGGCCCTTCAGCTCATGCGGGTAGCCCACCACCGCCGCCTCGGCGACTTTTGCGTGCGCGACCAGCGCGGACTCGACCTCGGCCGTGCCCATCCGGTGTCCGGAGACGTTGATCACGTCGTCGACCCGCCCGGTGATCCAGTAGTCGCCGTCGGCGTCCCGACGACAGCCGTCGCCCGAGAAGTAATAGCCGGGATACTGAGAGAAATAGGTGTCGCCGAACCGCTTATGGTCGCCATAGACGGTGCGCATCTGACCCGGCCAGCTGGCCTTGATGCAGAGCACGCCTTCAGCCTCGGTCTCCGTGATCTCGGCGCCGGATTGCGGATCGAGCACCGCCAGCTCGATCCCGAAGAACGGCTTCATCGCCGAGCCGGGCTTGAGGTCGCCGGCGTAGGGCAGGGGGGTGATCAGATGGCCTCCCGTCTCGGTCTGCCACCAGGTGTCGACGATCGGACAGCGGTTCTGCCCGACAACCTCGTTGTACCAGCGCCAGGCCTCCGGGTTGATCGGCTCGCCCACGGTGCCGAGCACCCGGAGCGACGAGAGGTCGTGTTTCTCGACGAAGCCGTTCCCCGCGCCCATCAGCGACCGGATCGCGGTCGGCGCGGTGTAGAACTGCGTGACCTTGTGCTTCGCGCAGACCTCCCAGAACCGCCCGGCGTCCGGATAGGTCGGCACGCCCTCGAACATCAGCGTGGTCGCGCCGTTCGCAAGCGGCCCATAGACGATATAGCTGTGCCCGGTCACCCAGCCGACATCGGCCGTGCACCAGAACACGTCGCCCTCGCGATAATCGAAGACATGCTGATGCGTGATCGCGGCGTAGAGCAGGTAGCCGCCCGAGGAGTGCACCACGCCCTTCGGCTTGCCCGTCGATCCGCTGGTGTAGAGGATGAACAGCGGATCTTCGGCGTTCATCGGCTCGGGCGGGCAGTCGGTCGAGGCGGCCGCCGCCGCTTCATGATACCAGACGTCGCGCGCGGGGTTCCAGGCGACCTGCCCGCCGGTGCGGCGCACGACGAGGCACTTCACACTGTCCTCGCAGCGCTGCAGGGCGACGTTGGCGTTGTCCTTGAGCTTCGTCGCCCGCCCGCCGCGCGGGGCGTGGTCCGCGGTCACGACCAGCTTGGCCTCGCTGTCGTTGACCCGGTCGGCGAGCGCGTCCGCCGAGAACCCGGCGAACACCACGGAGTGCACCGCGCCGATCCGCGCGCAGGCCAGCATCGCGAAGGCGGCTTCCGGGATCATCGGCAGATAGAGCACGACCCGGTCGCCTTTGCCGATCCCGAGGCCCTTGAGCACGTTGGCGAAGCGGCTCACCTCGTCGCGCAGCTCACGATAGCTGATGGCGCGCCGCGTCTGGATGTCGTCGCCTTCCCACAGGATGGCGGTCTGCTCGCCCCGCGTCTCGACATGGCGGTCGACGCAGTTGGCGCAGATATTGAGCGCGCCGTCCTCGAACCATTTGATTGAGAGCGCGTCGAGATCGAAGGAGGCGTTCCGGACTTTCGTGAACGGCGTGATCCAGTCGAGGCGCTTGGCCTGTTCCGACCAAAACCCCTCGGGATCCGAGATCGAGGCTTCATACAGCGCACGATACTGCTCGGCGTTGATAGGCGAATTCGTCCCACCATCGAGAGACATGCGTTTCCTCCCTTATGCGTTTTCCCGACCCCCAGGCCCGGCTGTGCACAGCTTCTGTGACCGGGGGCGCGCCCATTTGATTGAAATCAAAACAAGCGGATAAAAAACACGCATCGTTGTCGCACGTCTCGCATTTTTACAAAAGACGTAAAAAAATTTTCTTCTAAAAAGTCAGTTTGTGTAAAATTTTGCAAGTAAAGCGAGCGACGCTTGCGTCGGTCCTTCCCGTGACTTGCTCCCGCCTGTGAAATGCGGCGTGCGAGTGGTGGATCGCCATCGGCGCGTCTATTGCGCGCCGCGCGTCGCCGCAGCTAAGGGGCTCTTCGGTTGCTTGCGCCTATGTCTCATTTTGACATGGCGCGCTTCCGGGTCGGATTCGCAGAGACTGCGGCCGTCCAAATGCTCGCAACAATTGAGTGCCTGAATACGATTGAAGTTATTCTAGGAGATGCGCCGCAAGTAAGAATCTTGTGCGCCCGATCAACTACTAGATTAAGTGTCTTTTACGCAAAATACGAGCAATCGGAGGAATTTCCTCTCCTGCGACAGTTAATCGCCTTTCGAGCGCGGCGCCGCATGCGGGGGCGTCCGTAAGGACCGGGATGCCGAGCGCTGACCCGCCGGCTCGATCAGCGATCCAGATCCACCAGAGGGGCGGTCTATAGATGGCGTGGTCAGGCAGGCCGCTAGATATTGACGTTCCGCCCGATGGCTCAACGCGCTGTCCTCCGCGCCGCCAGATTTCGCGCGCGCAGGTCCGCGATCCCGAACGACCCTATCGGCGCCGCTAAGGCGATCCCGTCGTCGAGTCGAGTGTGCCAAATCCGTGCACAAGGCCCTTGAGTAGTTTTCTGAAATGAGTCGCTAGTAGGGCCGCACCGGAACTGCGTCCCATTCGGAGATGCGGGAGCGCGCTCTAATACCAACGCGCGCAAGCGGGAATGGACGTCGGCGAGCCGTCGCAGCCAGAGGCGAGCGGCGGGCGGAACGCTGAACGCGCACTTGGGGAGAAAAACGATGGCTGTGACCGACCAGTTCCACGCGAGCGAACTCGACCTGAATGGACAGATCTCGATCAGCCAGCCGACGGCGCTGGTCTGGGGGCCGGATGGACGCCTCTACGTCACGGAGGTCGACGGCGACGTCAAAGTGCTCACCGTAGCGTTCGGGGACAAGAACCCGAATGACGGCGACGCCACCCAGAACTTTTACGTCACTGAGGCCGAGACCCTGGGTCTGATCAAAGACCTGCAGAATTACAACGACGACGGAACCACCAACGGCTCGTCTAACCGCCAGGTCACCGGCATCGACGTAACGCCCCAGTTCGACGAGAACGGCGACCCTGTCACCCTCCCCAACGGCGATCCTCTGGTCGTCGTCTACGTGACCTCGTCCGACAGCCGGATCGGCGCCGGCACGGGCGGCGGCGACGCCAATCTCGACACCAACTCGGGGGTCATCACCAAGCTGGTGCAGCAGCCCGACGGCTCCTTCGTCGCCTTCGACATCGTGCGCGGCCTCGCGCGCTCCGAAGAGAACCACGCGCTGAACGGCCTCGAAGTCATTCAAGAGATCGTCGACGGCAAGCTCGTCTCCGAGCGCCTGATCGTCGCCAACGGCGGCAACGCCAACACCGGCGCGCCGTCGAACAACTTCGCCGGTCAGCAGGAGCAGCCCTACAGCGCGGCGATCCTGGAGGTCGATCTCGACCAGATCAACGCGATCACGCCGACCCCTTACTCTGGCGACCCGAGCCGCTTCTACGTCTACGATCTGCCGACCCTGGACGACCCGACCCGCGACGGCGCGGCCGAAAACGATCCGTTCGGCGGCAACGACGGCTACAACAGCGCGATCACGACGGCCGACGGCCCTGTCCAGATCTACTCCGCCGGCTACCGCAACGCCTACGACGTCGAGGTGACCGAGGACGGGCGCGTCTACACCTACGACAACGGCGCCAACGACAACTGGGGCGGCCGTCCCGCCGGCGAGGACTCCGACGGCGACACCAACGCGACCGAGAACGCCGAACTCGCGGGAACGCCGGACGGCTTTATTGCGACGAACCTGTTCGTCGAGGACAATCAGGAGATCGAAGGCGATTTCGATCCTCAGAACTGGGACCAGCTGCACGAAGTCACCCGCTCCGACGATCTTGCGGGCCGTGAGCTCGCCTCCGGCTTGGAAGGCGCGACCACCTACCAGTGGACTCACCCGGACAAGGGCGAACTGACCCTGGTCTATGGCGGCCACCCGAACCCGACCCGCGCGGAGGGCGCGCGCGCCGGCATCCTCTACTCCCCCAGCTCGGGCAAGGACGGCGCGCTGCTGCTCGTCTCGAACTTGCCTTCCGAGGGCGATCCCTCGACCAGCGACTTCCTCGAGGTCGTGAGCTGGCTCTCCTCGATCGGCTACAGCGACGCCTTCATCGAAGCCACTGTCATCGCGGTCGAGCCGGGCGAGACCTATGCGAACACTTTCGTCCCCGGTTACACGCTGCCGACCACCCCGGGCGCGTACTCGCTGGTTGCCGACCCGAACGGCGAGATCGGTCTGCCCTCGAACATCCAGGACATCGTTCACGCCCTGAACCCGGTCGAGGGCGACTATCGCGAGGCGGGCTTCACCGACGGCGCGATCGACACCGGCAAGGGCTCGGTCAACGGTCTGACCGAGTACACCTCAACGATCTTCGACAGCCAGCCGGGCGTCACCATGCAGGGCGCGCTGATCGCGGCGAGCCTCAATGGCGGCGAGTACTTCGTCATCGGTCGCGACGCCGACGGCGTCGTCCAGACCACCGAGACCGGTTCGCGGACCGTCGCTGCGGACAAGGCGTTCGTCGACTCCGGCGGCGCCCCGCTTGGCCTCGCCTCGATCGGCGACGACGTCAGCCCTTACGGCGGCAATATCGCCTTCACCGGCACCGTCTGGGGCGCGATCTACAAGCAGAACGGCCCGGTCATCGAGGTCCTCCAGCCGGGCGATCCGATCGACAACCCGCTCTTGCCCGCCTACGCCGGTCAGGCGCCGAGCGACGACACCGACAACGACCTCGACGGCGTCGACCATTTCAACGACCCGTTCGAGTTCAGCGCGACCAACGGCTACGCGCTCGCCGCGGGTGAGAGCCTGGTGCTGAACTTCAGCCAGGTGAACCTCGAGTTCTCGGGCTCGATCGGCGACACGGGCCTCCTCGGCGCCGCCCTGGACGGCGTGACCCCGAACCGCGACGCCAAAAGCGAGGCGGACGGCCTGCCCCCGTCCGAGCAGGAGGACGGCCTGTTCGACAACGCCGGCAACCTGATCCCCGGCGGCAACGCGCCCTTCCTGCAGATCAAGAACGTCGCTCCCGGCACCATGGTGGGGACGGCTAACACCGGCCGCGATCTGATGCAGACCGGCGTGAAGCTCGCCTCCGACGTCCAACGCGTGGTCGGCGAGGTCGAAATCTTCAACTGGGCGCCCGACCAGTTCGACAACGGCGGCCGCCTGAGCGGGATCTTCTTCGACGACGCCGGAGCCGTTGATGTCGCCGAACACGAAGCGGACGGCCTGCCCCCGGCCGAGCAGGAGGACGGCCTGTTCGACAACGCCGGCAACCTGATCCCCGGCGGCAACGCGCCCTTCCTGCAGATCAAG
>JBCBRF010000065.1:0-18900 GCA_039819865.1 Pseudomonadota bacterium | reverse complement strand
CTTCGAAAGCCGGCAGCAGGTCGACGATCGCGCCGATCTCCTTCAACTCCGCGTCCGACATGTCGCGGTCGGCGGCGGACATCACCATCATCACCGCGATCAACGCATCCTGCGGGCTCATAACATTGGTCATTTCTGCGGGCTCCGGTTTCCTCTCGGTCGCGGCGAAAGGCCCGCCGCGCAAGGTCGCGCGGACCATGACGCGCCATGCGGGCGCTGGCAACGGCGCGCGCGACGACGCCGGCTCGGTTGACGGAGGGCGGGGCCGCGCCTAGGGCTCAGGCCGCGGCGGCCGCAAGGGCGGCTGCGGCGCTGAGCAGAGGAGCCGCGCGGCGCGCGCGGAGGCGAGACATGGCGGATGCGAGCGAGTTCGCAGGCGGCGAGACCGACCGGGCGGCCCTGAGGGCGGCGGCGGCGCAGGCCAAGGCGTGGCCTTTCGAGGAGGCGCGCCGCCTGCTGAAACGCTTCGAAAAAACGCCGCCCGAGAAAGGCCATGTGCTGTTCGAGACTGGCTACGGGCCCTCCGGCCTGCCGCATATCGGCACGTTCGGCGAGGTGTTCCGCACCACGATGGTCCGGCGCGCCTTCGAGGCGCTCTCGGACATCCCGACTAAGCTGATCGCATTCTCGGACGATATGGACGGGTTCCGGAAGGTGCCGGCCAACCTGCCGAACCAGGAGATGCTGAAAGAGCATCTCGGTCTGCCGCTCACTTCCGTGCCCGATCCCTTCGGCGAGCATGAGAGCTTCGCGCATCACAACAATGCTCGGCTCCGGGCGTTTCTCGACCGGTTCGGCTTCGAGTACGAGTTCCTGTCCTCGACAGAGGTGTACCGCTCGGGACGGTTCGACCCGATGCTGCGGCGGATGCTGGAGCGGTTCGACGCGGTGATGAAGGTGATGCTGCCGACGCTCGGGCCGGAGCGTCGCGCGACCTATTCGCCGTTCCTGCCGATCAGCCCCAGCACCGGGCGGGTGCTGCAGGTCCCGACGCTCGAGCGGAACCCCGACGCGGGAACGATCGTGTTCGAGGACGAGGACGGCAAAAAATACGAGGTCCCGGTCACCGGCGGGCACTGCAAGATCCAGTGGAAGCCCGACTGGGCGCTGCGCTGGGCGGCGCTCGAGGTCGACTATGAGATGGCCGGCAAGGATCTGATCGACAGCGTCACCCAAAGCTCGAAGATCTGCAAAGCTCTGGGCGCGCCCGCGCCCGAGGGCTTCAATTACGAGCTGTTCCTCGACGAAAACGGCGAAAAGATCTCGAAGTCGAAGGGCAACGGGCTGTCGCTCGAGGAATGGCTGGCCTACGGGCCTGAGGAGAGCCTGTCGCTCTTCATGTTCCAGAAGCCGAAGACCGCGAAGCGGCTGTTTTTCGACGTGATCCCGAAGGCGGTCGACGAGCATCAGCAGTTCCTGCGCGCCTATCCCGAGCAGGATCTGGCGGCGCGGTTGGAGAACCCGGCCTGGCACATCCACGAGGGCGCGCCGCCGGCCGCGGATCTCGACGTGCCGTTCGCGATGCTGCTCAACCTCGCCTCGGCGGCGTCGGCCGAGGATCCACAGGTGCTTTGGGGCTTCATCCGGAAGTACGCGCCCGATGCGACGCCCGAGAGCCAGCCCGGGCTCGAGGCGGCGGCGCGCTATGCGGTGCGCTACTTCCAGGAGCAGGTGAAGCCGCACAAGCAGTTTCGCGCGCCGACCGATCTCGAACGCGCGGCGCTTCGGGACCTGGCGGACAAGCTGCGGGGCTATGACGGCGAGACGGACGCGGAGACGCTTCAGTCGCTGGTCTACGCCGTCGGCAAGGCGCATCCGTTCGAGAACCTCCGCGACTGGTTCAAGGCGATCTACGAGGTGCTGCTCGGGGCGAGCCAGGGGCCGCGCTTCGGCGGCTTCATCGCGCTTTACGGGGTGTCGGAGACGGCGGCGCTGATCGAGGACGGGCTCGCGGGGCGCCTGGCGGCCTGAGGCTGCGGGGAGAGGCGGGATCGGCGCAATGGATCTCGAGACCTATCTGCGGCTCGACGCGACCGCGATGGCCGAGTGGGTGCGCGCGGGCGCGGTGACGCCGCTCGATCTGGTGGAGCTCGCGATCCAGCGCATCGAGCGGCTCGACGGCGCGATCAACGCGGTCACCTGGCGGGGCTTCGACGCGGCGCGGGCCGAGGCGGTCGTGATGGCGCGGGCGGCGCCGGGGGACCGTCCGTTCTTCGGCGTTCCCTACCTCATCAAGGATCTGAACGCCTGGGCGGGCGGGCCCAGCACCTTCGGCAGCCGGCTGTTCGAGCGCCAGCGGGTGCGGCGATCGGAGGCGAGCGTGGCGGCGGCGCTCGCGACCGGGCTGATCCCGCTTGGGCGGACCAATACGGGCGAATTCGGTCTGCTGGCGACGACGGAGCCGCTGTTGTTCGGCCCGACGCGCAATCCGTTCGACCATGCGCGCAGCGTCGGCGGGTCGAGCGGCGGGTCCGCGGCGGCGGTGGCGGCCGGCTATGCGCCTATGGCGTTCGCGAGCGACGGCGGCGGGTCGATCCGGATACCCGCCTCGGCCTGCGGCGTGTTCGGCTTCAAGCCGAGCCAGGGCCGTACGCCGTGGCCGGCGCGGCGGATCCCGGGCGATCTAGGGGTCCATTTCAACATCACCCGCAGCGTGCGCGACGCGGCTCGGATGCTGGCGGCCGTCGAGCTCGATCCGCCCGAGGGCGCGATGGCGCGGACGGGGCTGGTGGTCGGGCCTGCGCGGCGTCGGCTGGTGATCGGCGTGCGGCGGCTATCCGCGCTCGGGCGGGCGCCGGACCCGGACGCTGCGGCGGCGTTGGCGAAGGTGGAGGCGCTCTGCCGCGACCTGGGCCACACGCTGGTCGAGGCGGAGCCGGTCGCGGTCGGGGAGGAGGCGGTGCGGCGATTCCTGACCTACTGGTCCTGGGTTCCGGCCGCGGTCGAGCGCAATCTCTGGCTGATCCGGCTCAAGACCGGGCGGCTGACGCCGCTCGAGCACGCGCTCGAGCCCTGGAGCCGGAGCCTCGCGGAGTGGCATCGGCGCGAGCGGAAGGCGGAGCCGGACCTGATGCGCGCGGCGGACGCCTATTTCGACGCGGCGCGCGCGCGGCTGATGGATCAGCATCGGCGGATCGACGTCTTCCTGTCGCCGGTGACGCGGACGCCCGCGCCCCTGATCGGGGATCAGGCGCCGTCCACGCCGTTCGACACGTTGCTGGAGCGGACGGCGGATCATGTCGGCTACACGCCGGTCGAGAACGCGGTCGGGGCCCCCGCCATGTCCGTTCCGCTCGGCGAAACGTCGACCGGCTTGCCGATCGGCGTGCAGTTCGCCGCGGCGCCGGGGCGCGATCGGTCGCTGCTGGGGCTTGCTTTCGAGCTGGAGCAGGCGGCGCCGTGGGAGCCGGTTTGGGCGGCGCGCCGAAGCGCTCTTTGAACTCAATTGTTTCGAGACTGTGTGATCCGTTTCACTCCGCCCACTGAGCGCCCAATTGAAGACATCTTGGTGAGTCCCCAATATCTGGCGTAGCGGCCGATAGAGCCGCGCGGATATTGAGGCAGTGATGGCGGGAAAGCTTTGGGCGCGCGGCGTGGCCGCGCTGGTGGTCGGACTCTGCGTATGGGGCGGCGCGACGCTCGCGACGGCGTCGGAGCGGATCGAGACGACTGAGGTGACGCGGGTGATCGACGGCGACACCTTCGTGGTGGCGGGCGATGTTCGGGTTCGGGTGCGGAACTTCGATACGCCGGAGCTGCGGCGCTATGAGTGCCGGTCGGAGCGCACCGCGGCGGTGGCCGCTCGGGATGCGGCGCGGCGGCTGCTCCAGGGCCAGCGGGTCACGCTCCGGGTGACCGGGGAGGATCGCTATCGCCGGCAGGTCGCCGACGTCTCCGTTCATCGCGGCGCCCGGCAGTCGGATTTCGTGGCCGAGATGGTCGCGCAGGGCCATGGCGCGCGCTGGGACTACGGGAACGAGCCGCAGCCGGAGTGGTGCCAGGGGCGGGAGCGCGTGGACGAGTACTGGCGGGTTCTGCTCAATCGCGTGGAGCGGAGCCTCAGCGGCTTGTCGCCCTAACAGTCTGGTCGGCGCGGCAATCCGCCCCATGTCCTAGCGCATTGATCGCCAGGAGAGGGTTCATGCCGCGCTTTTCCCGTCACGCCCTGATGCTCGCCGCCGCTCTTACGATTTCCGCGCCGATGGCTTTGGCCGACGCGGAGGCCGACAGTCGGGCGGTGATCGAGCAGCAGCTCGACGCCTTTCAGCGGGACGATTGGCGCGAGGCGTTCAGCTATGCGAGCCCGGGCATCCAGGCGCTTTTCCAGAATCCGCAGCGCTTTTCCGAGATGGTCATCGGCGGCTATCCGATGGTCTGGCGGCCGGCGGATGTGTCGTTCCTGGGCGCGGATCTCGAGAACGGCGACCTAGTGCATCGGTTGCAGCTCGTGGATCAGGAAGGCGTGGCCTATGTCGCGCGCTACACGATGACGGAGATCGACGGCGTCTGGCGGATCGCCGGCGTGGTGATCGAGCGGGCGGCGGAAGCCTGAAACGGGATATCGGCGGCTTTGCGCGGACGCGACACGGCGGTGTCGCGCGTCGGTTTCTCTTGAGACCTTAGCGTCGAGTTGAGCCGCGCGAGCCCGCCTTGCGGCGTGCGCGGCTCACTCAAGCTGCATTGTGAGGCGACGCCGCCCGAGGCGGCCAAAGGGTCAGCTGCTTTTGCGGCTCATGAAATAACCGCCGACAGCTACGACGAGCCCGGCGATCGCCGCGATCCAGATCCAGGTCGGCGGGCCCTCGGCTGCGTCATCAGCCGCATCGCTTTCGGATGATGCGGTGTCCTCAGACGTCGCCTCGGCGCCATCCGCCTGCGAGAAGCCCTCCTGCACGCTCGCATCGGTGTTTGCGAGCGTGGTCTCCAGTTTCGCCTTCGCCTCGGCGATGTCGCCCTGACCGCAGAGCGCTAGGCCTTCGTCCAACTCGGACTGCGCCTGCGCCGCCGCTTCCTCGGACGCTCGACCGATCAGGAGGCGAATGCGGGCCCGAAGGACGAGCACGTCCGTCTCGTCGCACTGCTCGACCAGGGTCTGGAACGTCTCTTCGGCATTGGTGCTCGCTTCATTGCCGGCCTGCTGCTCTTGCGCCGTGGCCATGACCGGCGTGAGCGCCGTGGGCAGAACGAGCGCGGCGAGGGCGACGGTCCGGCCGAGTGAGGCGAATGCCATAATGAAACTCCTTTCGGGCGCGTCGTCGCACAACGGCCGGGATTATTTGAGACGATCGGCTCCGATCAAGGCCTGACGAAGGCGCGCGGACATCCAATCCATGAAGATCACCGTGAGCAGGACGAGAAGCGCCATGTACATCACATTTTCCCAGTCGGTGCCCGTCTGAAGCGCGCCGAGAAACTGCAGACCGATGCCTCCGGCGCCCATCGCCCCGATGATCACTGCTCCGCGTGTATTCGATTCGAGATAGTACAGCGATTGCGAAATGAAGACCGGCATGATCTGCGGCAAGATCCCGTAGCGATGCTGCTGGACCTTGCTTGCGCCTGTCGAGCGCACGCCTTCTTGCTGTTTATTGTCGCTGTTCTCGATCGCCTCCGACATCAGCTTACCAAGCGTGCCGGTGTCTGTGAACGCGATGGCGAAGATCCCGGTGAATAGACCCGGACCGAACGCCCGTAGGAAGATGATGCTCCAAATGAGCACGTCGATCCCGCGCAAGATGTCGAACAGACGCCGCAGGATGAAGCGGACGCCGGAGAGCGGCTGAATGTTCTTCGCCGCCAAGAACGCCAGAGGCAGACCGAACAAGCATGCGATCATGGTGCCGAGCAGCGCCATGAACACCGTCTCCAACAGAGAATACAGCACGGTCCCGTGGAGCCACATGCTGTTGTCCAAGAACTCGTGGAGGACGAGCGCGGCGTTGGACTGCTCCGGGTCGACCCGATCGCTATCGAAAATCAGACCGATGGCTTCGACGAAGCCCACGCCAGACAACGGGCTGTCAAAGTCGAACCAAAAGTACTTCCAGCCGAACTCGTAGCGATGCACCTCAACCTTGGTCTTGAAGACCTGGATGCGCTCGTAAAGATCGTCGGAGCGGATCTCTACTTTTGTGCGGGTCGCGCGGAAGGTCGAAGGCAAGGACTCGGGTCGGTTCTCGTAACCGACGACATAGGGCAGTTCGTTTTCATCGCGACGAATGACGAAGGTCTCATCGGTGTCCGGCCAGTCCCGCACTTCGACGCGGTCAGCATAGAAGTAGACCTGCGCGCCGCTGTCGAACTGTACAAAGCGCTGACCGCGGTCTTGAACAACCCACTCCGGCGCTGGATCATATTTGAACCGGAAACCGCCCTCGAACAGAACGTCGATCGTCTCCGGTTCTTTCCAGTTCATCACAACGTGATCTTTGTGCGCGTAACTATCGAGCACAAAAATGGCCGCCCGGTCGGGCTTCCAGCGGTCGATCACTTTTGCGATGTCGAACTGAATAAACGAGACGATGAAATAGGTGGCGACCAACAGGAAGCCGCCGATCAGGAAAAGTCGGTGTCTCGACGCCGCTTTGTCGATCTGGAGCCGCTGTTGGTCGAGCGCGGTGATGTCAAGCGTGGCTTGGCTCATGGTCAACCCTCGATCACGCGGCGGCGGATGTAAGAAGACAGGTAGTCGAGACTGGTGATGGTCACGACCAGCAAGAACATGATGGCCATGATCTCAGCGCCGTAACGCCACTGAATGACGGTTGAAAGCGCTTCCCCAATGCCGCCCGCGCCGACAAAGCCTAGGATCGTCGACGCGCGAACATTGATCTCCAAGCGCAGCATCGCATAGGAGAAGAACAGCGGAAGCACCTGGGGCAGCACCCCGAAGAAGATCCGCGACGTCCAATTCGCGCCGACGGACTGCAACCCCTCAATAGGCTTGTTATCGATGTTCTCGATGGCTTCGGAAAAGAGTTTGCCCAGAACGCCGGTGGTATGAATGGTGATTGCGATGACCGCTGGCAGCAAGTTCTTGCCCATCAAGAACAGGAGCACCATCGCGATCACAAGCTCAGGGAACGACCGCATCAGGTCGAGAAGGCGCCGCGTTGCGCCAACAATTAGAGGACTGCTAATAAGATTTCGGCTGGCGAAGCAGGCGAGCACCGCGCCGAAGCAGAAGCCAAGAAAGGTGGAAAAGAACGCCATGTTCAGAGTGGCGAGGAGGTCGGGAAAGTGCTTTACGACCAAGTCCGGCCATTTCCAACCAGACTCCCAAGCCTCGACCATCATATCGATCGGGTAGTCGAAGATCTTCACGAAGCCGTGGCTGAACGGCGTGGCGTTTTGTTCGTTCGCGATCGATACGCCAACATACACGGTCAGCACGGTCACAGCGATGCCGATCCACGTGTAAATCCGCCGCCGGTTCGCCGCTACATGCAACTCGTCTTCGAGCAGCTGGAGGTGTTGAGGCAAGACCGCAGGCATCGCGCCACCCGTCAATACAGAAAGACATGAAAAAGGCTGGCGGAGCGAACCCCGCCAGCCTCGTCTAGCGCTCTTAGTTGCCAGACTCGATTTTCGCCTTACGAGCGGCGACCACGACTTCGTAGAACGAGTGGTCGACCGGGATCCACGCCTTCACGACGCCAGCGGCGATGTTCTCGGCGCACTCCGGATCGTTCTCGAGGATCCACTGCTTCAGGCCAACCATGGTGTCACGAGCTTCCTGCGGAAGCTTCTTCGACATCACGATCGGGCCGTTCGGGATCAGCTTGGACGACCAGATCTGCGTGATGTCGTCCATGTTCAGGATGCCCTTGTCGACCATCTTGCGCAGGTTGCCCGAGGTGTAGCCTTCGGACCACTCGCCAACGCCGGAAACCCAGGTCACGGCGGCGTCGACGTCGCCGTTCATCACCGCCAGAACGCCGTTCTCGTGGCCGCCCTGGAACTCGGTCTCGGAGAAGAACTCGTCGAGATCGCCGACCTTCTCAACCAGCTCGATCGACGGGATCAGGTAGCCCGAGGTGGAGTTCGGGTCAGCGAAGCCGAGCTTCTTGCCCTTCATGTCGTCGAGCGACTCGATGCCGCTGTCGGTGCGGGTGACCATCACCGAGTAGTAGCCGGTGTCGCCCGACGGCTGCATGCGGGTCGCGACCGGCACGCCGGCCTCCGGGTTCTGCAGGTACAGGCCGGCATAGCCCGACGCGCCGAACCAAGTGTAGTCCAGGTTGCCGCCCGCGAACGACTCCATGGTGCCGGCGTAGTCCTTGAACGTGAACATCTTGGCCGGGACGTTGTAAGCGGCCTCGATGTACGGGCCGAAGCACTCGTTCCGGGTCAGAATGTCCTGCGCGGCCTCGTCGCCGAGGAAGCCGACGCGGAACTCCGGCTGGACGCCGCTCAGGTCGTACTTAGGACCGGTGTAGTTGACTTCGGCGGTCGCGACGGACGCGACTGCGACGGCGGCGAAGGCCGCGACGGCGGCGATCGAGAAGCGGTTCATGTGCATTCCCCAAGTTTCGTTGAACACTGCTGCTGCGAAGCGCGCGGGTCCTCTCACCCCACGGCTTGCTTTGGGGCTTCCCCCAAACTGGTGGACGTGACCCCCGGCTCGAAGGCCTCGTCGGCTTCGGCGCCGTAGATCTCGCGCGCGGTCTTATCCGTCAGCGCGGCCGGCGGCCCGTCGAACACCACCTCGCCCGCCCGCATGCCGATGATGCGATCGCAGTAGGTCCGGGCGGTGTCGAGGGTGTGTAGGTTGCAAACCACCATGATGTTCTCTTGGCGGTTGATCGAATGCAGCGCCTCCATCACGAGGCGCGCGTTCAGCGGGTCGAGCGACGCGATCGGCTCGTCCGCAAGGATGATACGTGGGCGCTGCATCATCGCCCGGCAGATCGCGACACGCTGCTGCTGGCCGCCGGACAAGGTTTCGGCGCGCTGAAGCGCCGTCGCGGACGCGCCGAAGCGATCGAGCAGGTTCAGCGCTTCGTAGCGCTCCTCCGGAGTGAAAAAGCTGAGGATGGAGCGCAGCGTCGGCTGTTGATTGAGGCGGCCGAGAATGACGTTGGTCAGGACGTCGAGGCGCGGCACCAGATTGAACTGCTGGAAAACCATCGCGCAATCACGCTGCCAGCCACGTTTCGCCTTGCCCGAGAGCTTGAGCACGTCCTCGCCGTCGACGAGGATCTCGCCGCTGCTGGCGTCGGTGAGGCGGTTCATCATCCGCAGGAGCGTGGACTTGCCGGCTCCGGAACGACCGATGACTCCGACCATGGCCGGCTTATCGATCGTGAAGGTGACGTCATTGACGGCCACAGCCTGGCCGAACTGCTTCCGCAGCGCGCGAACTTCAATCAGCATGGACGAGTCGCCTCCTTCTGTTGCGGCGCCAGATAAAGCATGCGTGCTTCAGTTTTTTGACAGTCGCCGAAATTAATCTGGACAAACTTCGCTTGACCAATCCGGGGCACGGTCTAGCCGCCGATCCCGTCAGCGCGGCGGCGACGCGCTCAGGCGCGCGGGGCGCCGAAAAGCGTCCGACTGTCAGAGCGATAGCGAAACACGCCCGTGCCCGACGCGACGAGATCGCCGGCGGCGTCGAACACCTCGGACGTCGTGAAAAAAACCGATCGGCCACCGCCGGTGACCCGGCCGATGGCGGTCAAGCGCGGCGCGCGGCCGCCGGACAGGAAGTTCGTCGTCATCGACAGGGTGAGCGCGTGGCGGGCGCGCCCGGGATAGGGGCAATAGCACCCGGCGTAGCCCGAGGAGCTGTCGATCAGGGTCATGACCGCGCCGCCATGAACCACGCCCTGGCGATTCACGACCGACGGGTTCACCTCGAGCACCACTTCGGCGAGGCCGGGCTCCCACCGAGCGAAGCGCGCGCCGATCGCCGACAGCAACGGGCTGCGAGGCTCCTCCGAGATCGGGTTGAAGCCCGGAGGCGGCGGAGGGAGATCATCGTCGACGGCGCTCGTCATAGCCGCGTTGTGCCGGGGCGCGCGCGCGACTGTCAATCAGCCTAGCGACGTTTCGCCGGCGCGCGACGCGGCGCCATGCGTCGACGCCTCAACGCCTCAACGGTTCGCCTAGGGTTTTTGGGCCGCCTTCATGAAAAAGGCGCGGAAGGCGGCCTGGGCCTCGGGCGAGGCGAGGCGCTCGGCGAAAGCGCGGGCCTCGCGGTCGATGGTCTCGACCACGGCGCCGCCAGCGGCCTCGCGCATCAGACGCTTGGTCGCGCGCATCGCCTCGCCGGGCTTCGACGCGATCTCCGCTGCGAGCGCGCGGGCGCGGGCGAGCGGATCGGGGTCGAGCGCGTCGAGCAACCCCCAGGCGCGCGCCTCCTCGGCCGGAACGGTCTCGCCCAACATCAGGAACCGCACGCTGGCCGAACGGCCGAGCATCCGGGGCATGAGCAGGCTCGAGGCGCCCTCCGGGCAGAGGCCGAGATCGATGAACGGGGTCTTGAACCGCGCGTCGCTCGAGGCGACGGCGATGTCGCAATGGAGCAGGATCGTGGTTCCGATGCCGATCGCCACGCCCTCGACCGCGGCGATCAGCGGCACGTCGAGGGTCGCCGCGCGATGGAGCAGCGCAAGAGCGGCCGCAGGGCCCTTCTGCGGACCCGCGCCGACGAAGTCCGCCAAGTCGTTGCCGGCGGTGAATTGCCCGCCCGCGCCTGTCAGGATCACCGCGCGGACCTCCGGATCCGACTGCGCTTGCTCGAGCGCCGCGGTGAGGCCCTCATACATCGCCTGGGTCAGAGCGTTCTTCTTCTCCGGGCGGTCTATGGCGACGGTGAGCACGCCGTCGCTGAGATCGGTGCGGATGTGGTTTGGCTTGTCGTCGAGCATGCTCGTCCTCCCCAGGATGACGCCGTTCGCGCGGGACGGCGCGCTTGCTTGGCGCTATTGGTCGCGGCGGCGGGCGGCGGGGTCAAGCGCGACGCCAGGGCAGGCGCCGTCGATTCGGCGCCCGGGGGCCGCGGTCCGATCACGCATGCGCCTTCGTTCTTTTCCAGAGAGGGTCGATCCAACCGGAGTGGAGTCGATGTCGGACGAGCCGTTGTCGCGCGCCTACAATGGCCGCGACCTGATCGAATGGGGCTTCGAGCCCGCGAAATGGTTCCCGGAGGCGATCGCGGCGGCGAACCGGCTGGCGGCGGAGGGGGCGAGGGAGGCGGAGATCCGGGCGGCCGTCGCTGGCCTCGCGCCGCCGCCTCCGCCGCCGACCCTGCCGCTCCGCGATCAGGACGCGGTCTCCTTCCATCGCAATATCGAGGCGGAGACGCCGGCGGAGGCCGCCAATGTCGAGGCGGTCGAGGCGACGATGCGCGAGTTGATGCGCACGCCCACGGTCGTCGCCGGCGCGGTGATGCCCGACGCCTGTCCCGCAGGCGGGCTCGGCACGATTCCGGTCGGCGGGGTCGTCGCCACGGAGAACGCGATCCATCCGGGGTTCCACTCGGCCGATATCTGCTGCTCGATGGCGTTCTCGCTGCTGGGCGACGTCGACCCGACCGCCGTGCTCGACGCGGCGGAGCGGCTCACGCATTTCGGCGGCGGGGGGCGCGCGGCCGGGGAGCAGATCCGTCCGCCCGAGTCCGTGATGGCGCGGTTCGACGCCAATCCGCTGCTGAAATCGCAGCAGGGCGCCGCGGTTGCGCATTTCGCGACGCAAGGCGACGGCAATCACTTTCTGTTCGTCGGGCGACTGCGTTCGAACGGGCGCATCGCGATGGTCACCCATCACGGGTCTCGAAAGCCCGGCGCGCTCCTCTACAAGGCCGGGATGAAGATCGCCGAGGCGCACCGCGCCAAGCGGGCGCCCGAGGTGCTGAAGCAGAACGCCTGGATCGAGGCGGACAGCGCGGAGGGCGAGACTTATTGGGACGCGCTGCAGGCGATCCGCGCCTGGACCAAGGCGAACCATTTCGCGATCCATGACCGGGTGATCTCGGCGCTCGGGCTCGCGGGGCCCGAGGAGCGGTTCTGGAACGAGCACAATTTCGTCTTCCGCCGCGGCGATCGGTTCTATCACGGCAAGGGCGCGACGCCGGCCTGGGCGGATTTCGCGGAGGACAGCGTCGGGCTGACGCTGATCCCGCTCAATATGGCGGAGCCGGTGCTGATCACGCGCGGGCTCGACGCCGCGAACGCGCTCGGCTTCGCGCCGCATGGCGCGGGGCGGAACCGCTCGCGCGGGGCGCATATGAAGAGCCTCGCGGGTCGTTCGGAGGCGGAGGTGCTGCGGGCCGAGACCCACGGCCTCGACGCGCGGTTCTTCTGCGGGATCCCGGACCTGCCGGAGCTGCCGTCCGCCTATAAAGACGCGGCTTCCGTAACGGCGCAGATCGAGCGTTTCGGCTTGGCGGAGATCGTCGATCAGGTCGATCCGATCGGGTCGATCATGGCTGGGGAATGGGCGCGCCCGTTTCGAGACAAGCGGAACAAACCCCAGCGCGGCGGCAAGCGATCGCTTTGACCGTCGCCGCGCCGGGCGTCGGCCCCGTCAGGCCGCTCTGCGGGCCATCTCTTCGGCGGCGGCGTTCTGGAAGAAGGCGATCAACCGGCTCAGCGCGCGCTCATGCTCGGCGAGCATGCGGGCCGAGGAGGCGCTCTCCTCGGCGACGCCGCTGTTCTGCTGGGTCATCTCGTCGAGATGGGCCACGGCGCGGCTGATCTCGCTCATGCCGCGGGATTGCTCGGCGCTGGCGGTCGAGATCTGCTCGACCATTTCCGAGACCTTGCCGAAGGCCTCCATGATCTCGCTGAATGAACCGCCGCTCGCGTTCACCAGCTTTACGCCGTGCTCGACCTTGCTCGAGCTCTCGGAGATCAGCTCCTTCACCCCGTTCGCGGCGTCGCTGGCGCGCTGGGCGAGGTTGCGGACTTCGGAGGCGACGACCGCGAAGCCTTTGCCGCTGTCGCCGGCGCGGGCGGCCTCGACCGCGGCGTTCAGCGCCAGCAGGTTGGTCTGGAAGGCGATGCCGTCGATCACCGAGATGATGTCGGAGATCTTGTTCGAGCTCTCCTCGATCGCCGCCATCGCGGTCACGGCCTGCGAGACCACGTCGCGCGCATCGTCCGCCTTGGTGCGGGCGTGACGGGCGACTTCCGTGGCGGTCCCCGCGTTGCCGGCGGTCGACTGAATGGTGCTGGTGATCTCCTCCATCGTCGCCGCGGTCTGTTCAAGCGAGGAGGCCTGGCTTTCGGCGCGGCTCGCGAGATCGGCGGCGCGGTTCGAAATCGTGGAGATCTCCTGGCTCATCGCTCCGCCGGTGTGGCGCAGGGCGTCGGCGATCTCGGTCATCTTGTCGATGCTGGCGTTCACATTCTCCGCCACCTCGCCGAAGCGGCCGACGAAGTCGCTCGGCATCCGCTGGGACAGGTCGCCTTGCGCGAGCGCGCCGATCGAGCCGTCGATCGCGTTGATGAAGCCGAGAAGCGTCTCGGAGATCGTGTTCACTTGGTCGCCGAGGGACTTCAGGGCCCCGTCATAGGAGCTCGTGTCCACCAGCTGGTTGAAGTCGCCGCCTTGCGCCGCTTCGGCGACGGCGGAGATCTCCGCAACCGCCCGCGTCTCGGCGGTCACGTCGCGCCATTCGATGACCGAGCCCTGATGCGCGCCATCGGCGCTGAGGATCGGGTTGGCCGCGACTTTGTAGAGACGCTCCTCGTAGCGCAGATCGAGCTCGCCGGCCGTGGTCGCGGTCGCGACGCTCTCCAGCGAGGATGCACCAGCATAAGCGCCGATCGGCTCGCCCACGAGATCGCCGTTCAGGGCGGCGCGCAGAGGCGCGTTGGCGTAGGTGATCGCACCCTCGCTGTCGACGATCATCACCAGGGCGCTGGCCTGATCGAGCGCGCTGCGGGTTCTCATGCCGACGAGACCCTGCTCGTAGACGACGCGCATCGCACGACCGAGATCGCCGATCTCGTCGCGCCGGCGCGCGGCGGCGATCTCGACATTCTCTCCAGCCGCCAGACGCGCGACCGCCTCGCCAAGGCTGCGGAGCGGCTTGGCGACCAGCTTCGTGGCGAGCGCCGCGCCCGCCAGCGAGAAGGCGAGCGCCGTTCCAAGACCAATGCCCACCAGCGTCAGCATTTTTTCTTCGATATCGGCGCGGAGGGCGGCGTCTGACCAGGCGATGACCAAGGCGCCGACGACCTCGTCTTTTTTGCCGAACCGCACCGGCTCGGCCCGGAGCAGGCCGTCCGGCGAGATGGCGGCGGCCTCCGTTTCGATCGCCTCGGCGGCGAGCGTCGCGAAGCGGGGATCCGCGGCCTCGGCCGGCTCGGCGGCGACGAGCGAGCCGTCGGATTTGAAGGCGCCGATGAACGTCGTCTCGGACCCGTTGGCGGCGGAGAAATCGGCGAACTGGGGCGCCAGCACGTCGGACTTTCCGAAGCGGATCGCACCGCCGAGGGGCTGAGCCGTCAAGGTCGTGACCGCGTCGGCCTTCGACAGAAAAGCGATGTTGGATTGGGACTGTGTCACGGCCATCGTCCAGCCGACCACGATCGCCACGCTGAGCGCGATGGCGAGGCCCGCGCCGGCGGCGATCTTGCGGCTCAACGTCCAGAACCCGCCGCGCGTCTTGGCGATGGCTTCAGGCAGACCGGAATCCACACTCATCACGCTTCTCCATCGTCTTCTGAGGTG
The DNA here is from genome assembly GCA_039819865.1 of Pseudomonadota bacterium. GTDB lineage: Bacteria > Pseudomonadota > Alphaproteobacteria > Rhodobacterales > Rhodobacteraceae > JBCBRF01. Next base: position 4,218 of record JBCBRF010000065.1, on the reverse strand, counting down.
GGGCCCGCCGACGGGGGCTTCGGCGGGCCCCGGATGCGGTCTACTCGAGCATCTCGGCGTTCACGCCGAAGGTGATCGCGCCGATCGGGGCGCCGGTGTCAGGATCGGCGATCGCGAGGCTGACCTGCGCCTGATAGGACTGCGAACTCTCGTCGAACTCGACCTCGCCGAGATGGACCGCGCTGGCGCCGGCCTGGTAGGTCTCCTGCCACTTGGCCTCGTCGCCCTGCCAGTAGTCGGAGGTGACGTCGGACAGCGCGACGTTCAGGCCTTTGTCGTCCATCGCGAAGGCCTCGGTGATCAGGCCTTCGGCGGCGTCGCGCTGCTCGGCGAGGTAGGCGGAGGCCTCCTTCGCGAGCAGCGGGTCGATGGTCGGGGCCGGGGACTGGCCGGCTTCGGCGCGCCACTTTGTGTCGAGGGCGTCGATATCGCCCTGGCTGAGCGCGGCGTGGGCCGCGTTCTGCTCCTTGATCGCCGCGATCAGGATCGGGTTTTCGGCGATCGCCTTCAGCTGGCTCTCGGCGAGCGCGCGAAGCTGGGCGTCATACTCGCTCGCCTGGGCGGCGGTCGTGAGCGCAAGGGCGGCGACGGCCGCGATGATGGTCGTTTTCACTTTGCTCTTCCTCCTGTCGTCCGCGCCGCATCGGCGGTCGCGGGTGCGCCGGGGGCGGAGGAGGGAGGAGAGCGGGGCGCGACGGTCGCGCGAGCAGGCTCACGGACGCGGGTCGGCTGTCGCCTCCACCCCATTCCGCAAGCCCCGGACGGAGTGTATCGTTTCCAGCCAAAAACTGCACCAAGTTGTTGTTGGAAAAGTTAAACGCGTCGGGTTCGCTAAAATCCGACGCGCTTTCTTGATGCTAGAGGCCTATTTTCTTCTTGAGTTTGCTGCGGGCGTTGTCGCGGACAGTTCTGCAGCTCTTGGCGTTTAGCAATCGGCCTAGTCCCGACCGTGCGCGTAGGGGTCCATCGCGTCGCGCAGACCGTCGCCCAGGAAGTTGAAGGCGAGCACGACCAGGATCACGGGCAGCATCGGCAAAATGATCCAGGGGTAGAACTCGATCACCGTCAGGTTCCGAGCCTCCTCGAGCATCACGCCCCAGGAGGTCGCGGGCGGGCGGAGGCCGAGGCCGAGGAAGGAGAGCGCGGTCTCGCCGAGGATCATGGTCGGGATCGAGAGCGAGGCCGAGACCACGATGTGGCTCATGAAGTTCGGCAGAAGGTGCGCTCGAATCACCCGGCCGGGGCTCGCGCCGATCAGCTCCGCGGCGCGGACATAGTCCTCCTCGCGCAGGCTGAGCAGCTTCGATCGGACCGCGCGGGCGAGGCCGGGCCAGTCGAGCAGGCCGAGAATGATCGAGATCATGAAGAACACCGTCACCGGTCCCCAGGAGGGCGGGACGGCGGCGGCGAGCGCGAGCCAGATGGGCAATTCCGGCAGACTTCGGATCACTTCCGTCGCGCGTTGAACCGTCCAGTCGATCATGCCGCCGAAATAACCCGCCAGACCGCCGAGCGTCATGCCGATGACGAAGGAGATCGCGATGCCGATCAGGCCCACGGTCAGCGAGATGCGCGCGCCATAGAGCAGGCGGCTGAACATGTCTCGGCCGAGCCGGTCGGTTCCCGCCAGGAACAGGGTCCCGTTCTCCGGCGCGCAGACGAGATGGAACGAGCCGTCGATCATGCCCCAGAACTCATAGGGCGCGCCCGAGCAGAAGAAGCGGAGGGGTTGCGGGTCGCTCCGATCCTCGAGATAGCGGCGGCGGAACTGCGTCAGGTCGTGATCGGGCTTCAGCGGGTAGACGAACGGGCCGTGGAACGAGCCCTCGTGGAACAGCCTCACGGTCTGGGGCGGCGCGTAGAGATGGCTCACCTGGCGCTGGTTCGCGGTGTAGGGCGCGATCATCTCCACGAAGGGCAAGAGCGCGTAGAGGAAGGCCAGGAACATCAGCGAGTAGACCGCCAGCCGGCGCTTCAGAAAACGCCGTCGGATCAGCTGGCCGGTGGGCGCGTCGAGATCCGGGCGGTCGCCGCCGTCGCGCTGGCTCGCCGGATCATAGGGCGCGCTGTCGACGAAGCGCTCCGCCGGGTCGTGGGGGCTCGGACGCGCTTCGGCGCCGGGCTCGATGATCGACTGGCTCATGCGCTGCGCCCTCCGAAGCGGATGCGTGGGTCGAGGACCGCCAGCAGCAGATCCGAAATCAGCATGCCGACCAGCGTCAGCATCGAGACGAACATCAGGATCGCGCCGGATAAGAAGTAATCCTGACTCTTCAGGCTATCGACCAGCACCGGGCCGAGGGTCGGCAGGCTGAGGACGACCGAGACCAGGACCGAGCCCGAGACGAGGTTGGGCAGAAGGTTGCCGATGTCGGCCACGAAGGGGTTCAGCGCGGCGCGGAGCGGGTAGCGGATGATGCGCTGGGTCGGCGGCACGCCTTTGGCTTGGGCGGTGACGACATAGGGCTTGCGCAGCTCGTCGAGCAGGTTGGCGCGGAGGCGCCGGATCATCGCCGCGGTGCCGGCGGTGCCGATCACGATGGTCGGGATGATCAGGTGCACCAGCACCGACAGCACCTTCGCCCAGCTCCAGGGCTCGCCCTCGAAGGACGGGTCCATCAACCCGCCGATCGGCAGTCCGAGATACTCCTTGCCGTAGTAGAGCAGCAGGAGCGCGAGCAGGAAGTTGGGGGTGGCGAGCCCGATATAGCCGACGAAAGCCACGCCGTAATCGACGGCGCGGCCGGCATAGACCGCCGCGATCGCGCCCAGGGGCAGCGACACGATGTAGATGAACAGGATCGAGGCGAAGTTGACCACGATGGTCAGCCAGACGCTGTCGCCGAGCACCTCCATCACGGGGCGGTCGAACTCGAAGGACCAGCCGAAATCGCCCTGGAGCATGCCGGAGAAGCCGTCGACGCCGGGGGCGAGACCGACCCAGATCAGATACTGCATCCAGAGCGGCTCATCGAGCGAGTACTGCTCGCGCAGGAACTCCGCCGTCTCGAGGTTGTTGGCTTCTCCCGAAGCCTGGAGCTCGGCGATGGTGTTCGACAGATAGTCGCCGGGCGGCAGGTTCACGATCCAGAAGATGAGGGCGGAGACCACGATCAGGGTCCCGGTCATCGTCAGAAGGCGGTTCAGGAAGAAGCGCAGCATCCGTTCAGGCCTTTTTTGCCGGGGCGGAGGCGCTCTTCGGCTGGTCGTCGAACCACCATTCGTCAGGGCGATGCACGCCGAACTGGGCGCCGGGGTTCCAAGAATAGAGCGCTTCGGCGGGCGCGTTCTTCAGACGCTTCGAGAGGACGACGGGTTGCGGGGCTTCGGCGATCAGGCCGATGAGGTACACCTCCTCCGCGTGGATCGTGAGCGCCTCGCGCCAGAGCGCATCGCGCTCCGCATCGTTGGAGGCGGCCATCCAGGCGCGGTAGATCTCCATCAGTCGGACGCCCTCGGGCGTGTCGGGCGCCTCGCCCGAAGACCCGTCGGTCTGGTGGAACTGGCCCCAGGCCGGCCAGCAAAGCACGTCCTGGCGCACCGGCGTCACTTCCTCCGGAGGGGTGCTCGGCGAGGGAGCGCCGGCGTCCCAGCCGAACCAGACGTTCATCACCGATTGGCCGGCGTAGGCGCGGTTTCTGAGCAGGTCGCGATTGGTCGAGCGGGTGAGCAGCTTGATCCCGATCTCGCGCCAAGTCTCGGTCACGAGTTGGAGCGCGTCGATCTCCTCGATGCGCTCGCCGGCGCTCTCCACGATCAGCTCGAGAGGCCGGCCGTCCGGCATCCGGCGAACGCCGTCGCCCCGGCGTTCGATTAGCCCGATCTGGTCCAGCAGCGCGTTTGCCCCGGAGGGGTCGAACGCCGCATAGCGCTCCCGGCGCTCCGCGTCGAACATCGGGCTTTCGGGAAGGACGCCATTGCCGACCGGTTTGGCGAGGCCGAAATAGAGCGTCTCGTTGATCAAAGCGCGGTCGATCCCGAGCGAGAGCGCTTGGCGGAAGCGCTTGTCGCGCATCAGTGCGCGCCAGCCTGGATCCTTCGCGGTGAGGTTCGGATAGAGCGCGATGTGGCTCGCCGCGCCGGTGCGCCACAGCCGGGTGTCGTAGTCGCCGAGCTCCTCGCCGCGCTTCAGGCTCGGCACGTCGGCGAAGGCGAGGCCGCGGGCCTGGATGTCGACCTCGCCGTTCTGGGCCTTGATCGGATAGAGGCCCGAGGAGG
>JBCBRF010000064.1:0-18964 GCA_039819865.1 Pseudomonadota bacterium | reverse complement strand
CGCTTCGCGAACGCCTCCGATGGGGCGGCCTGACCGGCCGGCGCGCGGTCGCGCTTGTCGGGCGCTCTGCTCAGACGTTTCTCTCCTGAGCCGCGGTTTGTCCTTTTTATCTCGCGGCGGTTCGCTTCGCGAACGCCTCCGATGGGGCGGCCTGACCGGCCGGCGCGCGGTCGCGCTGGTCGGGCGCCTTGGGTCGAACTTCCTTGCTTCAGGCGAAGGGAGACTGGATACATTCAGAATTAGAACATCAAGACGGTTCGGAGGCCGCCCGCTTTGGCGGCGTCGATCGCGGGGTTGACGTCGTCGAAGGGCAGGCGGGCGCCGATCAACTCCTCCAGGCGCCACCGCCCGCTGCGGTGGAGGTCGACCAGTCGGGTCAGATCGGCCTCAGGGTCCGCGTCGCCAAGCTTCGAGCCGATCAGCCGGTGCTGGGCGGCGGCCAGCTCCAGCGGATCGAGCCGGATCTCGGTCCCGATCGGCGGCATGCCCATGATCACGGACCAGCCGCCCGGCGCGAGGAGGAGCAGCGATTGCTGGATCGCCGCCGGCGCGCCGACCGAGACGAACACAAAATCCACGCCGCGCCCCCCGGTCAGCGCCCGCATGCGGTCCGGCAGGTCCGGACCCGCCAGCAGGCCATGGGTCGCGCCGCAGGCCTCCGCATGGGCGAGCTGCTCCAGCGAGACGTCGACCGCGATCACCGGATCGGCGCCGAACAGGGCCGCGGCCTGAACCGCATGGAGCCCGACGCCGCCCGCGCCGATCACCGCGACCGCCGCGCCGGCGCGGTCCCGCGTTCCGAATTCGGCCGTGTTGGCGACGGCGCCGTAGCCCGTCACCCCGCCGCAAGCGAGGAGCGCGCCCAACTCGGGCGCAAGAGGGTTGTCGAGGCGCACCAGCTGCGAGCGGTCGAGCAGCGCGCGCTCGGCGAAGGCGGCGGTCTTCAGACCCTGGAGCACCGGCGCGCCGGCGGCGTCCCGCAGCGGCGCGTCGACCAAGGGCGGGGCCTCGCAGACACCGCGGAGGCCCCGCGCGCAACAGGGGCAGGAGCCGCAGCTTCGGAGCATGGTGACGATGACGGCGTCGCCCGGCGCGAGGTCGGACACGCCCTCGCCGACCGCCTCGACCCGGCCGGCGGCCTCGTGGCCGAACACCGCCGGGAGCGTTCCGCCCCAGCCGCCCGACATCCAGAGAAGATCCGAGTGGCAGATCGCGCAGGCCTCGATGCGGACCGCGACCTGGTTCGGCGCCGGGTCGGCGAGGTTCAAAGGTTCAAGGGAAAGAGGACCGCCATGGACCCGACACACCGCCGCTCGCATCGCGCACCCCCGCTTGGCCCGTCGCCGCGGCCGTCGTTCGACCATTCGTCGGCCATTCCTCGGCCCATGACAGGCCGCTGGCTCTCGTCGCGATCGATTGGGCCTCGTCGATGCGCGCGGGGCGCGCCCGTCCGCGACCGATCAGGTCGCGCCTGCGCCTTTGACGCGGCGTGATGCGCCACAGGCTCGGGAGGGCGTTCTTTCGGCTCAGCCCGGCAGCGGCGGCGGCGCGGCGCTCAGCAGAGGCGCGAGCTCTGAGATCTCGCTCGCCGGGCTCCAGCCGGCGAGGCCCGCGCGCCAGACCAGGGTCTCGCCGGTCAGCCGGCCTTCGGAGGCCATGCGCGCGAGTTCCGCGGGCGCGAACGGGCCTTGGGCCCGGCCGTCGAGCGCGGCGTGCCAGGAGGCGGCGGGGCCCGGCAAAGGCGGCGGCGCGGCCGGAGCGGCGGCGGGCGCCGGCGCGAGGGCGTCGGCCATGGTCCGGCCCACCGCCATGCCCGCGCCCATGCCGAGGCCCGCGCCCATCCCGCCGTTCGGGGTCTCGGCGGCGGCGCGCATCGCCTCGGCCGCCTGGAACTGAGCGTAGCGCTTCAGATCGCCCACCACGCCCATGCTGGTGCGCCGGTCGAGCGCTTGCTCGACCTCGGGCGGCAGGGAGACGTTCTCGATCAGGAGCTTGGTGGCCTCGATGCCGTATTCCGCGAGTTCGGGCTGGATGCGCTGGCGGACGAAGGCGCTCAGATCGTCGAGATTGGCGGCGAGATCGAGCGCGGGGATCCGGCTGGTGGCCACCGCGTTCGAGAAGCGCGCAACGATGATGTTGCGGATCTGGTCGGCGATCTCGGCGGTCGAGAAGTCGCCGTCCGTGCCGACGATCTCGCGCAGGAAGAGGCCGGGATCGATCACCCGGATCGCGTAGGTTCCGAAGGCGCGCAGGCGGGTGGGCCCGAACTCCGGATCGCGCAGCATCACCGGGTTCTTGGTGCCCCATTTCAGGTCGACGATGCGCCGGGTGGAGACGAAGTAGACCTCCGACTTGAACGGGCTCTCGAAGCCGTGGTCCCAGTGCTGAAGCGTGGTCAGGATCGGGAGATTGTTGGTCTTGAGCCTGTAAAGCCCCGGGCCGAACACGTCGGCCAGCCTGCCCTCATGGACGAAGACGGCGGCCTGGCCCTCGCGGACGGTGAGCTTCGCGCCGTACTTGATCTCATGGCCGTGGCGCTCGAAGCGCCAGACCAGTTGGTCGGGATGCTCCTGCGTCCAGTCGATGACGTCGATGAACTGGCTGAACAGATGGCCGAACATGAGCCGATGCTCCTCGATGGTCCCGCAAGGGCGCCGCAAGAGTCCCGCAAGACCGGATGATCCCGCGCGATCGGACGCCCCCTTCGCGCCAGCGCGAGGATCCCGCGGCGCGGGAGACGAGCGCCGCGGCGAGGGCGGCGCGGCGAGGGCGGCGCTCATCGCGCTTTTCAAGCGCTCTTCGCCGGCAAAGGCGCAGAGGTCAATCCGCGACGCTGGTCCCCACATTGGCGCCGGTCCCGGTCGCCGTGGCGCGGGCGGCGGCGAGCTTCTCGCGCAGCTCCGCCTCCATCGCCTGCATGTCCGCCTCGGCGGCGGCGCGGCGGCGCTTGCCCTCGTCGGCGATCGTCAGGCTCTCTTCGATGGTGGCGATCAGCTGGTTGTGGGAGTGCTTCAGCGCCTCCATGTCGACCACGCCGCGCTCGATCTGCTCGCGAATCTCCTTGTTGGCGTCGCGCAGATTGTCGGCGTTGGCCTTCAACAGCTCGTTGGTCAGGTCGTTCGACGCCTTGATGGTCTCGCCGGCCGCGCGGCTGTTCTGGATCGCGATCGCCTGGGCGAGCTGGGTCTGCCAGAGCGGCACGGTGTTCACGATCGTCGAGTTGATCTTGCCGACCAGGCTCTTGTCGTTCTCCTGAACCAGGCGGATCGAGGGCAGGGACTGCATGGTGACCTGGCGGGTCAGCTTCAGATCGTGGACCCGGCGCTCCAGATCGTCGCGCGCCTGACGCAGGTCGCGCAGTTCCTGGGCGCGTAGGATCTGATCGTCCTCGGGCGCGGCGGCGACCTCCTTCTCCTTCTCCGGGATCGTGGTCGCATCGAGCTCCTGCAGCTTGCCCTCGCCGGCGGCGATGTAGAGGGCGAGCTCATGGTAGAATTCGAGCGACTTCTCATAGAGCAGATCGAGGGACTTGATGTCCTTCAGCAGCGTCGTCTCGTGGCTCAGCAGCTCGTCGGTGATGCGGTCGATCTGACCGCGGACCTCGTTGAACTGCTCCTGGAAATCGGCGCCCGAGCTGAACAGCGACATGATCCAGCCGATGATCCCGCCCTCGTCCTCGCCGGTCAGGCCCTCCACGTCGAAGCCGCGGATGGTGAGCACCATTTTGCGCAGACTGTCGCCGGCGGGGCCGACATCCTTGTTGCGGACGCCCTCGAGCATCTGGTCGGAGACCGCAGTCAGATCCTCCTGCGCCTTGGCGCCGAAGAGGATGATCGACTGGGTGTTCGAAATGTCGATCTCGGCCATGCGCCGCGCGATCTCGGCCTTTTCCGCCGCATCGGCCTGATCGACGACGATCAGATCGCCCTTGATCTCCGGCAAGAGCGTCTTGGTGACCTCCTCGATCTCGGCGAGTTGGGCCTCGGCCTTCTGGCGCACCTCGATCGAGGCCTGGGTCGGGGTCACATCGATCTTCGGCGGGGTGTTCTCGGCGTCGCTCATGGCGTCCTCCGGCTGGGCCGCGCGGGGCTTGCGCGCGGCGCGGTTCTGTTCGGCTCAGGCGCCGGGTTCGGACCCGGCGTTTTCGGGGCGGGGGCCGCCGCGACCCGCGCGCAGGCGATCCGCGAGCACCTCCATCTCGACCTCGAGCGAGGTCTTATCGTCGAGCTTCAAAGTCTCGAGCTGGCGATCGGCGGCCTCGCGCATGTCGTCGACGAGGTCGCGGAAACGCATGGACAAATCGGCGTCGACCACGCCCATCTTCGCGAACTTCTCGACCGACGCGCGGCCGGTCGGGATGATCACCTTCACGTATTTGCGGGCGCGACGGAGGTCGTCGGGATCGGCCGCGATGTGCTCGAGCACGGCGCGCGAGGCCGCGGTCATCGCGGCGAGCGGGGCGCGCAAGCCGCGGTCCTGGAGACCGAAGGCCAGGCGGTCGATCTCGGAGAGTTCGGCCTCGGCCTCGTCCAGCGTCTGGCGCACCGCCTCCACGTCGATCCCCTCGACCCGGGCGATTTCGCGCCTGCGGGCGGCTGGGCTCGATCGGAGCGCGGCCAGGGCGATGAAGAAGGCGAGCACGCCGAGCAAGAAGGCGACCCAGGAGGGCGCCGCGAACAGACTCGCGAGCACCGTGACGCCGAGCATCGCGGCGCCCGAGAGCAGCAGCGTCCGCAGCCCGACGCGCGACCCCTCCGACGGCGCGTCGACGGGCGCGGCGCGAGGGCCGTAGCTTTCCGGCCCGCCATAAGCTTCGGCCTGCTGAAAGCCGGTGCGCCTCGGCTCTGGGTTCAGAGCCCCGGCGTCCCTCTCCAAAGGGTTCCGGTCGGTCACGGTCTGCCGCTCCCTGTTCGGCGGAACGGGTCCTTCCCGCCCCGCGAACGTTCTGGCCTAAGCGCCGCCCGGGCGCAACGAGAAGCGGCTCGAGGGCCGCGCCCGGGCGCGGCGGAGAACGCGCGGGCGTTCACCGATCGGCGCCCGATTTCGTGCTAGAAAGCCGTCATGACGCAGGACGACGCGCATAACGGGCCGGCGGAGACCGGCCCCTGGTCCCGGCCGGACACGCCGTCGGCGTCGGCGGACCCGCGCTTTGGCGCGGACGCGGCGCCGGAGCGGCCCGATCAATATCCCTGCCCGCAATGCGGCGCGGATCTGCGCTACGATCCGGAGGCGCTGGCCCTCTCCTGCGGGCATTGCGGGCATCGGCGTGCGATCGCGCCGGGCGGCGCGCCGGTCGCCGAGCGCGATTATCTCGAGGCGGTCTCCGGCGCCGCGGCCCGTCATGACGTCGCCGTCTCACGGGCGGCGCGCTGCGAGAGCTGCGGGGCGGCGACGACGCTCGAGGCGGGGATCGAGGCGGAGGTCTGCCCGTTCTGCGCCGGGGCCCTGACGCTCGAACCCGATGCCCGGCGGCGCTTCACGCCCGATGGCGTCTTGCCCTTCGCGACGCCGGAGCACGCGGCGCGGCGGGCGCTGTCGGAGTGGCTCGATCGGCTTTGGTTCGCGCCCGGCGATCTCGGGGCCTATGCGCGGGAGGCGAAGCGGCTTTCGGGCGTCTATCTGCCGTTCTGGACCTTCGATGCGAACGCTACGGCCGATTATCGCGGGCGGCGGGGCGACGCCTATACGGAGCGCCAGACCCGGACCTTTTATCAGGACGGCAAGGCGGTGCGCCGGACCGTCCCCGTGCGCAAGATCCGCTGGCGGCCGGTCTCGGGCCGGGTGCGGCGCGCGTTCGACGATGTGCTGACCGCCGCCAGCCGCTCCTTGCCGGCGCAATTCGCGCAGAAACTCTCCGGGGCGCGGGGCGGTTGGGATCTCCACGATCTGAAACCCTACGCGCCCGAGTATCTGGCGGGGAAACGAGCGGAGACCTACACGGTGGATCTCGAAGCCGGCTATGCGGAGGCGCGCGGCGTCATGGAGCTGGCGCTCAGGCGCGACGTGCGGTTCGACATCGGCGGAGACCGCCAGCGGATCGAGAGGTTCGACGCGCGGTATCACGGCGTCTCGTTCAAACTCGTGCTGCTGCCGATCTGGATCGCGGCCTATCGCTATCGTGGCGAGACCTACCGGTTCGTCGTCAACGGACGGACCGGGGAAGTGATCGGCGAGCGCCCGTATTCATGGTCGAAAATCGCGTTGTCGGCGGTCGCGGCCATCACGCTCGTCGTCCTGCTCGGATTTGGCGCTTTGCTCCTCGACGGTCTGCTCTGATCAGGCCTCAGGCGGAGGCGCGGCGCACGCCTTTCGCACTGCCGTCGGCGGAGCGCGCTTCGCCGTGCTCGACCAAATCCCACAGCGCCGGCGCCGCGACGCTGCGCCAGCGGGCGCCGTAGAACTGCCCGAAATGGCCGGCGGCCGAGACGACGAGACGCTGGCGGCGAACGCCGGGGCCGGCCGGGATCGCGTCGAGCGCGCCCGAGCACTGGCCGGGCGCGACCAGGGCGTCCCGCGCGCCCTCGACGGTCAGGATCGGGACGCCTCGAAGCGCCTCCAGCCGAGCGGGCTCTCCGCGGAAGCGGAGGCGCTCGGCGAGCGGCGCGTTTTCGAGATAGAGCCGCTCCAGGTTTTCTCGGAAATGCTCCCAGGGCAGATCCATAAGGGCGGTCGCCATCTCGAGGAAGGAGACGGCCGAGGGATCCTCGCCCTCGTCCCGCAGCATCAGGCGCGAGAACTCATGATCTTCGGGGTTCTGCGCCGCGATGGTCTGCATGACGACGCCGAGTTGGACCTCCGCCGGATAGACGCCGAGTTCTTCGCCCGTCTCGGGATCGCGGCGGCCGCCGCGACGGCCCTGCAGAATGTCGGGGGTGCGCGCCAAGACGCGCTCGGTGAAGGCCGACGGCGCGCGATGCGCCTCGAGCGGGGCGGCGACGAGCGCCACGCTCAGCGGCGCCAGACGCGGATCCTCGGTCGCCATCAGAGCCGAGGCGGCGAGCACGGCGAAACCCGCCTGGCAGAAGCCCGCGAGATGGGCCGGGCGGCCGATGCGCCGGAGCGCCGTTCGGGTCGCCTCGATCTGATCGTCCACGTCGAAGCGGCCGGCGTCCGGCACGGCGCGCACGTTCAGCCACTCCACCACGTGAACGCGCGCGCGCTGAGCTAGCCACGCCACGACGTCGCGAAGGATGAAGGGAAAGCCGCCCGCCATCGGCGGGACCAGGAGGATGTCCGGCTTCGCCCGACCGTCTTCGATCTCGAACCGGCTGAGGACGACCAGCGGCGCGATCCGCTTCTCGGTCATGGTCACGGCGCGCCGACCCGTCGGCGTATCGATCGCGGCGATGTCGAACGGCAGCCGCGCCGGCTGACGGGCCCCGACTAGCGCGCGCCGCCAGAGCGGAAGGATCATCTCGGGATGGAGGAACAACGACGCCATCATGGGGCGCCTCCTTTCCGATAACCGCACTCACGTGGACCGGAGACGCAGCGTCGCCGCGCCGGCGCCTTCCCGAGCTCGCCCCCGATCGCCGCGCGGAATAGCAGCGCCAGCCTACCGCGCATCAATTGGTCGCGTCTTGAGATTTTCGGGCTCAAAAACGCTCGACCCAAGGACGTAGATCAATTTCCCAAGCCCAGGCGCTGCGATCCTGCTCCAAAATGTGCCAATAGGTCCGCGCGATCGCGTCCGGATCGAGAAAGCGGTCCGGTTCGCCCGGGGCGTCCACGCGCCCGCGCGCCTCGCTGCGAATCGCTCCGTCGATGTTGATATGGCCGATATGGACGCCCCTCGGATGCAGTTCGCGCGCGAGCGACTGGGCGAGGCCGCGCTGGGCGAACTTGCCCATCGCGAAGGCGGCGGACTGCGGATAGCCCTTCACGCTCGCCGAGGCGCCGGTGAACAGGATCGCGCCCCTGCCCCGCCCCTCGCCCCGCCCCTCGCCCGGCTCCTCGCCCGGCCCCTCGCCCGGCCCCTCGCCCGGCGGCAGCATTCGACGCGCGGCCTCCTGCGCCACATGGAAGGCGCCGAGCGCGGTGGTCGCGACCGCGCGCTCGACGGCGTCCGGGTCGAGATCGACGAAGGGACCCCGGACGCGCGCGCTCGGGTTGTGGATCACGACGTCCGGCGCGCCGGCGGGGGAGGCGTCGAGCGCCTCGAACAGCGCCGAGACGGAGCCGCGGTCGGCCACGTCGCAGCCATAGGCTTCGGCGCCCAGGGTTTTCGCGAGGTCGGAGAGCTTCTCCGGGCTCCGGGCCGCGAGCGAGACGGTCAGCCCCTTCGAGACGAACAGCCGCGCGATCGAGGCCGACAGCCCCGGGCCGGCTCCGACGATCAAGGCGTGTGAAAATGCGCCGCTTCCAGCGTCCGACATGACTTCGGTCCCCATCGCGCAACCGAGCGCCCGTTTCGCGCGCCGCATCGCAGGGCGGATCCGCAGCGTTTGCTTGTGCGCCATTGGTGCGCAGAAAGCGAAGATGCGGTCGAATCACAATGAGCCCACCGCCTCGCGATGCGAGCGCGAGCGCGCCGTTCCGACGCCCGCGGCTTCATGCTAGGGAAACCACAAGGGCGCCGTTCGAACGGGGAAGACGACATGAACTTGATGGACCTGCTCAATTCGGCTCAGGGCGGGCAAGGGCCGCGCGCGCTTGCGGATCGCTTCGGCGTCGCACCGGAACAAGCGGACGCGGTCGCCCGGGCGCTGCTGCCGGCGCTTTCCTCGGGGCTGAAACGCAAGGCGGCGACGCCGGAGGGCGCGGGGGAGATCGCGCGGCGGATGCGCGACACCGACGCGGAAGCGGCGTTTGCGGAGCCGGCGGTGGCGCGGACGGACAAGGGCGAAGAGCTGTTCGACATGCTGTTCGGCGGCGCGAAGCAGGACGTGCAGGCGGCGGTCGCCGAAGATGCGGCGAGCCGCGCCGGACTTGAGCAAAGCACAGCGCAATCCATGCTGCCGGCGCTCGCCGCGACCGTGCTCGGCGCGCTGCAAAGCCGCGAGTCGAACGACAGCGGGCTGAGCGCGATGATCGGCGGGCTGATGGGCGGCGACGATGGGGACGCTCAAAGCGCGAGCGGCGGATCGGGCGGCGGGCTCGGCGGCTTGATCGGCGGGCTGGCGGCCAGCTTCGGCGGCGCCGGCGGATCGCAGCAGGGCGGCTTCGACCTGTCCGCGCTCAACCGGATGTTCGACGCCGACGGGGACGGGTCGGCCGCGGACGATCTGCTGGAGCGGTTTATGGGCGGCCGGTGAGTCGCCGACGATGAACGCTTGACCGGCCGTTGCGGCCGCTCGGGCGCCGGGTCGGGCCGACGCCAGGGGGCGGATCGCCGGCAGGTCGGGATCGGGCGATGAGACGACAGGGCCGGGGATAGGGCCCGGCGGACGCGGACTGGGAGGCGGGGATATGCGTCGAGTGAAGGCGATCCTGGTGCACGGCACCTTCGCCACCGAGACAGATTGGGACGATCCGGACGCGCCGTTCTCGCGCATGCTCAGCGAGAAAATGAAGGCGAAGGACGCGGATCTCGTCACAGAAGAGTTTCTCTGGAGCGGCGAGAACAGCCACGAGGCGCGTCGGATCGCGGCGGAGGCGCTGGCGGAAAAACTGCGCGCGGAAGGGCTCGGGGAGTATGATGAGCTGTTTCTGGTCGGGCACAGCCATGGCGGCACGGTCTGCCGCCTTGCGCTCAACAAGCTCGGCGAAGACGATCCTCGGCCGACCGGCGTGTTCACGCTCGGGGCGCCGTTCGTGCGGTTCAAGCGCAAGAACGTGCCGCTGACGGCGCAGATCATCACCTTCCTTCTGCGCGCGCTCGCGCTGATCGGCGTCGCGATGCTCGCCCGGATTTTCTACGTCCAGGACTGGATCGCGGCGCAGATCGCCGATCCGCGCATGCATATGGGCGCGACCGTGCTGGTCGGGCTGTTTCTCGCCTGGTTCCTCGTGCTGTTCTGCCCGAGCCGTCTGCGCCGGTTCGCCACCGGGCGGCTGATGCGCACGCAAAACGAGATCGTCGCCCACTACGACCCGCCGGAAACGAAGCTGACCTCGTTCGTCTGTTTCCACGCGATCGGGGACGAGGCCGGACTTCTGCTGCGCTTCTGGAGCGCGATCACCTGGGTCCTTCAGACCGGGGTCTTCATCATGGTCTACGGCGCGATCCTGCTGCTTTTGATCGCGGTGCCGATGCTCGCCTATCAGGCGGCGGTGAATTACGGCTACGCGACGCCCGCGATGACCGAAGAGGCGTTCGCGTGGTTCGTCGAGGGCATGCGGAAGGTCGGCTATGCGGTCGGGCTGCAGATCAACGATCCGGAAAAACTCTCCGCCGCGACCGTCTCTCAACAGGTGCCGAGCGCGGCGTTGTTCTCGTCGCTCGCCATCTTCGGAACGCTCGTCGTCACCGCGCTGATCAGCACGCCCGTTACGGTGCTCGCACCCTGGGTATTGCGCCGGCAGTGGTTCGCGTTCGGCGGCGAGAAGCTCGCCTGGAACCTCGCGGCGGACATCCAGGTGGACCGCAGGGCGAACGCGATCTCTCAGATGCGCTACGTGTTTTTGCCGTCGGCCTGGTTCAACGGCTCGATGCAGCACAATTTTTACTACTATTCGGACACGGTGATCGACGACATCGCCCGCCGGATGGCGCGGTTCGAGCCCGCGACCCCCAAGATCGAATTCGATCTTGAGCGGCTCTTCAGCCGCATCATCACAGTTGCGATCCTGTTGATCGTGGTCGCCGCGGCGATCCCCTTCACCTGGGTTTTCGCGGAGCTGATGACGGAACCGCCGCTTGAGATCTTGAACTAGGGCGGCCCGAGAAACCAATTTGGGATTTCTCACCTATGCACGCGCTTTATTGAAGTCCCCAACGAAAAAGGGCGGCGCAGGTTTCACTTACGTACAAGATTTATCCGGCATGATCTCCAAGTCCTCTGCCGGAGTCTTGCAATGCATCGCCTTCGCGCGACTTATCTCTTTGCGGCCGCAGCCGCGCTGATCGTCTGGTCGGTCGGCTGTTCGGTATTCTATCGGCACCTGACCGACCGGTGGAACCACGCGCAGCTCTCCGAGATGACCAGCCAGGCGCTCGAGCGGGCGGAGCGGGCGCTCGATCTCGTGGTGCTCACGCAGACCGAAGTGCTTATCGCCGGGCTCGCCCTTTGCGGTCCCGAGGCGGTCGAGCAGCTTCGGCGCAGCAAATACGGCGTCGGCCATGTCGCCGACATGTACCTTGTGGAGCCCGGCGTGCGTGCGCGCCATTGCTCGGCCGGCGGCGCGTTCAGCGCGTCTCTGCCGCCCGCAACCGTGCGCTCCGCTTGGCCTACCGGGTCGAACCCGGACCTGCGCATGGGGACCTTCGAGGGCCGCGACGGCCCCGTTCTCGGCGTCGAATGGCGCCCCGGGGGCGCGCGTTCGATCATCGCGGCGATCGACGCGGACGCGCTGTTGTTCGACGTGCTGCCCGGCGCGCTGCGGGAGCGGGCGGGCCTTGCGCTGAAGATCGAAGGGGGCGACGTGTTCGCGCGTTTCGCCCTGACCTCAGGCGGGGCCGCGAATGAAGCGGGCTGGACGGAGTTTACGTCCGAATCGGTGCGCTACCCGATTTCCGCGGAGCTGAGGGTCGCGCCGGACGCCTTGGCGGACTGGCGCGCGCAACCCGGGGAGATGACCATCGCCGTCGCCATCTTGGTCGGTTTGCTCGTGAGCTTGTTGTGCGCCGAGGCGATCCATCGCCGGATCGATCCGAAGTCCGAGGCGATCGACAAGGCGCTCGCGAAGGGCGAGATCACGCCCTATTTCCAGCCGATCGTCGATCTGGAGACCGGCCGCCTCATCGGGGGGGAGGCGCTGGCGCGCTGGATCCTGCCCGATGGCTCGCGCGTTTCGCCGGCGGAGTTCATACCGATCATCGAGCGCTCCGGGCGGTCGGATCGGCTGCTGCGGGCGCAGCTTCAGCATACCGGCGCAACGCTCGGCCCGGCGCTCGCGGCGCGGCCCGACATGCGGATCAGCTTCAACGTCACGCCCGAGCAGTACTGCGCGCCGGGTTTCGTCGATCGCTTGCTCGCCGATCTGGCGGCCGCAAAGCTCTCGACGCACAACATCACGCTCGAGATGACGGAGCGCCAGGCGCTCGCGCGGCCGGACGCGGCGGCGGAGACGGCGGCGCGGCTCACGGCGGCCGGCGTGCGCACCGCGATCGACGACGCGGGGACCGGCCATAACGGGTTGGCCGCGATGCAGACGCTGCAGGCGGACTGCCTGAAGATCGACAAGTACTTCATCGACGGGGTGGTCGACGAAAGACGCTCGCGCCTGATGGTGGAGATGCTCACCAGCATCGCGCGGGAGTTCGGGATGTCCGTCGTGGCCGAGGGCGTGGAGACCGGGGCGCAGGCGACGACGCTGCGGCGGCTCGGCGTGGGCGCGGCGCAGGGCTGGCTGTTCTCCGCCGCGCAGCCGGCGGAGCGGTTCGCCGCGATGATCGACGAGCGCTTGCTGGCGGTCGAAGAACTCCCGGAGAGCGCGATCGAAGCGGCATGAGTTCAGGGCGCGAACGCGTCCCTTAGAACAGGCTTTGCTGGGTCGGTCCGGCCGGCTCCGGGCTCGCGCCCTCTTCGGTCGGTTCGCGCAATTCGGGGCCGTCCGGGGCGGCGCGCCCGCCCCTGTTGATGGCGGTCGAGACCGGGTGAAACGCCCAGAACGCCGGATCGGGCGCGCGCATCAGGCGCGCCGCGCCGCCGCCCTCCTCGCCGAGCCAAAGTCCGAAATCCGGCTCGGCGATCCGCACCGGCAGGCGGTGATGGAGATCGGCCAAGGGGCCCTCGGCGGCGCAGGTGACGATGGCGACGGTGTCGAGCTCGGCGCCGTCCGGTCCGGTCCAGCGGCGCCAGACCCCGGCGAAGGCGACGCGGTCGCCGGCGCCCGGATGGATCCAGTAGGGCGCTTTGCCCGGTCCTGCGGAGGCCTTCCATTCATAGAAGCCGTCGGCCGGGATAAGGCAGCGGGTCTCGCGGCAAGCCTCGCGAAAGGCGGGCTTCTCGGCGACCGTCTCGCCGCGGGCGTTGATCAGCAGCGGGCCGTCGTTCGGTTTCTTGTACCAGACCGGCAAGAAGCCCCAGCGCACGGCGGCGATCTCGCGGCCGCCCGCGCCGCCATTCTCGCCCGCGCCGCCAGCCTCAGACTCACGCTGGCCCTCACTCTGGCCCTCGGCTCGGCGGATCATCCAGATCGTCTCGGTCGGACGGATGTTGTGACGGGGGCGGTCGAGGTCCTTCAGCGCGTTGTCCTGGCCCATGGCCGCGCAGGCGCCGAACCATTCGATCACCGCGGTCAGCGGCACGGTGAGGGCGAAGCGTCCGCACATCAGGCGCGGCCTCCGCCGCCGCTGAAGCCGAAGGCCCGCGCCTCCAACCCGCGCCAGCGGATCTCGCCCGTCGCGAGGTCGAAGGCCATGCCGTCCTCGCCGACGAAGATCGGGCCCGGATAGCTCTCGGCGACCTCGGCGAGCAGGGCGCCCCGGTCGAAAGCGGGCGGCACGAAATGGGTGAGCGCCAGGGCGGCGGCGCCCATGTCGCGAGCCACCTGGCCGACCTCCGAGGACAGGGTGTGATAAGAGGCGACCGCGGCGATGGTGTCGGCGTCGCGGACGCCCGGGAGCGGCGTCATCTCCCGGTGCAGGAAGACCTCGTGGACCAGCAGATCGGCGCCGCGGCCGGCCTCGATCAGAGCGGCGCAAGCCCGAGTGTCGCCGGAGAGGACGGCCTTCCGCGCGCCGTCCTCCACGATGAAGCCGAAGGCGGGCGCGACGGGCTGGTGGTCGACCTCGACGGCGGTGAAGACGAGGTCGCCGAGCGGGACGCGCTCTCCCGGCCCGATCTCGATCACCTCGACCTCGAGCCCGACGATCGAGGGCCGGCGTTCGAAGGCGATCCGCTGAGCGCGCTCCTCGGCCCAGACGGCCATCGTGGCGTCGACGAAGGCGCGGAGCCCCTCGGGTCCGAAGATCCGCCAAGGACGGTCGCGGCCCTGATGCCAGCTCGAGACGATCAGCTGGTAGAGATCCACCAGATGATCGCTGTGCAGATGGGTCACGAACAGCGCGTCGAGCCGCGCGCCGGGAAGGCCGGCGGCGACGAGCGCCTGGGTCGCGCCCGAGCCGACATCGACGAGGGCCGCGGCGTCGCGACCGGCGACGAGCTGAGCCGCGCCGCCGCGCTCGGGGTGGACCGCCGGGCAGCCTGTGCCGAGGAGAATGATCCGCATTGGGGGAAACCGCCTGTTGGCCGCCCGGTCGCGGCGGTTACTCCGCCGCGCTCTCTTCGGGCGGCGCGTCGTAGCGGCGGCGCACGAAATCGCCCGGAGCGTCGGAAATGGCGTTATGGCGGCGGCCGGGCTTGCGACCGGCGACCCTCTCACCGCCGCTGTTCGCCTTCAGCCAGCCGTCCCAGTCGCCCCACCAAGAGCCCGCGGTCTCCACCGCGCCATCGCGCCAGGCCTCGACATTCTCGGGCAGCGCGTCGTCGGCGCGGCGCCAGAACTGGTACTTGCCGCCCTCGGGCGGGTTCACGACGCCGGCGATGTGGCCCGAGCCCGCCATGACCAAGCGCTTGTCGCCGCCCATCAGCTTCACCCCGCGATAGACGCTCTCTGGCGGGGCGATGTGATCCTCCTTGGTGCAGACATGGTAGGTCGGCACGTCGACCTTCGCGAGATCGAGCATCACGTCGCCCAGGCGCAGTTCGCCGAGCGCCAGCTTGTCGTCGCGGTAGTAATTCTCGAGATAATAGCGGTGGACTCGCCCCGGCATGTTGGTGCTGTCGGAGTTCCAGTAGAGCAGATCGAAGGGGAACGGCTCTCGGCCGAGCATGTAGTTGTTGATTACGAAGCTCCAGATCAGATCCGAGGAGCGCAGCATGTTGAAGGCCGCCGCCATCTTGTCGGCGCCGAGCACGCCGTCCGACATCTCTTCGTCGAGAACCGCCAACTGCTGGTCGTCGACAAAGAGCTGAAGCTCGCCGGCGTTCGAGAACTCGAACTGGGCTGTGAAGAAGGTGCAGCTCGCGATCCGGCCGTGGAGCGGGTGCTCCGGCTGCTTCCCCAGATAGGCGAGCGCAGTGGCGGTCATGGTGCCGCCGATGCAGTAGGACGCGAGGTGCAGATCATCGGCCTCGCTCTCGAGCAGGGCGTGGGCGACGCCTTCGAACAGGCCTTCCGCGATGTAGTCGACGAACTCCTTGTCGGCGTGACGGCCGTCCGGGTTCACCCAGGAAATCATGAAGACGGTGTGGCCCTGATCGACCAGCCACTTCACCAGCGACTTCTTCGGGTTCAGATCCAGGATGTAGTATTTGTTGATCCAGGGCGGGCAGATCAGCACCGGGCGCGCCTCGACCTTCTCGGTCGTCGGGCTGTACTGGATCAACTCCATCACGTCATTGCGGTAGATCACCTTGCCGGGCGTGATCGCCATGTCCTCGCCGACCTTGAACTTCTCCAGGTCGGTCTGGCGGATCTGCAGCTTGCCCTTGCCGCGCTCGAGATCCTCGAGCACGTGGTCGAGGCCGCGGACCAGGTTCTCGCCCTTTTCCTCGAAGGTGACGCGGAGCGCCTCGGGGTTCAGGGCGAAGAAGTTGGTCGGGCTCATCGCCTCGACATATTGGCGGGTGAAAAACTCGACCTTGCGGCGGTCGCGCTCCTCCAGATCGCCGGCGTGATGCGCGGCCTCCTGCAGATAGGCGGAGGTGAGCAGGTAGGACTGCTTCAGCGTGTCGAAGACGACGTTCTGAGACCATTCCGGATCCGCGAAGCGCTTGTCGCCGCGCGACGGGGCGGCGATCGGCTCGACCTCCTGGCCCGCCGCCTTCAGCGAGGCGCGGCGCCAGATCTCCGCCTGGTCTTTCCAGAACTCGAGCGCGCGCTCGGCGCTGCTGTTGGGATCCGCCAGCATGGATTTCCAGAGCTCGCCGAAGGCGTCCATGGTGTTGAACGGATCGAAATGCATCGGCTTCTGATCGGCCGCCTGCTGTTCGAGGATCTTGGTCCAGACCGCTTGAGAGCGCTCCATCACCTTGCCCATGTTCGCGGCGAACGCGCCGATCTCGTCGGGCGAAAGCTGCGGCGGCGTGGGCAGATCAGCGGCGGCGGTCGACATGCAAATTCCTCCGAGATGTCCTTTTGGCCCCAGCGAATGAGAGCGGCGTCGGCGCGCGCCGCCCCGAGATGGCGCTGCGCAGCCCCCAGTTGATCGGCTGCGATCCCAACCCTGCGCCGTCTCCCGCAGAACCTCGATGGTTAAGTAACGCTTTCGAACCAATTTCGCAAAGGAAGCGCATTGGCGTTTGATCGTTTCGCGAAGTATGCTTCGCACCGATTTGCGTCGGATCGAACCGGGCGCGGCGTCAGCGTGGAGCGCGGCATGTGGAGCCAAGGTCACCGAAGCGGCGGGAGCCGTGGTTCATCCCGCCATCGTGCGGGCTGGATCGCCGCATGGATCGCAGCGGCGGCGCTGGCGGGGTGCGCCGCAGACGAGGTGAAGCTGATCGACATCCCCGATCTGCCAGAATCGCCCGGCGTCGCCGATAAGCCTTGGCCGAAGCTGGTCGACGCGCCGAGCCGCGCGCCCGAACAGGGGCCGGACGGAACGCGCGAGAGCATCCAGCGCGGGACCGCGATCGAGCAGGGCCTCAGCTCCGAGGCGGAAGCGCTGCGCGCGGCGGACGCGGAAATGCGGGCCGATCCGGTGCTGCAGAGCGATCTCGAGCGCGAAGCCGCCCGCGTGCGCGCCGAGGCGCGCGCCGCCGCCACCGACGGCTGAATCCCATACGGCGTCGTTCGGCGACGGCGCCGCCCCCGCCCGGGCGCGCGTCGCGGCCCAGGCTTCGTTCTTCGAACCCTCCCTAGCCAGAGCCAGACGCCCATGACGCCTCCCCCTTTGTCCTCGTCGCCTCTCCATTCGGTCCTGCCGGACGACAGCGTCGCCGATGAGACTCTGGCCAGCGCTCCGGTCTCCACGCAGAGCGCCGACGGCGACGCGCCGATCGCCGATCCGAACATGTTTCACCGGATCCGACGCTTGCCGCCCTATGTGTTCGCGGAGGTCAACCGGCTGAAGGCGCAGTTCCGCGCCGAGGGGCGGGACGTGATCGATTTCGGCATGGGCAATCCGGACATGGATACGCCCAGCCACATCGTCGAGAAGATGATCGAGACCGTTCAGCGGCCGCGCACCCACCGCTATTCGACCTCGCGGGGGGTCGGCGGCTTGCGGCGGGCGCAGGCGGCTTATTATGAGCGTCGCTTCGGGGTCGGTCTCGACCCGGAGACCGAGGTGATCGCGACGCTCGGCTCGAAGGAGGGGCTCGCCAACCTCGCGATGGCGATCACGGCGCCCGGCGACGTCGTGCTGGCGCCGAACCCGTCCTATCCGATCCATCCCTACGGCTTCATGATCGCCGGCGGCGCGCTCCGGCACATCCCGGCGCTCGGGGAGGATGGCCGGTTCGATCCGGAGGCGTATCTGCGCGCGCTCGATCGGGCGGTGAAGCACTCGGTCCCGACGCCGATTGCGATCATCCTCAACTTCCCGTCGAACCCGACGGCGCAGGTGTGCGATCTGGACTTCTACCGCGCCGTGGTGGCGTTCGCGAAGCGCCACGGGATCTTCCTGCTCTCCGATCTCGCCTATGCGGAGATCTATTTCGATGACAACCCGCCGCCGTCGATCCTGGAGGTCGAGGGGGCGAAGGACATCGCGGTCGAGTTCACCTCGCTGTCGAAGACCTACTCCATGCCGGGCTGGCGGATGGGGTTCGCGGTTGGAAGCAAGCCGCTGATCGCGGCGCTGACGCGGATCAAGAGCTATCTCGACTACGGCGCGTTCACCCCGGTGCAGGTGGCGGCGACCGCGGCGCTCAACGGGCCGCAAGACTGCGTCGACGAGATCCGGGCGGTCTATCGCGGGCGGCGCGACGCGCTGGTCGACGCGATGACGCGCGCGGGATGGGAGATCCCCTCGCCGCCCGCCACGATGTTCGCCTGGGCGCCGATCCCCGAGCCCTTCAAGGCGCTCGGATCGATGGAGTTCGCCAAGGTGCTCCTGACCGACGCCGAGGTGGCGGTCAGCCCGGGCGTCGGCTTCGGCGAGTATGGCGAAGGCTTCGTGCGGATCGGACTGGTCGAGAACGAACAGCGCATCCGGCAGGCCGCGCGCGGCGTGAAGAAGCTGCTGCAGAACGCCGACGAGATCCTGGCGCGCTATCCTCAGCTCGCGGGCTGAGTCGCGGGCTCCACGAACGGCAGGCGCTCGTAGATCTCGTAGGAGCGCTGGAAGAACGGCAGGCGCATCAGCGCGTCGCGGTCGACCTCCACCGCGATCTCAGGCGAGGCGTTTTTCGTCAGCATGCGCACCGAGCGGCCCGTCGCGTCGCACAGATGGGCGTGCAGACGCGGCAGGTGCTCGTAGCGCCAGACCTTGATGGGCGCGATCTCTCCATCGGCGGTGAGGAAGAAGCGCATGCCGTGCTCTTTCTTCGCGGCGTGCTCCGTCTCGACGAAGGTCATAAAGCTCATATCGCCGACATAGCGGGGCTGCGGTTCGGGCTTGCGCCAGGGCAGGATGCTGCGGCGCGCGAGCGCCGGGCGGCTGCGATAGCGGTACCAGCTGACGGCGAGATCGATCGGGTCGCGCGCGACCGCGTGGATCTCGCAGCCCGCAGCGTCGAAGAAATCGCCGAAGATCCGCTTCATCCGGCGGTAGCCGAGATGCTTCAGGTCGTTCTTGAGATGCATGTCGCAGTAGGGCGCGAAGGCCATCTCGAGCGAGGTCGAGCCGGTCTTCGGGTGGGCCAGAAGCACGAACTTATGCGCGATCGATGCGATCAAAGCGGCCCTCCAGGCCCCGGCGGCTCAACGGAGGAGCGGTTAGCATTGGAGCGCGGCGGCGTCCACGCGGCGG
>JBCBRF010000063.1:0-19055 GCA_039819865.1 Pseudomonadota bacterium | reverse complement strand
GTCGCCTCCAGTCCCAGTCGCCGGCGCGCCCAGCCGAGCGCAGCGCGCCACCAGCCCGACCCTTCCGGTCCGCCCGCTGCGCCGGACGCGCCGCGCCCGCGCTTCGAATCAACGCCTGTCAATGCTGCGGATCTCCACCTCGTTCACCCCTGGCGGTGCGCCTTAGAGCGGGCGAAAGCAAGGCGGCGCGACCGCCCACGCGCAATTCGGGTTCCCGCTGGCGGAATGCGCACGCATGACCGTCGAGGAGAGCGCGCGCGGTTCAGCCGGCGCGGGCGAGCACCCGCTCGATCGCCGCGAGGCAAGCCTCGGGCGCTGCGTGATGCGGCATATGGCCGACCCCGGGCAGCACGGTGAGCTCAGCCGTCGGCGCCTCGCGCGCAAGCCGCTCCCCATGGACTGAGACCTTCACGATCGTATCGGCCTCGCCGTGCAGGATCTCGATCGGCGCGGCGATCTCGGGATAGGCGAGCCGCTGGGTCTCGAGCAGCGGCTTCAACAGCCCGATATCGCGGTTGTTGTACCGGACCGTCGACGGCCGGAGCGCCAGCGCGACGCCCACATACTCGGCGTAGCCCTCCGGCGCCGCCTGCGGGCGAAAGATCGAATTCACCCCGGCGATCGCCTGCTCCTCGGACACGAGCCCCGCGATGAGATCGGCCGTCAGCCCGCCCAGGACGCTGACGCCGAGATCGTAGACCAGCCCCGCCGACCCCGGCCAGGGATGCGAGACCCCAGCCAGATCCACCAGGCCGATCACGCTCTCGGGCGCGTCGATCAGCCAGGCGAGCGCGGATGCGCCGCCGAGCGAATGCCCGACCAGGACGGCGCGCGCGACCCCGATCGCTTTGACCGCCTCGCGCATCAGCCGCGCCTGGGCGGCGGGATGGTGCGCCGGCTCGGTCGCGGTCTGGCCGGGCCCGCGTTCCGAATGGCCGAAGCCCGGCCGGTCGATCGCGATCACGCGGAGGCGCGGCGTCAGCCGCTTTACGAAGTCGAAGGTGAAGTCGCGCAGATTGCCGCTCGCGCCGTGGATCAGGACAATGGCCGGCGCGTTTGGCGCCGAGGCGTCGGTCGGCCCCGTATCGACCAGATGGATCTTGACGCCGTCCACGCTCACGAACCGCCCGATCGGCGGATAGGCGGCCTCCGCCCGCTCCGCCGCCTCCTGGCCGCGCGACCGCGAAAAGCCGGTGAGCGCCGCGCCCGCGGCGCCGAGGCCGGCGACGCCGATCAGCGCCCGGCGGGAGAGGGTGCGAAACATGCTCATATCGGGGCCTTCCGAGATCGGGCCGATCCAGCCTCTCTCGTGGAAGGGCTGGCCTGTTCGACAACGCTTTGGAAACGCGGGCGCGTGCTGAATGGTTCAGGGTCTTTGTGGTTGAGGGTCTTCGGGATCCGAAATCGCCCTGGAGACGTTAGGTTTCCGAGTGCGCCGTTCTCCGCTCATGCCGGATGGCGCGAATCGCTTGCCGAATAGGTCAGCTTGGCTTACCTTATATCGGCGAAGGTTCCTGGGTGGGGACGCCCTTGAACGCGCGCTTGTCGCGGGGAGGCGAAACTATGGACGGCTCCGAGCTTATCCCGACAGCGGAGACGGACGAGGCGCATGACGGCGGCCTAAGGCCTGTCGCGCTGTCCGACCGTTACGACGTCTCGAAGCGAACGGTCCTTGTGTCCGGCGTGCAGGCGATGATCCGCCTGCCGCTGATGCAGAAGGCCCGCGACCTGGCCGCCGGCTCGTCGACGACCGGCTACGTGACCGGTTATCGCGGCTCTCCGCTCGGCGGCGTCGATCTCGCGGCCTGGAAGGCCAAGAAGACGCTCGAGGCGGCCGATATCCGCTTCGAGCCCGCGTTGAACGAAGATCTCGCCGCCACCATGATCTGGGGCGCGCAGCAGGCCCATTTGCGCGGTCAGGGGACGCATGAGGGCGTGTTCTCCCTCTGGTACGGCAAGGGTCCCGGCCTCGACCGCAGCGGCGACGTGTTCCGGCACGGCAATCTGGCCGGGGTCGGTCCTAAGGGCGGCGTGCTGGTCGCGATGGGCGACGACCACACCTGCGAAAGCTCGACCTCCTGCCACCAGACCGACGTCACTCTGATGGACGCCCATATCCCGGTGCTGCACCCCGCCGGCCCCCAGGAAATCCTCGACTACGGCCTGATCGGCTGGGGCCTGTCGCGCTTCACCGGCTGCTGGGTCGGCGTCAAATGCCTGAAGGACACCGTCGAGGCGACGACGGTGGTCGACGGATCGCTCGACCGCGTCTCCCTCGTCCTGCCCGACATCCCCACGCCGCCCGAAGGCATGAACATCATCCTCGGCGAGACCCCGCACCAACAGGAAGCGCGGCTTCAGGACTGGCGCCTGCCCGCGATCGCCCCCTTCGCCCGCGCCAACGGGCTCGACCAGCGCCGCATCGGCCGCGCGGGCGCGCGCATCGGGATCGTCTCCTCCGGCAAGAGCTGGCTCGACGTGGTCGCCGCGCTGGACCTGCTCGGGATCGACGCGGTCGAGGCCGAGCGCCTCGGGCTTTCGGTGTACAAGATCGGCCTCGCCTGGCCGCTCGACGCCGAGGGCCTCCGCGATTTCGCCGACGGGCTCGAGCGGATGATCGTGGTGGAGGAGAAGCGCGCCTTCATCGAGACCCAGGCCAAGGAGGCGCTCTACGCGCTGCCGGACCGGCCGGAGATCGTCGGCAAGCGCACGCGCGACGGCGCGCCGCTGTTCTCGCCCAAGATGGACCTGAACCCGCTCGAGATCGCCGAAGCGATCGCAGACGCCATCCTCGAGAAGAGCCCGGACCAGACCCACATCGCCGCCGCCCGCGACCGCGTCCGCGCCCAGCGCCGAGAGCAGGATGCGCCGAAGATCGCCGAGCGCATCCCCTATTTCTGCTCCGGCTGCCCGCACAACAGCTCGACCAAAGTGCCGGACGGCTCTCGCGCCGCCGCCGGCATCGGCTGCCACTACATGGTGCAGTGGATGGACCGCGAGACCGTGGGCTTCACCCATATGGGCGGCGAGGGCGCCCAGTGGATCGGCGAGAGCCGCTTCTCGAAAGAGAAGCACATCTTCCAGAACATCGGCGACGGCACCTACAACCATTCCGGCCTGATGGCGATCCGCGCCGCGGTCGCGGCGGGCGCCACCATCACCTACAAGCTCCTTTACAACGATGCGGTGGCGATGACGGGCGGCCAGCCGAACGACGGCCATCTGACGCCCTACCGCGTCGCCGAGGAGCTGCTCGCCGCCGGCGTGAACAAGCTGATCGCGGTGGTCGACCCCAAGGAGGAGATCGACCGCGGCAAGTTCCCAGCCCTGGTCTCGGTGCGCGACCGCGCCGATCTCGACGCCGCGCAAAAGGAGCTGCGCAAGGTCGAGGGCGTGTCGGCGCTCCTCTACGTGCAGACCTGCGCGGCGGAGAAACGCCGCCGGCGCAAGCGCGGCCAGTTCCCGGATCTGCCGAAGCGCGTCTTCATCAATCCGGACGTCTGCGAGGGCTGCGGCGACTGCGGCGAGAAGTCGAACTGCGTCTCGATCATCCCGAAGGAGACCGCGTTCGGCCGCAAGCGCCAGATCGACCAATCGACCTGCAACAAGGACCTGTCCTGCATTGACGGTTTCTGCCCGAGCTTCGTGACCCTGAAAGGCGCGGCGGTGCGCAAGCAGGCGGCCGAAGGCTTCTCCGTCCCCGATCTGCCCGATCCGAGAGCGCCCACGATCGGCGCGGACGGCGCGAAGACTTGGAATCTGCTCGTCACCGGCGTCGGCGGCACCGGCGTCGTGACCGTGGGCGCGCTTCTCGGCATGGCGGCGCATCTCGAGGGCAAGGGCTCGGGCGTGATGGAGATGGCCGGCCTCGCCCAGAAGGGCGGCGCGGTCCACATCCACGTGAAGCTCGCCGCGCGCCCGGCGGACGTCTCCGCCATCCGGGTCGAGGCCGGGACGGCCGACGCGGTGATCGGCGGCGATCTGGTCGTCGCGGGCGGCGACAAGGCGCTCCGCGTGATGGCGCCGGCGCGCACTGGCGTGGTCTCCAATGATTTCGAGATCGTCACCGGCGAGTTCACCCGCGACACGGAGTTCTCGCTGCCGGTCGCGCGGCTGAAAAAGGCGATCGAGGCCCGCGCCCGCTCTGCCCAATTCTTCAATGCGACGCGCCTGGCCGAAAAGCTGCTGGGCGACGCGATCTACGCCAATGTTCTGATGCTGGGCGCCGCCTGGCAGGCGGGGCTGGTGCCGCTCTCCGGCGCGGCGCTGCGCAAGGCGATCGAGCTGAACGGGGCGGGCGTGAAGGGCAACCTCGCCGCCTTCGAGATCGGCCGCTGGGCCGCCCAAGATCCGGCCGCCGTGGCCGCGCTCGCCGACGATCCGAAGCCCGAGCCCGAGACCCTCGACCGGCTTATCGACCGGCGCGCCGAATTCCTGATCGGCTATCAGGACGCCTCCTGGGCCGGCCGCTTCCGCGACCGCGTCGCCGCCGTCCGCCGCGCCGAGCAGGCGATCGATCCGAACGCCGACGCGCTCGCCACGGCTGCGGCCAAGTCGCTGTTCAAGCTGATGTCCTACAAGGACGAGTACGAGGTCGCGCGGCTCCACGCCGAGTCGCTCGAGCGCGCCGTCGCCGAGGGCTTCACCGATGTGAAGGGGATCGAGTTTCACCTCGCCCCTCCGCTGATCGCGCCGAAGGGCTCGGACGGCAAGCCGCGCAAGATCCGCTTCGGCGGCTGGATGCTGTCGGTTTTCAAGGCTCTCCGCCACGGCAAGCGCTTGCGCGGAACCCGCTTCGACCCGTTCGGCTGGACCGCGGAGCGCCGCATGGAGCGCGCGCTGATCGAGCGCTTCGAGAAGGATCTCGACACCCTCTGCGCCGGCCTCACGCGGGAGAAGCTCGGCCTGGCGGTGGAGATCGCGCGCCTGCCGGAGACCATCCGGGGCTTCGGACATGTGAAGGAGCGCAACGCCGCCGCCGCTGCGGAGCGCCGCGCCGCCCTCCTTCTGCGCTACGAGGGTCCGAACGCGCCCGAGACCGGTCCGACCGACCAGGGCGGCTTCAAGATCGCCGCCGAGTAGTCGGGCGCCCGGCAGGGGCCGGGCCGGCGGCCCGGCGAACCCTCAGTTAAGCATGAGCTGGCAGGCTGCGTCGCATCATTCCGCCGCAGCCCGCAGAGCGCCCGATGCGAACGCCCCCAGAATACGCCGCGATCGAGGCCGCCATCGCCGCGCGCGACCCGATCCGCGCCCGGGCGCTCGCCAAGCAAGCCCGGCGCGATCGACCCGCCGGCGACCCGCTCCACGTCGCCGCCACCCGGCGTCTTGCGCTTCTGTTGATCACGGATTTCGGCGATCCCGCCGCCGCCCGCGCGGTGATCCA
Source organism: Pseudomonadota bacterium (assembly GCA_039819865.1). Taxonomy (GTDB): domain Bacteria; phylum Pseudomonadota; class Alphaproteobacteria; order Rhodobacterales; family Rhodobacteraceae; genus JBCBRF01. The sequence goes on along the minus strand of JBCBRF010000063.1, from coordinate 13,672 downwards.
GGAGCGTCTCGATGGCGCGCCCGACGACTGGGCCTCCTGGACCGTGCTCGGCATGATCGAAGCCACCGCCGGTCGATCCCGCGCCGCGGCGGAGGCGGCCGAGGCGGCGCTGCGCCTGAACCCTCGCTCCGTGAACGCGCTCCACACGCTGATCGGCGCCGATCCCGCCGCCGGTCCCGCCCGCGCGCCTCAGATCGAAGCGCTGCTGGCCGAGCCCGCCACGCCGGAGCATGAGCGCCGGCTGCTCTGGAGCCTGCTCGGCCGGATCCACGACCGCGGCGGCGCGCACGACCAGGCCCACGCCGCCTTCGTCGCCGCGAACGCCATCGCCGACCCGGGATACGATCCGAAGGCCGAGGAGGCGGCGCTGGCGGAGGCGCGCCGCGTCTTCACGCCCGACTTCTTCGCCGCGCGGGCGCGCCATGGGCTCGCGGATGCGCGCATGCTGTTCATCGTCGGCCCGCCCCGCTCCGGGACCACGCTCCTCGAGCGCGCGCTCGCCGCTCATCCTGAGATCGACGGGCTCGGCGAACGGCCCGAGATCGATCAGTGCGCCGCCCTGGTCCGGCGGGCCGCCGCGCGCGCCGGCCACGGCGCGGCGCGCGACGATACGCTGGGCTATGCGAGCCTCGCGCATCTCACCGAGAGCGACAGCCGGGTTCTGGCGGAGCGCTATCTCGCCTCGGTCCGCGCGACCGGCGGGTCGACCGAGGCCTGCGTCTGGATCGACAAGATGCCCGGCAACTTCCGCCATCTCGGCCTGATCCGCCTCCTGTTCCCGCGTGCGACCGTCCTGCTGATGGAGCGCGATCTGCGCGACGTCGCGCTGTCCTGCCATCAGGCGAGCTTCGCCGCCGGGCACGGCTTCGCCCGCCGCGTCGAGCGCCTCGCCCATTACCTGCCCCAGCATCGGGAGGAGCGGCGTTTCTGGCGCGCGGTGCTTGGCGACTGGCTCCGCCCGGTCCGCTACGAGGCGCTGGCCGAAGATCCGCAGACGATCCTACGCCCGATCGTCGAGGGTCTCGGCCTCGACTGGGATCCCGTCTGCCTGTCCCCGGAACGGAGCGGCGGGCACGCGGTGACGGCCAGCAAGTTCCAGGTGCGCCAGCCCATCCACGCCCGCTCGGTCGCGCGCTGGCGCGCTTACGCGGCGCATCTCGCCCCGGTGATCGAGGCGCTCGAAGCGCCCGCGACCGCCACCGCGGCGTGACGCCCTGCGCGCCGGGAAAAAGCCCCCCGCCTCAACCCTCGGTAAAGCGCGCGTCGCCTACCCTGGGACCCGTTCAGAACTTAAGAACCAAGACGGGGGGCCCAGATGGCCGACCACATCGCCGCGATCGCCGCCATCAACAAGATCGCCGAGAGCGGCGAGACCCTGCGCGCGCGGGCGACGGCGGAAGCGCTCCTCCAGAAACTGAACAAGAGCTCACCGAGCCACGCGGTGATGTCGCGCCACTACGCGCTGCTGCTGCTCACCTATTTCGCCGACGCCGACGGCGCCCGCCGCGTGATCGAGCGCCAGCTTCGCCGCAACCGCAAGGACGCCGACGCGCTGGCGGTCCTCGCCCGGATCGAGACCGTGGCGGGCCGCAAGAAGGAGGCGGCCCAGACCGCGCGCCGGCTGATGGCGCTGAACCCGCGCGAGCCGATCGCCTATCAGACGATCATCGGTCTCGACCCGGAGGAGGGCGCGCGCCTCGCCCCGAACATCGAGGCGCTGCTCGCCGACGCGCGCACGTCCGAGCTGTCGCGCAAGGTGCTGCTGGGCGAGCTTGGCCGCATTCGCGACCGCCAGGGCGACCACGCCGGCGCCTATGACGCCTTTCTCGCGGCGAACGCGATCGGCGACCCGGGCTATGATCCCGACATCGCCGACCGCATGCTGGCCGAGGCGCGAGCGGTGTTCACGCCGGAGTTCTTTGCGACCCGGCGGGGGCACGGGCTCGACGATGCGCGCATGGTCTTCATCATCGGGATGCCGCGCTCGGGCACCACGCTGCTCGAACAGCTTCTGGCTTCGCATCGCGACGTGTCCGGCCTCGGCGAGAGCGAGGCGATCAAGCGGATCAATCGCTACGTCCACCAGCGGGCCGCCAACGCCGGACGCCTGCCGTCGGCTTCTCTGGCCTATGCGCATCTGGCGTTCCTGAGCGAGTGCGACAGCAAGGAGCTCGCGCAGAACTATCTCGACGTCGCGATCGCCGGCGGCGACCGGCCGGAGGGTTCGGTCTGGGTCGACAAGATGCCGGGCAACTACGTCCATCTCGGCCTGATCCGGCTCCTGTTCCCGAACGCGACGGTGATCTGGGCGGACCGCGACCCGCGCGACGTCGCGCTGTCCTGCTTCCAGGCCAATTTCGAGAGCGGCCACGGCTATGCGCGCCGGCCCGAGCGCATGGCCCATATGCTGCCCGTCTATCTCGAGACCCGGCGCTTCTGGCGCGAACTGCTCGGCGAGCAGGTGACGCCGGTCGCCTACGAGGATCTGGTGCGAGAGCCGGGCGCGGCGCTCAGATCGATCGCCGGCGGCCTCGGTCTCGACTGGCGCGACGATCTGCTGGCGGAGCAGGGGCGGGGCGGCTCGGTCCAGACGGCGAGCGTGTTTCAGGCGCGCGAGGCGATCCACACCCGCTCGATCGGCCGCTGGCGAAACTATGCCGAGCCCTTCGCCCCGGCGATCGAGGCGCTCGAGGCCTATGAGCGGCTTCGGCCGGCCGAAGCGGCGTGATCCGCCCCGCGACGCTCAACCGAGAACCGCCAGCCACACGCTGATGGTGATCACCGAGAGCGCGGTCGACATCAGCACCACGCCCGCCGCCGCGGGCTCGGCGCGTTTGTATAGCGTCGCGAACACATAGACGTTGAGACCCGCCGGCATCGCCGCGATCACCACGGCCGCGTTCACGAATTCCCGCTCCAGCCCGAACACGAGGTCCGACAGGATCCAGGCGATCAACGGGTGCACGATCAGCCCGAGCGCGGACAAGCCGGCGGCCCACCCGATCTCCGCCTGCAGCTTGTAGCGCGTGAGCGCGGCGCCGAGCGCGAACAGCGCCGCCGGCAGGGTCGCCGAGGCCAGCATCTCCAGCGTGTCCTCGACCGGCCCCGGCAGCGGCAGGCCGGTGAGGTTGGCCAGCAACCCCAGAAAGATGCCGATCATCAGCGCGTTGCTCGAGACGCTGCGCCCCGCCCGCTTCAAGGCCGCCACCGCGCCCTCGCCGCCCTGGCGCGACATCTCCATCATCACCATGCCGAAGGTGTAGAGCGACGGCGCGTGGAGCGCGATGATCGCGAAGGCGGGCTGGGTGGCCTCCTCGCCATAGGCCCGGAACATGATCGGCAGGCCGACCAGCACCGTGTTCGAGAACAGCGCCGCGAAGCCGAGCGAGACCGCCTCGCCCGGCCGCCGTCCGAGCCGGAGCGCGACCGCGCGCCCGATGAAGAAGCAGGCGAAGGCGCCGGCGTAGAAGCTCACCAGCATCAGCGGCTGGAACGCCGCGCCGAGATCGACCCGGTACATGCTGAGAAACAGCAGGCTCGGCGTCGCGAACCGCACCACGAAGGCGATCAGCCCGTCGATCCCCGCATCCGGGAACCGCCCCGCCCGCGTCGCCGCGTAGCCCGCGCCGATCAAAAGAAACACCGGCGCGACGATCGAGAGAATGTTCAGCATCGGGGCACCTAAAGCGCGCCGGAGCGTTTCTCACCAGCGCGCCGACGTCGCGGCCCTCTGGCGGCGAGCGTCGGAAAGCCTTAGCCAGCGACGAAGGAAAATGAGGGAGAAGCCGATGCCGGTGGAGATCCAAGCCCAATTCGATCATCTGGTGATCGGCGCCGAGACGCTCGACGCGGGCGCCGCCTGGGCGGAGCGCGTCCTCGGCGCGGACATCGCCCCCGGCGGCGCGCATCCGCTCATGAGCACGCACAACCGTTTGGCGCGGCTTCCGGTCGGCTATCTCGAGATCATCGCCGTCGACCCGAGCGCGCCCGCCCCGGCGCGGCCCCGCTGGTACGGGCTCGACGCGCCGGAGACCCGCGCCCGCCTCGCGACCGGTCCTCAGCCGCTCACCTGGGTGGTGGCGGTCGCCGATCTGGACGCCGCCGCGGCCGCGGCGCGCGAAGCCGACTGGGCGCCGGGCGAGATCTTGACCGTGACCCGCGGCGACCTCTCCTGGCGCATGACCGTGCCCGCCGACGGCGCGCCGCCCGAGGGAGGCGTCCTCCCGACCCTGATCGAATGGCCCGAGAGCCTCGGCCGCGCCGCCCCGCGGGACCAAATGCGCGACGCGGGCCTCGAGCTGACCGGCCTCACCCTGCGCTGCCCCGATCGGAGCGCGATCCTGCAGCGTCTTCGCGCGGTCGGCGCCGACATGCCGGGCGTCGCGCTCGCCGTCGAGGACGGTCCGCCCGGGATCTCGGTCGGCCTCTCCACGCCGAAAGGCCCGGTGCTGGTCTGACGCGAGGCCGACTTCCGGCGCGCCCGCGGCCCGTCCGGCTCTCCCGCCCGTGGCCGCTCGCGTCCGCGCGTCGGCGCCCGCTCAATCGGCCGGCAGCGTCAAGACCATGTTGTCATAGGCGGGGGTCACATGCGCCGGCGTCTCCGCCTCGAGCTGGTCGTAGTCCAGATCGACATGCATGTTCGTGAGCACCGCCCGCTCCGGCCGCGCGGTTTCGATCCAACCAAGCGCGGTTTCGAGATTGGCGTGGCTCGGATGCGGCGTGTAGCGCAGCGCGTCGACGATCCAGACCTTCAGGCCGTCCACCGCCCGCCAGGCCGCCGGCGTCAGCGCGTGGGCGTCGGGCAGATAGGCCAGATCGCCGATCCGGAAGCCGAGCGCGCGGATGCCGCCATGGAGCACCGGGAAGGGAACCGCCGAGATCGGCCCGCCCTCCCCATCGACCACCACCGGAACGCCTTCTTCGACCCACGCCTCCTCGATCTCCTTCATGTCGAGGATCGGCGGATAGAGCGAGCCTTCCGGCGTCTTGAACACATAGTCGAAGCGCCGCTCCAGGATCGGGCGCGTCTGCGCGTCCGCCCAGATCGCGAGCCGCTTTCGGATATGGAAGAACACCAGCCGCAGATCGTCGATGCCGTGGGTGTGGTCGGCGTGGTCGTGGGTGAAGAGCACCGCGTCGAGCTTCGAGACCCGGGCGCCGAGCAGTTGCTCGCGGAGATCCGGGCCCGCGTCGATCAGGACCCGCGTCGCGCCCCCGCGCCCGTAGCGCTCGACCAGCAGGGCGCAGCGCCGCCGGCGGTTCTTCGGGTTCTGGGGATCGCAGGCGCCCCAATTGCCCCGCCCGTCCGGCCCGCCGAGCCGCGGCACGCCGCCCGAGCTGCCGCAGCCGAGGATCGTGAAACGGTAGTGCGGAGGCTCGGTGTCGCTCACGCCGCCGCCTCGCCGTCCGACGTCGTCGTCTGCGCGCGCGGGACCTTTGCGAACAGCCGGTGGAAATTCTCCGTGGTCTGGTTCGCGAACGCCTCGTCGCTCATCTCGAACAGCTCGGCCCCGACCGCGGCGGTGCGCGCCACGTAAGCCGGCTCGTTCCGTTTGCCGCGATGGGGCGGCGGCGCGAGATAGGGCGCGTCGGTCTCGACCAGGATGCGCTCGAGCGGCGCCGCCTTGAAGATCTCGCGGAGCGCTTCCGCCTTCTTGAACGTCGCGACCCCCGACATCGACAGATAGAAGCCGAGTTCGAGCGCCGTCTCCGCGAGCGCCGGCCCCGAGCTGAAGCAGTGCATCACGCAGGGGAACGGCCCCGCCGCATGCTCGCGGCGCAGGATCGCCGCCATGTCCTCGTCCGCGTCGCGCGAATGGATGATGAGCGGCAAGCCGGTCCGCCGCGCCGCCTCGATCTGCGGCTCGAAGCTCGCCTTCTGCGCGGCTTCGGTCTCGCGCTGATAATGGTAGTCGAGCCCCGCCTCGCCGATCCCGACCATCTTCGGATGCGCCGCCCAGCCGAGCAGCGTGTCGAGATCCGGGTGCGGCTCCTCATGTGCGTTGAGCGGGTGCAGTCCCGCGGCGAAATAGACGCTCTCGAACCGCTCCGCGATCGCGCGAACCCCGTCGATTTGGCGCGGCCGCGTGCAGATCGTGACCATCCGTCGGACGCCCGCGGCCTCGGCGCGCGCCACGACATCGGGCAGGTCTTCGGCGAAATCGGGAAAATCGAGATGGCAATGGCTGTCGACCAGCATGGCGACCCCTAAAAGCGACTTCGTGAGCGCAGCGGCGCGCCACGGTGCGACGAGGGACCGCCGCGCCCCGGCCGTCAACCGCGCTGCGGCGCAACAAACCCCGGCCGCAGCAGCGCTTCGACATGTAGCGCCGTATCGAGGATCGTCCTGCGCGGGTCAAGATTGAGCCGGAGCGCCTCGTCGATCCGCTCGAAGGTGTCGGTCGCCGCCTCGGCCCAGAGCCGCGCCGGACCCGCCCCCGGACCGAGCCGCGCCCCGAGCGCGTCCTCCGCCGGACCGTCGAGCAGCCCGGCCTCGGGCCCGAGCGCCGCCGCCCGCGCCTGGCGCTCGAACGCGATGCGCATCAGCCGCCCGACGCCCTCGAGCGCGTCGGCCGACCGGATCTCCTCGAGCCACATATGGAGACGCCTGCGGTCGATCTCCGGCAGCGTCGTGAACAGCTCGACCACTTGGCCGTAAAGCCGCGCGCCGCCGAGCGCGTCGAGCCGCAGCGCCTCGCCCGGACTGCCCGGCGAAAGCCGGAGCAGCGCGTCGACATCCTCCGGAGCGGGGTCGGCCGCCTTCGCGATCGCCGAGCGCGCCTGCGCCGCCGAGAGCGGCCGGAATTCGAGCGTGCGGCAGCGCGACAGGATTGTGGGCGGCAACCGTCCCGGCGCGCTGCTCACCAGCAGGAACAGGCAGCGCTCCGGCGGCTCCTCGAGCAGCTTCAGGAGCGCGTTGGCGGCCGCGATGTTGAGATCGTCCGCCGGGTCGATAAGCGCCACCCGCCAGCCGCCCTCCGCCGCCGAGAGCTGGAAGAAGTTCTTGAGCGCTCGGATGTCGTCGACCGCGATCACCTTGCCGAACTTGCCGGTCTTCGCGTTGAACGGCCGGCGGATCTCCTTCAGCCCCGGATGCGCCCCGGCCGCGATCTGGCGGGCGTCCGGCCCATCGAACTCCGCGTCGAGGCTGTCGGGCGGCGGCGGCGGCTCGGCGAAGAACCCCGAGAGGTCGATCTCGCGCTGCGACAGGACGAAACGCGCGATCCGATAGGCGAAGCTCGCTTTGCCGATCCCGGGCGGCCCGCAAAGGAGCCAGGCGTGGTGCACCCGACCCTCCGTCCAGGCGCTGAGGAACGCCCGCTCGGCGCCCGCATGTCCGAACACCGCCGCCGTCTCGCGCGGGTGGGCGACGCCGTCGAGCCGGTCCGGGTCTTTAAGCGCGTCGTCGGTCATCGGATCGACCTCAAGCGCCGGCCGCTGCGGCGACCGCGCCACGGACTTCCGCGAGCGCCGCCGCCGCCACGCGCTCCGCGCCGAGGCCTGCGTCGAGCACTCGGCAACGCCCGGGATCGCGGTCGGCGATCGCCAGAAAGGCGGCGCGCAGCCGCGTCTGGAAGTCGAGCCCCAGCCTCTCGTAGCGGTCCTCCCGCAGTCCTGCGGCGCCCGTCGCGCCCGCCGCCGCGGCCTGCCGCGCCCGCGCCTCGGCGGGATCGAGATCGAGGATCAACGTCAAATCGGCCTCGCGCCCGATCACCTGCGCATGGAGCGCGTCGACGAGATCCAGCGACAGCCCCCGCCCGGCCGCCTGATAGGCCCGCGTGCTGTCGACGAAGCGGTCGCAGAGCACCACCGCCCGGCGCGCCAGCGCCGGCGCGATGGTGCGCTCGAGATGATCTCGGCGCGCGGCGTTGAACAGCAGAAGCTCGGTCTCCGGCGACCAGCGGCCCGGCTCCCCTTCGACCAGCAGGCGCCGGATCTCCTCCGCCCCGGGCGAGCCGCCCGGCTCCCGCGTGGTCTGGACTTCGAGGCCGTCGCCCCGGAGCGCCTCGGCCAGCCCTCGCATCAGCGTCGACTTGCCGGCGCCGTCGACGCCTTCGAGCGTGACGAACAGCCCCGCGCCCTGCGCGCCGTCGCCGGGCGCGTCGGTCACTTCCAAAGCTGGTCGGCGAGCCAGCGGAGCCCGATCCCGACGCCGCCCTGCAGCCGGCTGAGATAGCCGCCCGCCTCGACGTCCGACGCCGCGACCAGCGCGGTCTCGGTCGCCCCGAGACCGGGGACCTGCACAGTGAGCGTGCCGAGCTGGTCGCCCTTCTTGATCGGGGCGGGCACCGGCCCGTCATAGCGGATCCGGGCTTCGGTCTGCTCCGCGTCGAACCAGGGCAACGTCACGCGCAGATCCTCCGCCAGCGCCAGATCGACCGTCGAGGCCGAGCCGACCCAGACCTCGGCCTGGCCCACCACCTCGCCCTTCGACGCGACGGTGACGTTGCGGAACTCGCGGAACGCCCAGGAGATCGCGCTCTCGATCTCCCGCGCCCGGCGCTGCTGAGAAGGCAATCCCGCCAGCACCACGATCACCCGGCGGCCGTCCCGGACCGCGGAGCCCACAATGCCGTAGCCCGCCTCCTCCGTGTGGCCGGTCTTCATGCCGTCGCCGCCGATATCGAGATAGAGGAGCGGATTGCGATTGTTCTGCGCGACGCCGGCCCATTCGAACGAGCGCTCGGAGTAGATCTTATAAAGCTCCGGATGGTCGTTGATGATCCGCTGCGCCAGGATCGCGAGATCGCGCACCGACATCAGATGCTCCGGATCGGGCAGGCCGGTGGCGTTCTTGAAGCTCGCCGTCCGCATCCCGATCTCTCGCGCGCGCTTGGTCATGCGGGCGGCGAACGCCTCCTCCGTGCCCGCCAGCGCTTCCGCCATCACGATCGAGGCGTCGTTGCCGGACTGCACGATGATCCCGCGGAGCAACTGCCCGATCGTCGGCCGGTCGGTCAGATTGAGGAACATCGTCGATCCCTCTTTCTGATACGCGGCCTCCGAGACCGGCGCCTCCTCGTCGAGGGACAAGCGCCCCTGGGCGATCGCCTCGAACGCCATGAACACGGTCATCATCTTGGACATCGAAGCCGGCGGGATGCGCGCGTCCGCCGCTTTCTCGAGCAGAACCGCGCCGGTGTCCGCATCGATCGCGACGGCGTTCCGGGCCGAGGTGTCGAAACTCGGCTGCGCCGCGGCGGGCGGTGAGACGCAAAGCGCCGCGGCGGCCAGAGCCGTCGCGGCGATCAGGGTCGGGAGGGCGCGGATGCGCCGAAGCGGAGAGAGCGTCTCGAACAGGATCACGGAGCGCCTTTCGGTAGGGCGGGGCGCTCCGATCCGGTGCGGCGGGCGCCGGCCTCAGGGACGGACCAGTCGCGCGCCGTTATGCCCGAGCGACTGGGCGTCTTTCAAGGCGCGCCGGGCCTCGCCGTTCGTCTCGATCGGACCGAGCCGCACCCGGTGCCAGATCTCCCCATTGACGTAAGCCGTCTCGATGAAGCCGTCGCCATACTCGCCGGCGGTCATGCCCTGCTGGCCGAGCTGCGACAACAGGCGGTGGGCGTTCTTGCCGTCCTTGAATGAGCCGAGCTGCAGATAGCTCGTCCCGATCACGCGCGAGGCGAGGCCGGAGCCGCTCTGCGTCCGGGGCGGCGCCGCCGCCGGCTGCGTGGGGATCGAGCCGGTCGCAAGGTTCGGGTCATAGGCGATGCCGGTCGTGGGCGCCGGCGCGCGCCGCGGGGCGACGGGCTGGGCGAGCCGTTGCTCGGCCACCGGCTGGGCCTGCACCCACTGGCGGTCCTGCGGCGTGGTCTGGCGTGGATCGAGCGGTTCGATCAGCACGGTGACGAGGCCGTTATGGAGCGCGCCGACCGCGGCCGCGGCGTCGCGCGACAGCTCGATCGCGCGCCCGGCGCCGGACGGCAGCCGCTCGGTGATCCGCACGGTCGTCGACCGGCCGGTCGCGACGTTCGTCACCCGCGCCCAGGAGCGCGGCGGCAGGCTCTGATGCGCGGCCGTGAGCCCCGCCTGGCTGATGTCGCCGTTCCAGGCCGCGATCCCGGTCTCGACCGGGTAAGCCGACTGATAGCCCGCGCCCTGCGGGATCGAGCTGGTGGCGTAGTCCGGCGTGTCGCCGACCCGAGGCTGATAGTAAGCCTCGCGATAGGCGTACCCGCTGTCGTCGCCGAAAACTTTCGAGCAGCCCGAGACCGCGACCGCCGAGGTCATCGCGAGGACGATCGGCAGGATCCTGGTCGCCGGACGACGGGAGGCGGTCATATCGGTCATTCGAACTCTCCTCATTCCGCGCAGTCGCGAGTCCCGCCCTCGAAGCCCTGATCGCTTCAGCCTGGGGCCGCCGTCCCGTTTAAGCGCGACGCATGCGCGTCGGACGCCAGGAACCGCCCAATTCTCGGACGGGACGAGGTCGAACATCCGAAATGAGAGTTAAGAAACCGTGTGTCTGCGTCGGCTCCGCTCGGATCTCGTTAAGAGCGGGCGGCGTGGCGCGGTTCGGAGGGGGGGCTGCGACCCATGTCGGGTCCGGCCGAAATCGCGCGAGGGGGGTGCGTCGGCGGCCTGCTTCGGTTTTAGTGGACGTAAGGCGGCCGTCAGAGCTGCGGAGCCAAGCGTGGAGGATCGCCCTGATGTCGCCGTTTGACCGGCCGGCCTTCGACCCGTCGCCGAAGGTTTCGGACGAGGTGCGCAAGACCACCTGCTATATGTGCGCCTGCCGCTGCGGGATCGACGTGCATCTGCGCGACGACGGCTCGGGTCGGCCGAAGATCCGCTACATCGAAGGCAATCGCGACCATCCGGTGAACCGCGGCGTGCTGTGCGCCAAGGGCTCCGCCGGGATGATGCAGCACTACTCCCCGGCGAGGCTCCGCGCGCCGCTGAAGCGCACCGGCCCCCGTGGTTCCGGTCAGTTCGAGGAGATCTCCTGGGAAGAGGCGCTCGAAACCGCCGTCTCCTGGCTGAAGCCGATCCGCGAGACCGACCCGAAGCGCCTCGCCTTCTTCACCGGCCGCGACCAGTCCCAGTCCTTCACCAGCTGGTGGGCGCAGCAATTCGGCACGCCGAACTACGCGGCGCATGGCGGCTTCTGCTCCGTCAACATGGCGGCCGGCGGCATCTACACCATGGGCGGCGCCTTTTGGGAGTTCGGGTCGCCGGATTGGGAGCGGGCGGAGATCTTCCTGCTGTTCGGCGTCGCCGAGGACCATGACAGCAACCCGATCAAGCTCGGTCTGTCGCGCCTGAAGGAGCGGGGCGTGAAGATCATCGCGGTGAACCCGGTTCGCACGGGGTACAACGCGATCGCCGACGAGTGGGTGGGGATCACGCCCGGAACCGACGGCTTATTCGTGCTCGCGCTGGTCCACGAGCTGCTCCGCGCCGGTAAGATCGATCTCGACTATCTCCTGCGCTACACCAACGCCCCGCATCTGCTGATCGAGAACCCGGGCGGCGCGGACCACGGCCTGATCGCCCGCGGCGAAGACGGCGCGCCGCTTCTCTGGGATCGCCGCGAGAACCGACTGCTCCGCTCGGACGAGCCGCCGACCCGCGCCGCGCTTCAAGGCGAGATCGAGCTGCCCGACGGCCGCCGCGCCCGCCCGGTCTTCGAGCGGCTCGCCCGCGCTTATCTCGATCCGCGCTACGCCCCCGAGGCCGTGGCGGAAGCGACCGGCGCGCCCGCCGCCCAGATCCGCCGCATCGCCGCGGAGCTCGCCGCGGCGGCCTTCGACCGGCCGGTGGTCCTCGATCAGCCCTGGACCGACTGCCGCGGCGAGCGCCATGAACGGACCGTCGGCCGGCCCGTCGCGATGCATGCGATGCGCGGGATCTCCGCGCATTCGAATGGCTTCCAGACCTGCCGCGCCATCCATCTGCTGCAGATCCTGCTCGGCTCCATCGAGTGCCCGGGCGGGATGCGCTTCAAGCCGCCCTATCCCAAGCCGGTCTCCGCGCATCCGACGCCGCATTGCGGGGCCGCCCCCAACTGCCCGCTGCCCGGCCCGCATCTCGGCTATCCGCGCGGCCCCGAGGATCTTCTGATCGACGAGGCCGGCGCCCCGGAGCGGATCGACAAGGCGTTCTCCTGGGACGCGCCTCTGGCGGCGCACGGCCTTATGCACATGGTGATCTCGAACGCGGTCGCGGGCGACCCTTACGAAATCGACACCCTGTTCCTCTACATGGCGAACATGTCGTGGAATTCGTCGATGAACTCCCACGGCGTGATGGAGATGCTCACGGCCAAAAAGCAGGGCCAAGGAGCGGACGGCGACTACAAGATCCCGCGGATCATCTACTCGGACGCCTATTCGTCCGAGATGGTCGCCTACGCGGATCTGGTGCTGCCGGACACGACCTATCTCGAGCGCCATGACTGCATTTCGCTGCTCGACCGCCCGATCTGCGAGCCCGACGCCGCCGCCGACGCGATCCGGTGGCCGGTGCTCGAGCCCGACCGCGACGTGCGCGGTTTCCAGAGCGTGCTGCTCGATCTCGGCGCCCGCCTCGATCTGCCGGGCTTCGTGAACCCGGACGGTTCGGCCAAGTATCAGGACTACGCCGACTACATGGTGCGCCATGAGCGCAAGCCCGGCGTCGGCCCGCTCGCGGGCTGGCGCGGCGACGGCGAAGCGGAGGGCCGCGGCGCGCCGAACCCGGATCAGCTGACCCGCTACATCGAGAACGGCGGCTTCTGGGTCGGCGAGATCCCGGAGGAGGCGCGCTTCTACAAGATGGCCAACGCCGCCTATCAGGATTGGGCGGTGGGCCTTGGCCTGTTCGACGCGCCGCAGCCTTACGTCTTCGATCTGTATCAGGAGACCCTGCGCAAGTTTCAGCTCGCCGCCGAGGGACACGGCCCGCGCCAGCCGCCTGAGCATCTGCGCGCGCGGATCCGCCAGGCCTTCGAGCCGCTGCCGACCTGGTGGGCCCCCTTCGAGCACGAGGCGGTCGATGTGGGCGAGTTCCCGCTTCACGCCGTCACCCAGCGCCCGGCCGCGATGTACCACGCCTGGGGCTCGCAGAACGCCTGGCTCCGCCAGATCCACGGCGAGAACCCGCTCTATGCGCCCGGCGCGGTGATGGACGCGGCCGGCCTCGAAGACGGCGGCTGGGCCTGGGTGATCTCCGCCCACGGCCGCATCAAGGTCCCGGTCCGGCGCACCGACGCGGCCAACCCGAAGACGCTCTGGACCTGGAACGCGATCGGCAAGCGCAAGGGCGCCTGGGCCCTCAGCCCCGGCGCGCCCGAGGCGACCAAGGGCTTCTTGCTCAACCACCTGATCCACGAGCTTTTGCCGCCGAAGGGCGACGGCCTGCGCTGGGCGAACTCGGACCCCGTGACCGGCCAGGCCGCCTGGTACGACCTCCGCGTCCGGATCGAGCGGGCGGAGGCCGGCCCGACCGAGCCCCGCATCGACGCGCAGCGAAGCCCGGTCGGCCGCGGCGGCGAGGCGCTCAGCTATGGCGAGGAATGGACCGAATGACGCCGCGAGACGCCGCCATCCTCAGATCGCGCTGCGCGCGAACCCAGACCCGCGGAGCGACCTGGCCCGGACCGAATGGCTCCCTTCCAGGCGCCGCGTCCCCTCCCTGCGCGCGGGGAGGCGAGAGGACAGGGGAGAGGGCTGGGGCGCCCCGGCCGCTGAAA
>JBCBRF010000062.1:0-19333 GCA_039819865.1 Pseudomonadota bacterium | reverse complement strand
GACGCCTGGCTCGACCGCGCCGCGCCCAGCCCAACGCCCGCGCCCATGCCTCCGTCTCGGCCCACGCCTCGGCCCGCGGACGCGGCGTGACGCCCGTTCTGTTTTCGGAATGGCGCCTCCCCCTGACGGCAGCTAGAAAGGTTTTCATTCATGACTGAGAAGAACATCCTCGATCGCGCCTACCAGGTTCAGACGCCGGAAGAGATCAAGTCGCTCTATGACGACTGGGCGGACACCTATGACGAGACCGTCGCCGGCAACGGCTATGTGACGCCGCAGCGCTGCGCCGACGCGCTCGCCGCGTTCAGCCCGGACCGAAGCGCGCCGGTGCTCGATCTCGCCTGCGGCACGGGGCGGGCGGCGCATCATTTCAAGCTGGCGGGTTTCGAGACGATCGACGGGGCGGACTATTCCGAAGGCATGCTCCGCGTCGCGGCGGAGACCGGGCGCTACCGCACGCTCGGCCAATGCGATCTGAACGAACCGTTCGAGGATCAGCTCTCGACGGAGAAAGGCTTCACGCCGCCCTACGCCAACATCGCCGCGGTGGGCGTGCTGCAACCCGCCTATGTGAAGGCCCCGGCGCTCGAGCGGATCATCGGCTATCTGCGGCCTGGCGGCGTGTTCGTGTTCTCGTTGAACGATCGGTCGCTCGAGACCGGGGTGTTTCAGGACGCGCTGAAGACGCTGGCGGCGGCGGGACGGATCGACACCCTGTTCGACGTCTATGGCGACCATCTGCCGGAATACGATCTCCGCGCCCGGGTCTATGCGGCGCGTCGACTGGCCTAGCCGAGAGGAGGCGCCGTCGTCGGGGGCGTCGAGCCCCCTCCGCCGGCCTTGGCGCGCCGCTCCGCAGCGTCGGCGATTGCGCTCGGGCTCTCCAGGGAATGAGCCCGCCTCAGTCCCCGGATCCCCCGCCGCCCGTCGACATCGCGCCCGGCCGCCGGGCCGACAAGGACGCGCCGGCTGCGCCGGTGCGGTTCCCGCATCCTTGTCCGCCCGACGCCCCGGCGCGCTTCGTCTGTGGGCGACGGCGGCTCCGGGGAATGAGGCTTGTCGGGGGGCTCGGAGCGGAGACGGAGGGGCGGGGGCGGGCGCTTGTCCGCTTGCATTTCCGCGCGCGCCGGCGCCTTTTCCCGCACAGGGTTTCAAACGCCGCGAAGGGGGGCAGCGATGTTGATGGACCGTCTGGGCCAGTGTCGGTTCTGCGAGTACGAGCCGATCGCGGACAACGCGAAGTTCTGCCCGCGCTGCGGCGCGACCAACCCCTATCGCAGCGACTTTCCCTGGGTGAGCCTCAGCCTCGTCCTCCTGCTGCTGATCGCGGGCGGGGGCGCCTATCTCTATTTCGCTTCCGGCCTGTTCTGACCGCGATGGCCTCGAGCCCCACGCATCCGTCGATCGATCCCGCCATCGACGCCGGTTTCGGCCCCGTCGCCGAATTCAACCGCGGCCGCCTCCGCTATGGTTGGGACGATCCCCGCTCCGCTGAGTTCGCGGACGCCCTCGATCGGGTGAACGCCGTCGCGATGCGAAGCCCGGGCTTCGTTTGGATGCTGCCCGAGGAGGAGATGGACGCCGTCCAGCGCGACCCGGAAGGCCCGCTCGGCGGCGACAATCTCACCGCTTCGACGCTATCCGTCTGGGAAAGCGTGGCGCATCTGCGCGCCTTCGTGTTCGAGACCGTGCACGCCCGCTTCATGCGCCGCCGCGATCTCTGGTTCGAGCCGCACGCCGGGCCCTCGATGGTGATCTGGCCGGTCGCTCCCGGCCACCGGCCGAGCATCGCGGAGGCGCAGGCGCGGCTGGATCTCTTGACCGCCGAAGGCCCGAGCGCGGAAGCTTTCGGCTGGGCCGAGACGCGTCCGCTCCAACGCCAGTGAGGCCCCGATGCCGAACCAAACCGTCGGCCGCCATCTCGCCCAACTGAATGTCGGCCGCCTCGCCTATGATCAGTCGGACCCGCGCGTCGCCGAGTTCATGGACAATCTCGAGCGGGTGAACCGTATCGCCGAACGCAGCCCCGGCTATGTCTGGCGCTACACCGACGCGGGCGGCGTGGCGGCGACCGAAACCAGCTTCGACGGCGAGGATCCGCGGTTCATCGCCAATCTGACGGTCTGGGAGAGCGTCGAGGATTTGCAGCGCTTCGTCTGGGACACGGTTCATCGGCGTTTCTATCTGAAGCGCAAGGCCTGGTTTCGCCCCTTCGAGAGCGCGCATTTCGTGATGTGGTGGGTCCCGGCGGAGCATCGCCCGAGCCTCGCCGAAGCGCGCGAGCGGCTGCGTTTGCTGCAGCGAAACGGTCCGAGCCCGGAGGCCTTCGGTTGGGAGAGTGTTCCCGACGCGGCGACCATCGCCGCCCGGCGCTGCGCCTGAGGGCGCGCGCCGAGCGCTTGGCCCGACCCGTTTCGCTCCCGAAGATCGATCTCGCCGCCGGGATCGGCGTTCTCTCACGTGTCAAAGCGGAGCGTCGCGCACGCGGCGTCGAGCAAAAACGGGAGATGTTCCATGCACATCGCGAAACTCGCCGCCGCCGCTGCGCTGACGGCGGCGGTCGCAGGCTGCCAGACGACGGTCGTTCGGCAAGAGACCGTGAACCGCGGCCCAAACATCGGCGAGAGCCGTATCGTGCCCTCGCGCGCTGGCGATCTCGTCGTAACGCTCCGCCGCGCCGACCGCGGATCGCGTCTGTTCGTGGTGCGCCGTGCGGACGGGCGCGCGGCGCGGGGCGGCCGAGGGCCGGAGCAGGCTTCGGTCGACGCCGTGCGGCGGGCCTTCCCGAACGGCTCGTGCGCCCGTGGCCGCGCGCCGCGGATCGAGGACGCGAACTACCGCTCCGGTCCCGGAACCTGGGCCGTTCGCCTGAGCTGCCGATAAACCGCGTCGAGCGCGACGCTGCGGCGCTGGCGCGCGGTGGAGCCATGACGTAAGAGGGCTACCGTCTTAGTTGCGCACCATCGTGCGCGACTGGCGCGGGGCCGAGCGAGCGACCCCGCGCACCTCACCGTCGGAGCGGGCTCGTGATGGACATCGACGACGTCAACGATCGCCTCCGCGTGTCGAACGCGGTGCTCGCGGGTTCGAGTTTTCGGGATGTGAATCTCTCGAACGCGAGCTTTGATCAGGCCAATCTCTCCGCGGCCCGCGTCGCTTGCGCAA
The DNA here is from genome assembly GCA_039819865.1 of Pseudomonadota bacterium. Classification (GTDB taxonomy): domain Bacteria; phylum Pseudomonadota; class Alphaproteobacteria; order Rhodobacterales; family Rhodobacteraceae; genus JBCBRF01. Next base: position 16,168 of record JBCBRF010000062.1, on the reverse strand, counting down.
ACCTGTCGAACGCGCGGATCGAGGACGCGAACCTCTCCAATCTCGCCGTCGAGAACGCCAATCTGTCGAACGCCCGCTTCGCGCGCGCGACGCTGAGCGGAGCCGCGGTTTCGGACTGCCTCGCCGCCGGCATGCGGTTCGACGATGTGAACCTCGCCGGGGCGCGGTTCAGGGACGTCAATCTCTCGAACGCCTCGATCGAGAACGCGAATCTCGCCGGCATGCGGATCGACGGCGTGCTGGTCTCGGATCTGTTCGCCGCATACGCCGGTCGGCCCGCGGCCCCTGAAGACGAAACAACGGAAAGCGCTGAATGAGCGACTTGCGCACCATCATCATCGACGGCCAGGAGGTCGAGGTCGACGGGAGCCTCGCGCTGATCCAGGCCTGCGAGCTGGCGGGGATCGAGATCCCGCGCTTCTGCTATCACGAGCGCCTGTCGGTCGCCGGCAACTGCCGCATGTGCCTGGTCGAGGTCGTCGGCGGGCCGCCGAAGCCCGCCGCCTCCTGCCATATGCAGGTCCGCGATCTGCGCCCGGGACGGAACGGCGAGCCGCCCGAGGTCAAGACCAACAGCCCGATGGTCAAGAAGGCGCGCGAAGGGGTGATGGAGTTCCTGCTCATCAACCACCCCCTCGATTGCCCGATCTGCGACCAGGGCGGCGAGTGCGACCTGCAGGACCAGGCGATGGCCTACGGCGTCGATTTCAGCCGGTTCCAAGAGCAGAAGCGCTCGATGGACGAGATCCATCTCGGCCCCCTCATCAAGACCCACATGACCCGCTGCATCCAGTGCACCCGCTGCGTGCGCTTCGTGACCGAGGTCGCGGGCGTGCCGGAGATGGGCTGCACCGGCCGCGGCGAGGATGCCGAGATCATCTCCTATCTCGACCAGGCCCTGACCTCGGAGCTGCAGGGCAACGTGATCGATCTCTGCCCGGTCGGCGCGCTCACCAGCCGCCCCTACGCCTTCACGGCGCGGCCTTGGGAGCTGCGCAAGACCGAGACGGTCGATGTGATGGACGGCCTCGGCGCCGCGATCCGGGTGGATGCGAAGGGCCGCGAAGTGATGCGGATCCTTCCGCGCGAGCACGCCGCGATCAATGAGGAGTGGCTGTCCGACAAGTCGCGCTTCGTCTGGGACGGGCTCCGCCGCCAGCGCCTCGATCGCCCTTACGTGCGGGACGCCGAGGGCCGGCTGAAGCCCGCGAGCTGGGGCCAGGCCTTCGACGCCATCGCCGCGGCCGCCAAGGGCCTCAAAGGCGATGAGATTGCGGCGATCGCCGGCGATCTCGCGCCGGTCGAGGCGATGTTCGCGCTGAAGGAGCTGATGGTCTCGCTCGGCTCCACGCATTTCGATTGCCGCCAGGACGGCGCGGCGCTGCCGGCCGCCAACCCGGCCGCCTGGCTGTTCAACAGCACGGTCGAGGGGATCGAGGCGGCGGATGTCATCCTGCTGGTCGGGACCAACCCGCGGCTCGAGAGCGCGGTGCTGAACGCGCGGATCCGCAAGGCCTGGCTCGCCGGCGCCGAGATCGCCGCGATCGGCCCGAAGTCGGATCTGACCTACGACCATGCCTGGCTCGGCGCCGGTCCGGACGTGCTTGCCGCGATGCTGGCCGACCCCGAGCAGATCCCGGCCGTGCTGAAGAACGCCAAGCGCCCGTTGGTGATCCTCGGTCAGGGCGCGCTCTCCCGGCCCGACGGCGCGGCGGTGCTCGGAACCGCGATGTCCTTCGCGGAGAAGATCGGGGCGATCCAGCCCGCGACCGACGAAGAGCCCGGCTGGACCGGCTTCTCGGTGCTCCACACCGCTGCGGCGCGGGTCGGCGGGCTCGCGGTGGGCTTCACGCCCCATCATCAGGCGCCCGACGAGCATGGCCTCGACGTCTCGGTGGCGCCGACGGGGCGCGACGTGGCGGGCATTCTCGAGGGCGCGCGCGAGGGTGCGATCAAGCTGGTCTATCTGCTCGGCGCCGACGAGATCGACATGAACGCGCTCGGCGACGCGTTCGTGGTCTACCAGGGCAGCCACGGCGACGCCGGCGCGGGCCAGGCGGACGTGGTGCTTCCGGGCGCGGCCTGGACCGAGGAGAGCGGGCTCTTCCTCAACACCGAGGGCCGCCCGCAACTCGCGCTCGAGGTCGGTCTGCCGCCCGGCGAGGCCAAGGCCAACTGGGCGATCCTGCGCGCCCTCTCCGAGCCGCTGGGCAAGAAACTGCCCTATGACAGCGTCGAGGCGGTTCGCAGCGCGCTGTTCGAGCGCCGGCCCTGGATCGGCGAGAGCATCGGGACGGCGCCCGCCATGCCCTGGCGGGCGGAGGCGCCGGGCGCGGTCTCCGACGCGCCGTTCGCAAGCCCGGTGAAGGACTATTTTCTGACCAACCCGATCGCCCGCGCCAGCGTGGTGATGGCCGAACTCTCCAAGGCCGCCGCCGACCGCGCCAAATCGGGCGCGCCCGCGATCGCCGCTGAATAGACCTTTCGGTCAGCCTTGATGTGAAAGTGACGCGATGACCGAACCGAGCTTCGTTTCCGAGTACCTGCTGCCGGGCGGCTGGATCCTGCTGCAATGCCTGATCCTCACGACGGGTCTGCTCGTGTCGCTCGCCTTCCTGCTCTACATGGATCGGAAGGTCTGGGCGGCGGTGCAGCTGCGGCGCGGGCCGAATGTGGTGGGGCCTTACGGTCTGCTGCAGAGCTTCGCCGATTTCGGCAAGTTCGTGCTGAAGGAGATCGTGATCCCCGCCGGCGCGGACAAAGTGGTCTTCATCCTCGCGCCGCTGATCGCTTTCGTGCTCGCCCTGATCGGTTGGGCGGTGATCCCGATGGCCGACGGTTGGGTGATCGCCGACCTGAACGTCGGCATCCTCTATCTGTTCGCGATCAGCTCTCTGGGCGTCTACGGCGTGATCATGGGGGGGTGGGCCTCCAACTCGAAATACCCGTTCCTAGGCGGCCTGCGCTCCGCGGCGCAGATGGTCTCCTACGAGGTCTCGATCGGCTTCATCCTGGTCGCGGTGCTGCTGTGCGTCGGCTCTTTGAACATCTCGGACATCGTCCGCGCCCAAGACGGCTCCTGGGGCCTGTTCAATTGGTTCTGGCTGCCGCATCTGCCGATGCTGGTGCTGTTCTTCGTCTCGGCGCTCGCTGAGACCAACCGCCCGCCCTTCGACCTGCCCGAGGCGGAGTCGGAGTTGGTGGCTGGCTACCAGGTCGAGTACAGCTCCACGCCCTATCTGCTGTTCATGATCGGCGAGTACATGAACATCGTGCTGATGTGCGCGATGACCGCGCTGCTGTTCTTCGGTGGCTGGCTGTCGCCGATCCCGGGTCTGCCGGACGGGGTGCTGTGGATGGTCGCCAAGATCGTCATGATGTTCTTCCTGTTCGCGATGGTGAAGGCGGTGGTTCCACGCTACCGTTACGACCAGCTGATGCGGCTCGGCTGGAAGGTGTTCCTGCCGTTCTCGCTGTTCTGGGTGGTGCTGACGGCGGCCGTCATCCGCATTTTCGACATCACGCCCTACGCCTACGCGGCGGCGGGCGGCTGAAACTGATCCGCGCCGCGCAGGGCGCGACCGAAAGGGATATCGACGCCATGGCGAAGGCTGGATCCTTCAAGCTCGGCAAGGCGATCAGCTATGCGCTGCTCGCGGATTTCATCGGGGGCTTTCGGCTCGGCATGAAGTATTTCTTCAAGCCGAAGGCGACGCTGAATTACCCGTTCGAGAAGGGGCCGCTGTCCCCGCGTTTCCGCGGCGAGCACGCGCTCCGGCGTTATCCGAACGGCGAGGAGCGCTGCATCGCCTGCAAGCTCTGCGAAGCGATCTGCCCGGCCCAGGCGATCACCATCGAGGCCCAGGTGCGCGACGACGGCAGCCGCCGCACCACGCGCTACGACATCGACATGACGAAGTGCATCTATTGCGGCTTCTGTCAGGAGGCCTGTCCGGTGGACGCCATCGTCGAGGGCCCGAACTTCGAGTTCGCCACCGAGACCCGCGAGGAGCTGTTCTACGACAAGGACAAGCTGCTCGATAACGGCGAGCGCTGGGAGCGTGAGATCGCCCGCAATCTCGAGATCGACGCGCCCTATCGCTGATCCCTTTCAGAGAGGGGGGCGCCGTCGGCTCGGCCATCGAGGCCTCGCCGCCGGCCTGGGCGCGCGGCTCCGCAGCGTCGGGGGATTCTTCGGCTAACCATCGAGAGCTTTCGGAGCGCCCGGAGTACGACGGGCGCTTGGAAATCGGTCCGGTGGACCGATTTCAGCCGTCGGACGCCCGGAGGACGCGCCCCGGTGGGCGCGCACCGGTGGGGCGTTTTCAGCGGAGCAAGGCCCCACGGGCTGCGAAGCGCCCGCAGGGCCGATCCAGTGGATCGAACTCAGTGGTTCGATGGTCGGAGACCGGCCCAACGGGCTGTGGCGCGCCCAGATTTCGCGGCGCCCAAAGCCCGGCGGGCGATCCCGCCGGTCGCGTCTGCGCGCATGCGCTCGGCGCCCGACACGGAGCGGTCGCCTGCGCGTCCTCACAAACCCGGACCTGCGGCCTCGCTGCGCTTGCGAAGCGCAAGCCGCCCCCCTACACCCGAGCGCCAGAGAGCGCGGCCTGGCCGCACCGAACACCGCAAGGCTTCCCACGAGAAGCACGGAGGCGAAAATGGCCGCGGAGGTCCTGCCGGTCCTGGCCTTTTACCTGTTTGCGAGCGTCGCTGTAGCGGCGGGGCTGATGGTGGTGCTCGCCCGCAGCCCGGTCCGCTCCGTGCTGTGGCTGATCCTCGCCTTCTTTTCCTCGAGCGGGCTGTTCGTGCTTCTCGGCGCCGAGTTCCTCGCGATGCTGCTGCTCATCGTTTATGTGGGCGCCGTCGCGGTGTTGTTCCTGTTCGTGGTCATGATGCTCGACGTCGACTTCGCGCAGCTGAAGCAGGGGATGGCGGAGTATTTCCCGCTCGGCGCCGTGATCGGGCTGATCCTGCTGGCCGAGATCGCGCTGGTCGTCGCGTCCTCCTGGGCGGTGTCGAGCCAGGCGGCGCAGCTGAAAGCCCAGCCCGCGGCGACGGGCGTCGAGATCGAAAACACCCGCGCGCTCGGCTTGGTGATCTACAGCGACTACGCGCTCTTGTTCCAGGTCGCGGGTCTGATCCTGCTGGTGGCGATGATCGGGGCCATCGTGCTCACGCTGCGCGCCCGCGACGGCGTCAAGAAACAGAGCGTGATCGCCCAGATGCACCGGACGCGCGAGGAATCTGTGGCGCTGGTCGATGCGAAGCCCGGAGAGGGCGTCGGCTGACGGCGTCGGCTGCGCCTGTTCGCCGGCGAAGCCGATTTTGACGGGACGCGAGGGCCGCCGGGCGAGGCGTCTTCGCGGTTCAACCGGGGGCGGATCGCCCCGCCGGACGCGCCCCTCGGGCTCCGCCGAGGCGCGTTCCGGATCCGACAAGGACCTGAGATGGCCATCGAGCTCGAGCATTACCTGACCGTCGCCGCCATGCTGTTCGTCATCGGCGTCTTCGGGATCTTCCTGAACCGCAAGAACGTGATCATCATCCTGATGTCGATCGAGCTGATGCTCTTGTCGATCAACATCAACCTGGTCGCCTTCTCCGCTTATTCAGGGGATCTGGTCGGTCAGGTCTTTACGCTTTTCGTGCTGACCGTCGCGGCCGCGGAGGCCGCGATCGGCCTCGCCATCCTGGTCTGCTTCTTCCGAAACCGCGGCTCGATCGCGGTCGAAGACATCAACGTGATGCGGGGCTGAGGCCATGGATTGGGCGTATCTGGCGATCGTATTCCTGCCGCTCCTGGGCGCGGTGGTGGCGGGCTTCTTCCACCGCGCGACCGGAGAGTTTGGGGCGCAGCTTCTGACCACGGTCCTGGTCTTCGCCGCGGCGATCCTGTCCTGGGCCACGTTTTTCCAGTTCTCCGGCGGCGGCGTCGGCGAGGCGCACGCCGCCGAGGGCGCGGGCCACGCCGAGGCGGTGGCCAAGGTCTACAAGGTGGTTATCGCCGACTGGATCGTGTCGGGCGATTTCGAGGTCGCCTGGGCCCTTCGGATCGACGCGCTGACCGCGACCATGCTGATCGTGATCAACACGGTTTCGGCGCTCGTCCACATGTATTCGATCGGCTACATGGAGGAGGACAAGGCCAAGCCGCGCTTCTTCGCCTGCCTGTCGCTCTTCACCTTTGCGATGCTGATGCTCGTGACGGCGGACAACTTCGTGCAGCTGTTCTTCGGCTGGGAAGGGGTGGGCCTCGCCAGCTATCTGCTGATCGGCTTCTGGTGGCACAAGCCCACGGCCAACGCCGCGGCGATCAAGGCCTTCGTGGTCAACCGCGTCGGCGATTTCGGCTTCGCGCTCGGCATCATGGGGATCTTCCTGGTGTTCGGCTCGGTCGAGTTCGACACGGTGTTCGCCGCCGCGCCTGATCAGGTGGGCCAGAGCTTCGCGGTCTTTGGCGGCGAGTTCGACATCCTCACGACGCTGACCTTCCTCTTGTTCATCGGCGCGATGGGCAAGTCGGCGCAGCTGTTCCTGCACACCTGGCTGCCGGACGCGATGGAGGGCCCGACCCCGGTCTCCGCGCTGATCCACGCCGCCACCATGGTGACCGCGGGCGTGTTCCTGGTCGTGCGCTGCTCGCCGCTGTTCGAGCTCGCGCCGGACACGCTTTGGTTCGTCACCGTCATCGGCGCCTCGACGGCCTTTTTCGCGGCGACGGTCGGTCTGGTGCAGCACGACATCAAGCGGGTGATCGCCTATTCGACCTGCTCCCAGCTCGGCTACATGTTCTTCGCCGCGGGCGTCGGCGCCTATGAGGCGGCGATGTTCCACCTCTTCACCCACGCCTTTTTCAAAGCGCTGCTGTTCCTGGGCGCCGGCTCGGTGATCCACGCCATGCATCACGAGCAGGACATGCGCCGATATGGCGGCCTCCTGAAGGTGACGCCCGTCACGGCGCTGATGATGCTGATCGGCACGCTTGCGATCACCGGCGTCGGCATCCCGCTCACCACCATCGGCTTCGCGGGCTTCCTCTCGAAGGACATGATCATCGAGACGGCCTATGCGAGCCCGAACGCCGGCCATCTCTACGCCTTCTGGATCGGCGTGGGCGCGGCGCTGATGACCTCGTTCTATTCCTGGCGGCTCTGGTTCAAGACCTTCCTCGGAACCTACCGGGGCGACCATCACACCCTCGAGCACGCCCATGAGAGCCCGCAGGTCATGCTCATCCCGCTCTATGTGCTGGCCGCGGGCGCGGTGCTGGCGGGCATGGTCTACTACGATCTGATGGTCCATCACGGCGCGTCGGCCTTCTGGGGGACCTCGATCTTCCACGCCGAGGGCAACACGGTGCTCGACGACGCCCATAACGTGCCGAAATGGGTGAAGGCCGCGCCCTTCGTCGCCATGCTGATCGGGCTGTTCGGGGCCGCCCTGTTCTACATCTGGGCGCCCTGGATCCCGGACGCCCTGGCGCGGCGTCATGCCGGCCTGCACGCCTTCCTGATCAACAAGTGGTATTTCGACGAGCTCTACGACCTGATTTTCGTGCGCCCCTCGATGTGGCTCGGCCGACTGCTCTGGCGGCGCGGCGACGGGTCGGTGATCGACGGCGCGATCAACGGGCTCGCCATGGGCGTGGTGCCGGCGGTGACCGCCGCCGCTCAGCGCGCCCAATCCGGCTACATCTTCCGGTACGCCCTGGTCATGATCCTCGGGATCCTGGCGATGGTGACCTGGTTCATCCTTGAGAGGTCGAGCTGATGGACGTCGTCGCCGACGCCGCGCTGGTGGACTATTACTGGCTGCGGCTGACCACTTTCCTGCCCCTCGGGGGCGCGCTCCTGATGCTCCTGTTCTCCGAGCGGAGCGCGGGCGACCAGCTGTCGATGAAGCGCTTCGCCCTCGGGGTCTCGCTCGCCACCTTCCTGGTCTCGCTGGTGCTGCTGGCGAAGTTCGATCCGAGCCTCGACGGCTTCCAGATGGTCGAAGAGACCGAGTGGCTCGGTCTGCTGACTTTCAAGCTCGGCGTCGACGGCCTGTCGCTGCCCTTCGTGCTGCTGACGACCTTTCTGATGCCGATCGTGTTCCTGGCGAGCTGGGGCGTCGAGACTCGGGTCAAGGAGTACATGATCGCCTTCCTGATCCTCGAGACCCTGATGATCGGCGTCTTCGTCGCGCTCGACATCGTGCTGTTCTATCTGTTCTTCGAGGGTGGCCTGATCCCGATGTTCCTGATCATTGGGATCTGGGGCGGCAAGGAGCGGATCTACGCCGCTTTCAAGTTCTTCCTCTACACGCTGCTCGGCTCGCTGCTGATGCTGGTGGCGATGCTTTACATGATCCACGTCGCCGGCTCCTCGGACATCGAGCAACTGTTGGCGCACCGTTTCTCCTCGGACCCGTTCAGCGTCGCGGGGCTCTACATCCCGGCGGGGATCCAAGGGCTGCTCTGGCTCGCCTTCTTCGCGAGCTTTGCGGTGAAGATGCCGATGTGGCCGGTGCACACTTGGCTGCCCGACGCCCACGTTCAGGCCCCGACGGCGGGATCGGTGGTGCTGGCGGCGGTGCTGCTGAAGATGGGCGGCTACGGTTTTCTCCGCTTCAGCCTGCCGATGTTCCCTGTGGCCTCGGCGACCTTCGCCGATCTGGTGTTCGTCCTGAGCGTTGTCGCGATCGTCTACACCTCGCTGGTCGCGCTGATGCAGGAGGACATCAAGAAGCTGATCGCCTACAGCTCCGTCGCCCATATGGGCTACGTCACCATGGGCATCTTCGCCGCGAACCAGCAGGGCGTCGACGGCGCGGTGTTCCAGATGATCAGCCACGGGTTCATTTCGGGGGCGCTGTTCCTCTTGGTCGGCGTGATCTACGACCGGATGCACACGCGAGAGATCAGCTTCTACGGCGGTCTCGTGAACCGCATGCCGGTTTTTGCGGTGGTGATGCTGCTGTTCACGATGGGCAATGTCGGCCTGCCCGGCACCAGCGGCTTCGTGGGCGAGATGCTGGCGCTCGTCGGCGCCTTCCAGGCCGACAGCCTGGTCGCTCTGGTGGCGACCACGGGGGTGATCCTGTCCGCCGCCTATATGCTCTGGCTCTATTGGCGCGTCGTCCTCGGCGCCCTCGAAAACCCGAAGCTCGCGGACATCAAGGACATGAACGCGCGCGAAATCGCCTGCGTCGCGCCGCTCGCCGCGGGCGCCCTGATCCTCGGCGTCGCGCCCGGGTACGCGCTCGATCTGTTCCAGCCCGCCGTCGAGCGGCTGCTGGAGGGGTATGACGCGGCCCTGGCCGCCGCCGGCGTCGAGCACGCCATCCAGCTGAGCGCCGCCGCCGCCGACCTCTTGGGAGCGAAGTGATGACCGACCTGTACGCGGATCTGGGCGCGGTCCTGCCCGAGATCGTGTTGGCTCTGGGCGCGATGCTCGTCCTGATGATCGGCGTCGTCCAAGGCGGCACGAAGCAGGGCGAGGAGCACGCGGCGCGCTCCGCCAACGTTCTCTGCGGCGCCCTCCTGATCGGCGCCGCCTTTCTGGTCTGGCGCGACGACGCCGGCGCCCGCGAGGCCTTCGGCGGCCTGCTCGCGATCGACGCCTTTGCGGCCTTCGCCAAGATCCTGATCCTGGTCGGCGCGGCCGTGATGCTGGCGCTCGGGGTCGACTACCTGAAGCGCCACGATCTGATGAAGTTCGAATACGCGGTGTTGCTCACCTTCTCGGCGCTCGGCATGTGCCTGATGGCCTCCGCGAACGATCTGATGACGCTCTATATGGGCGTCGAGCTGCAGTCGCTCTCGCTCTACGTGATCGCCGCCTTCCGCCGAGACAGCATCCGCTCGACCGAGGCGGGACTGAAGTACTTCGTCCTCGGCGCGCTCAGCTCCGGTCTTCTGCTCTACGGCGCTTCGCTGATCTACGGCTATTCGGGCTCCACCAATTTCGCCGACATCGCCAAGGCGGTCGCCGTCTCAGAGACCCCGATCGGCCTCTTGATCGGCATCGCCTTCCTCTGCGCGGGCCTCGCCTTCAAGATCTCCGCCGCGCCGTTCCACATGTGGACGCCCGACGTATACGAGGGCGCGCCGGCCCCGGTGACGGCCTTCTTCGCCACCGCCCCAAAGGTCGCGGCCGGCGCGATGTTCGCCCGCGCCATGGTCGAGCCCTTCGGCGCCATCACCGACCAGTGGAGCCAGATCATCGCCTTCCTGGCGGTCTGCTCGATGTTCCTCGGCGCTTTCGCGGGCATCGGTCAGAGCAACATCAAGCGCTTGATGGCGTATTCCTCGATCAGCCATATGGGTTTCGCGCTGGTCGGCCTCGCCGCCGGCACCCGCGCCGGGATCGAGGGCATGCTGGTCTATCTGGCGATCTATCTGCTGATGAACATCGGCGTCTTCGCCTTCATCCTGATGATGACCCGCGACGGCGCCCAGGTGACGCGCCTCGCCGATCTCGACGGGCTGGCCAAGACGCGGCCGGGCTACGCGCTCGGCGTCGCCGCCCTGATGTTCTCGCTCGCCGGCATCCCGCCGCTCTGGGGCTTCTTCGCCAAGTATCAGGTGTTCCAGGCCGCGGTGGACGCCGACATGGCCTGGCTCGCGGTGGCGGGCGTGATCGCGAGCGTCATCGGGGCGTTCTACTACCTCAACATCGTGCGCCGGATGTACTTCTCCGAGCCGGGCGAACCGGTGCATCTGGCGGGCGGCTTCGCCCATCGCGCCGCCTTCGCCATCGCGGCGGTCGCCATGGTCGCCGCCGTCGCGCCGGCCCCCGGCTTCAACGGTTTCGGCGCGCCCGAGGCCGCCGCCCGCGCCGCCGAAGCGCTGATGCCCTAAGTGGCGTCCACCGCGTGGCCGGACGGGGTCGGGCGGATCGCGCTCGAGACCGTCGACAGCACCAATCAAGAGGCGTTCCGCCGCCTGCGCGCGGGCGCGCCCGCCCCCTTCGGGGTGCTCGCACGGCGGCAAGCGGCCGGCCGGGGCCGCCGCGGCCGGCCTTGGGGCGCGCGCGAGGGCGATCTGATCGCAAGCCTCGCGCTTCGACCTCGCGCGCTTCGCCCGAGCGCCGGTCTGGCGGAGATGGCGACTCTCAGCTTCGTCGCCGGCCTCGCCGTCGCGGATCTGGTCGCCCAGTGCGCTCCGCGGGCGCGGGTCCAGGTCAAATGGCCGAACGACGTGCTGGCCGACGGCGGTAAGATCTCCGGCGTTCTGCTCGAGGCGGACGAGGCCGCGGTCGTGATCGGGGTGGGCGTCAATCTGGTCGCCCGCCCCGACGCCGCCCTGCTCGAGCCGACCGCCGCTCCGACCGCCGCCGTCTCGGACTATGGCTCCGCTCCCGCTCCCGACCTCGCCGCCGCCCTTCTGGCCCGCGCCATGGCCGCCCGCCTGGCGGTCTGGGCGACGGAGGGCTTCGCCCCGATCCGCGCCGCCTGGCTGACCTGCGCCGCCCGCCTCGGCGAGCCGATCGTGGCCCGGCTTTCAGGCGAAGAGGTGCACGGGCGTTTCGCGGATGTGGACCCGTCGGGCGCGCTCGTCCTAGATACCCCCCAAGGCGTCCGCCGCATCGCCGCGGCGGACGTGTTCTTTCCGCGGGCCGAAGGCTGATCCGATGCTGCTTGCGATCGACGTCGGCAACACCAACACCGTCTTCGCGGTCCACGACACCGTACGCATGGTGGCGAACTGGCGGATCCGCACCCATGGCCGGCGCACCGCCGACGAGTACTTCGTCTGGCTCTCCAACCTGATGGCGCATCATCATCTGGGCCGGAAGCATATCGACGGCATCATCATCGGTTCGGTCGCGCCTGAGACCCTGTTCAATCTGCGCCGCCTGGCGGAGAACTACTTCAACTGCAAGCCGTTGGTGGTCGGCGAGCCGAGCGTCGATCTCGGCGTGATGAACAAGGCCGATCACCCGGCCGAGGTCGGCGCGGATCGCCTGATCAACACCCTGGCGGCCTACACCAAATACGGCCCTAATCTCGTGGTTCTCGACTTCGGGACGGGCACCACCTTCGATGTGGTGGACGAGGAGGGGGCCTATGCCGGCGGGATCATCGCGCCTGGCGTGAACCTCGCCTCCGAGGCGCTTTACCAGGCCGCCGCCAAGCTGCCGCGCATCGAGATCGCCCGGCCGGCGAAAGTGGTCGGCACCAATACGGTCGCCTGCATGCAATCCGGGATCTACTGGGGCTATGTCAGCCTGATCGAGGGCGTCTTGAACCGGATCGAGGCCGAGCGCGGAACCCAGATGACCGTGATCGCGACGGGCGGGCTCGCGCCCCTGTTCGCGCAAGGCGTGCCCGCGATCAGGTCCTGCGACCAGGACCTCACCCTCAGGGGGCTGGTGGAGATTTATCGGCGGAACGTCGGCCGCACGAACGGACGTTGAGAGACGCGCCCATCCGGGCGTGAACTGCAATCGAAGCCGCCTGCCCGGCGGCCGGGCGGGCTCTTGCGCCCCCTGAAAGGACGGACTGAATGGCAAAATCGCGAGAACTCGTCTACGCGGCGCTCGGCGGCGCGGGCGAGATCGGTATGAACCTGTATCTCTACGGGATCGGCGCGCCGGCGGAGCGCAAATGGATCATCGTCGATTGCGGCGTGACCTTCGGCGACATGTCGAGCGCGCCGGGCGTCGATCTGGTGTTTCCGGACATCGACTTCATCGCCGGCGAGCGCAAGAACCTGCTCGGGATCTTCATCACCCACGCGCATGAGGACCATGTCGGCGCGATCGGCCGCCTTTGGCGTCGGTTGAAGGCCCCGATCTACTGCACCCATTTCACCGCCGAGATCGCCAAGCGAAAGCTTGAGGAGGCCGGTCTGCCGGAGAAGCACGTCAACGCGGTGAAGCCCCACGATCTGGTGAGCCTGCCGCCCTTCGACTGCTCCTTTTTTCCGATGACCCACTCGATCCCCGAGGCGATGGCGCTGAAGATCGACACGCCGGTCGGCACGGTCTTCCACTCGGGCGATTTCAAGTTCGACCCGACCCCCTCGATCGGTGCGCCGACGGATGAGGAGCAGCTCGCGGGCCTCGGCCGCAAAGGCGTCCTCGCGCTCGTCTGCGACAGCACCAACGTGTTCGAGCCGGGCGAGGCGGGGTCGGAGGCGCGGCTGCGCGACGGCCTGCGCAAGGTGATTTCGGAGGCCAAGGGCGCTGTCGCGGCGACCACCTTCGCCTCGAATGTGGCGCGCTTGAAGACCATCGCGGAGGTCGCGCTCGAGTGCGACCGCTCCGTCGTGGTCGCGGGCCGCGCGATGCAGCGGATGCTCGAAGCCGCCCGGGAGACCGGAGCGGTCTCGGACTTCCCGCCGACCGTCTCCGAGGATCAGGCCCGCGAGATGCCGTCGGCGCACATCCTGTACCTCGTGACCGGCAGCCAGGGCGAGGGTCGGGCGGCGATGGGCCGGATCGCGACCCGCTCGCACCCCTTCATCTCGCTCGGCGAGGGCGACACGGTCGTCTATTCCTCGAGCACGATCCCGGGGAACGAGAAAGAGGTCTACCGGGTCTACAACATGCTGTCGGAGCTGGGCGTCCAGGTGGTCGACGCCGACCATGCCGACATCCACGTTTCCGGCCACGCCAACCGCGACGAGCTGCAGCGCCTTTACGCTCACCTGAAGCCGCGGATCTCGATCCCGATCCATGGCGAGCACCGCCATCTGAGCGAGCACGCGCGCATGGCGCCGATCTGGGGCGCGGGCGAGGCGGTGGTCGCCCCGAACGGCGCGGTGGTCTCGATCGCCCGCAGCCGCGAGGATGTCGGCCCCAAAATCGTCGATTCAATCGAGACGGGCCGGGTCTATCTCGACGGCGAGACCATGGTCGGCGCGCTCGACGGCGTGATCCGGGGGCGGCTGCGGATGGCCCGGAACGGCCTCGTCGCGCTCAGCCTGGTGGTCGACGAGACGGGCGAGCTGATCGCGGATCCGGAGGTCCGCTTCATGGGCGCGCCTGAGAAGGGCGATAACTGGCCCGCGCCGCTCGACGAGCTGATCTTCGAGGCCGTCGACGAGGCGTGCGAGAAGCTCTCTCGCAAGCAGCGCCTGAGCGATGAGGCGATCGAGGAGGTCGCCGTCCAAACCTGCCGCCGGACCTGCGCGCGCTGGTGGGGCAAAAAACCCGAAGTGCTCTGCACCGTCATCCGCCTCGACGAGGAGGAGGAGTAGACGAGGCGCTCAGCCCGGCGGCGCCTCTCGTAAGCGCGGTTCTCTAACGAGCCGCGGCGGGCCTCCGAAAGGAGCCCGCCGCGTTTGAAAACCCATCGGTGGCGGCCGCCGGCTCAGGCCGCGTCGCGCGCGCTGTTCTCGTCGGAGTCGTCCTCTTCCGACTTGTCGGCTTTTTTCGACCGTGTGGGCAGCGGCACTTCGCGGAGCAGGAAGGCGGGCACATGATCGCCCATGCCCACGACCGGCTCGTCGGCCTCCTCCGAGCGGCGCCGCCCGCCGCGGCTGCGCGAGGCGCTGCGGCTCCGCCCGCGCCCCGAGTCCCGCCCGGTGTCGCGACCCGAGTCACGCCCTGTCTCGCGACCCGAGTCGCGCCCCGTCTCCCCGTCGGCGTCCCGGCCCGAAGCGCGGGCGTTGTCGCTTTTCTCTTCACGACGACGCGACGGTTGCGCCGCCTCTTCGACGTCGTCGGCGTCGGTGAGCCCGCCGAGTTCGAGCCGCGGGATCGGTTTGCCGAGCATCTTCTCGACTTTGTCGAGCGACTTGGCGTCGTCCCCCGAGCAAAGCGTGAACGCCGCGCCGCTACGTCCGGCGCGCCCCGTGCGCCCGATCCGGTGAACATAGTCCTCCGGATGCATCGGCACGTCATAGTTGAACACATGGCTGACCGACGGGATGTCGAGCCCGCGCGCCGCCACATCCGAGGCGACCAGCAGCTTCACCTGACCGTTGCGGAAGCCGTCGAGCACCTGCATCCGCACGCGCTGGTCGAGATCGCCGTGCAGCGCGCCCACATCGTAGCCCGCGCTCACGAGCGCCTTATAGAGCGCCGAGACGTCCCGTTTGCGGTTGCAGAAGATGATGCCGTTGGTGAGCGTCTCGTCCTCGCCGTCGATGAGCCGCCGAAGGGCGTCGCGCTTCAGCCGGTCCGCTCTCTCGCGCCGCCCGCCCGGCAGGACGCAGACCCTCTGGGTCACCGTCTCCGCCGCCGTCGCCTGGCGCGCCACCTCGACCCGCACCGGGTTCGAGAGAAACTCGTTGGTCAACCGAGTGATCTCCGGCGGCATGGTCGCCGAGAAGAACAAGGTCTGGCGGGTGAACGGGGTCAGTTTAAAGATCTTCTCCAGATCTTCGATGAACCCCATGTCGAGCATCCGGTCGGCCTCGTCGACGACCATGATCTCGATGCCCGTCAGCATCAGACGGCCCCGCTCGAAGTGGTCGAGCAGGCGGCCCGGCGTTGCGATCAACACATCGACCCCGCGGTCGATCTTCTTGTCCTGATCGGCGAAGGACACCCCGCCGATCAACAGCGCCATGGTGAGCTTCAGATGCTTGCCGTAGAGTTCGAAGTTCTCGGAGACCTGGGCCGCCAATTCCCGCGTCGGCGCCAGGATCAGCGACCGCGGCATCCGCGCTCGGGCGCGCCCTTTCGCCAGATGGCAGAGCATCGGCAATGTGAAGGAGGCGGTCTTGCCCGTGCCGGTTTGCGCGATCCCGAGGACGTCGCGGCCCGCTAGGGCTTCTGGAATGGCCTGCGCCTGGATCGGCGTCGGTTTTTCGTAGCCCGTCTCTTCGACGGCTTGCTGGACCCGCGGGTCCAGCCCGAGTTCGGAAAATTTCATGATCACCTAGATCGCGCGCCGCGTGCGAAAGCTGCGGCGCAGTTGGCCCGAAGAGCGGTTGGTTCGACGAATTCCGAAACCGACCCGCCCCCGATTGGTTTTCGGGCGCGATCTAACCATGCGCCCTCGGTTCGCGAGCGCAGATTGCTCACACCGGCGAAAAAGTCAAACAACAGGCCGCCTTAACAAGAAGCGGCGGCGACCGCCGTCCGCAGGCCTATGCTCCTGTTTCTGTTTCGCAACAGCGCGTGCTCGGCCCAATCCCGCGAAGTCTGGCTGGATTCCTCTCTAATTCGAACTGTCTCGATGTGGGAATTACGCCGCCCTTTTGTCGCGTGACGCAGGCCGCCAGTTC
>JBCBRF010000061.1:0-19398 GCA_039819865.1 Pseudomonadota bacterium | reverse complement strand
GGGGGGGTGGCCGGGGGGGGCGGGCCCCCGTGGGGCCGGCCGGGGGCCCGTGTTTCCGCTCGGGGCGCGCCCGCCGCCGGGGGGGGGCGCGGGGGGCGCCCCCGCCGCCGCCCCACGCCCGGAGGGCAGGGGTCGGGGACCCCGAGCGCCCAGAGTTCGGCGACGCCCGAAGGGCAGGTCCAGTGGACCGATTTCAGCGAAGGGGTCGATCGCCGCCCGGCGGGGGCGCCGGCGGCGCGCCCGCAGGCGGTCGACGCCCGGAGGGCTGGGGGCGGAGACCCCGAGCGCCCCACGGCCGAGGCTCGCCCTCAGCCGCGAGACCACCCGGCGAGGCGGCCTTCGACGACGCCCTTCGGCGGAACGCCGATGCCGGGGACACTTGGCGGGGACGTTTGCAGGGGACATTCCATGCTGGTCTCGCCTCGGCGTCTCCGCCAGACTCTCACCGGGCGATCGGATGCGTTCTGTTCCGTCGCCAGGCCGGATCTCGGCGAACGGAGCCCGCCCGCGTGACCCTCTCCGACGACGATTATGAGCGCTACGCCCGCCACCTGATCCTGCGCGAGATCGGGGGCGCGGGGCAGATGCGCCTCCGCGCCGCGACCATCCTCGTGATCGGCGCCGGCGGCCTCGGCTCGCCCGCGCTTCTCTACCTTGCGGCCGCCGGGGTCGGGACCCTGCGAATCCTCGACGACGACGCCGTCGCGCTCTCCAACCTCCAGCGCCAGATCCTGCACCGGAGCGACGATGTCGGCCGGCCGAAGGTCGAAAGCGCCGCCCGGGCGCTCGCCGCGCTGAACCCGGGCGTGCGGGTCGACGCCCGCGCCGAGCGCTTCAGCCAGGAGACCGCGGCCAAAGCGGCGGACGGCGTCGATCTGATTCTCGACGGCTCGGACAACCTCGCCACCCGCCGCTTGGCCAACGCCCTCGCCATCGAGCGCGAGATCCCTTGGGTCTTTGGCGCTGTGGGCCAGTGGGAGGGCCAGGTCTCCGTGTTCGACCCAGGCCGGGGCGGCCCCTGCTACGCCTGTCTGTTCCCGGAAGATCCCGCCGACGGCCTCGCCGCCTCCTGCGCCGAGGGCGGCGTGCTGGGCGCGCTGACCGGGGTGATCGGAACCCTGATGGCGGTCGAGGCGGTGAAGACCCTGGTCGGGGCCGGCGATCCGCTCCGTGGCAGGCTCCTGCTCTATGACGCGCTCTACGCGGAGACCCGCGCCATCGCGGTGGCGAGGCGGCCCGACTGCTCGGTCTGTTGCCGAGTCGCGGCGGTGTCGCCCTGAGGCGACGCTCTATCGGCCGGCGGCCCTTTTCGTTGCATTGACGAACAGGCGAGCCCTAACGTGACCGCATTAAGACAGGAATCGCCGCCATGAAACGCCGGCTCGCCGCCATTCTCGTCGCCGACGTCGTCGGATACACCGCGCGTATGGAGCGCGACGAGGCGGCGACGCTCGAAGACCTGCAGGAAATCCGCAACAGCTTCGTCGCGCCGACCCTGGAGCGCTTCGAAGGCCGCGTCGTCAAATGGATGGGCGACGGGTTGCTCGCCGAGTTCGCCAGCGTCGTGAACGCCGCTCTCGCCGCGGTCGAGATGCAGCGCGCCGCCGCCGACCGCAACACCGAGGCCCCGCCCGAGCGCCGGCTCGAATTCCGCGTCGGCGTCAATCTCGGCGACGTGATGGTGGAGGAGGACGACGTCTATGGCGACGGGGTGAACGTCGCGGCGCGCCTTCAGGAGCTCTGCCGGCCGGGGGGCGTCTGCATCTCCCGCCCGGTCCGAGACCAGGTGCGCGACAAGCTCGGCGTCGACCTGGCCGACATGGGGCGCATCGAGCTGAAGAACGTCTCCCGCCCCATGCGGGTTTACGAGCTGCGCCCCTCCGGCGCCGGCGGCGACGAGGGCGACGGCCGCGGCGCCCGGCCGGTGGGCATCGCCTCCACCACGCCGCCCGCCGAGCGCTCGGTGATCGCGGACGCGGTCTATGGCGGCTATCCGCGCCGACTCGTGTCCTATTACGAGGGCCGTTACATCTGCGCCCGGGCCGCCTTCACGCGGCCGGACGCCTATGTGTTCTATCCGATGACCATGGCCTGGTCCGAAGCCCAGGGCGCGCTGACCTTCGAGGACGGCAATCCGGGGTTCGAGCAGCGCGGCGTGGTCGCGATGCCGACGGGGGCCGGCTTCGTTCACCTGCTCACCCTCGACGCAGGGTCCGCGCGGCTGATGACGGTTGAGCACATGCCCGAGCGCCGGAGCCGCATGTTCGGCATGGTGATGACGCTGGCGAACCCGGCCGGGCGCGATCTCTATCCCGCCGCGGCCCCGATCCTGATCGAGCGCACCGACCGGACCCCGCTCGCCTATGCGGACTGCGTGGGCGCCGTCCCGCGGGACGATCCGCGCCTTACGGCGTTCCCGCACGCGCTGTTCGACGCCGCGCCGGGCTCCTGCGTTCAAGGCCTTGCGCCTGGTTGATGGAGACGGTCAGGCGGATTGCGCCGTCTTTTCACCCGCCGCCCTCAGCCGATTGCGCCCCGCCGCCTTCGCCTCATAGAGCGCGGCGTCGGCGCGCTCGATCGTCTCGGCGAGCGTCTCCTCGGCCGCGATCGGCCCCGCGGCGCCGAAGCTCGCGGTGAAGCGGATCGGCTCCGCCGTCCCATCGAGCGAGATCTCGGCGATCGCCGCGCGGATCGCGTCGATCCGAGGCGCGGCCGCCTCGATCGCCATGCCGCCGAAGAACAGAACGAACTCCTCGCCGCCGAAGCGCCCGAGCAGATCCGTCTCGCGCATGATCGCGCGCGCCTGCGCGACCGTCGCCTTAAGCGCGGCGTCGCCCTTGGCGTGCCCATGTCTGTCGTTCAGCCGCTTGAAATGATCGAGATCCATCATGGCGACGGTATAGGCGCCGCCCTGTTCCTTGAGCCGATCGGCCTCGAACTGCGCCATCTCGAAGAACGCGCGCCGATTGAGCGCCCCGGTGAGCGGATCGACGCTCGCCATCTGCACCAGAGCCTGTTCCCGCGCCCGTTCGGCGGTCGTCTCGCGGGTCACCACCGAGAACCCGGCCTCTGCGCCCATGGCGTCGTGCAGTTGGATGACGGTCGTTTCAGCCCAGAACGGCTCGCCCGATTTGCGTCGCCGCAACCCTTCGGTCGAGGCCTGGCCCGAGTCCCGCGCCTTTTCGAGCAACTCCGTCCACGCCACGCTCGCCGTATCCAGCGCGCGCGCATCGCCGGAATGGAGCGGCCCGCCCATCCGCTCCCGCGCATCGTCGTCCACCACCAGCACCCCGAACGGGCGCCCGACGATCTCGGGCGCGCTGTGCCCGCTCAAGCGCTCGCCGGACGCGTTCCAGTCCGCGACGCGCCCGTCCGGATCGAGCGCACAGACCTCGTAGCCCTTCACGATCCGTCCGATCGCCGAGAGCATCTGCGCCCCGACGGCGGCCTCGTTCTCTTTTTCCACGAGCGAGGAGACGTCCGAGATCGACACCGCCAGCCGGTCCGCTGCGATCTTCACCACGGTGACGGCCAGCGCGCCGGTGATCCGCCCCGCCTCGTCGACGATCGGGCAGCGATGTTCCGTCAGCACGCGGCCGCGCTTCTTTTCGAAGCCGATGACCGCATTGCGGAGCTCCGGTGCGATCTCTCCCAACACATCGAACAAATTGTCGAGCGACCCGTCCCGCGACAGCGGCATCAACAGCTGCGCCGCCATCGGCGTGCTGAACTGGATCGCGCCCTCCAGAGTCGTTTGGCACAAACCGACAGGCGCCTGGTACATGAACTGGACCAGGTCTTGATACTCATCCTGCATGACGACGCCGTCCTAATGCTCTAAAATTCGCGCGTCAGCGCTTCAGAAGTACGAACCTCTCCTCGCTCTCCGCCGAGCGCAGCAGTCTCAGCTTCACCTTCGTCGGGCGCATCTTCAGCGTCAGGACGTAGTCGATCGTCTCGTCGAGGTTCTCTTCCTCATCAAAACGTTCCGAGACCATGAAGTTGTTCATACAGGGCGCGACTTCGATGAAAAAGTTCTTTCCGATCACCTGATCTTGCGAAAGGCCCGCCGCGTTGCTTTCGAACGCGTTGTACTGGGTCACCGTATCTTCGGCGTCGAAACTGATCACGCCGAAGTCGAGCTGGTCGAAGCCGCCCTGAGCCGCCAGCGTCCGGAGCTCGGGCAGGATGTTGGGCTGATCGAACTGCATCGGTGGTCTCCCAGATAAATCTGTCTGGAAAGTACCGTCCGCCTCTGGAGAAAAGGTGAACGCGGCCGGGCTCAAGGCGCGCTTTCCGGCGGCTCAAGCCCCGCCGGTCGCTCGGTCGCCGGTCCCGAGCCGCGTCAGATCGAGCCAGTAGTAGGCCTGCGCCGCGCACGGATTGCCGCCGATCTCGTCGGTCAGCAGAAGCCCGGGCTGGCCGCCCATGCGCTGGTAGAAGCCGACCGCGACCGCGTTTTCCGGAAACACCGTCAGCCACATCTGGCGCGCCCCGCGCGGCGTGATCCGGTCGCGGAGCGCGGTCATCAGCGCCCGCCCGATCCCCCGGCCGCGCAGTCCCGGGTCGGCGTGCAGGTTATCGAGGAAATAGCCGTCGACCACCGCTGGATCCGGCCAGGCGGCGACGAAACCGACCAGCCGCCCCTCCGCCTCCGCCGCCAGCACGACGTCCTCGGGTCCGAGCGAGACCATCTTGTCCGCCCAGTGCGCCGCCTTGTCCGCCGCCAGCGCGCCGTCGAGATAGGCGTCCGGCAGCATGCCGCGATAGGTCGAGCGCCAGGACGCCGTATGCAGCGCCGCGATCGCCGCCGCGTCGTCCGGGCCGGCGTTCCTGAGCGAGATCGACACCGGGCCGGCCTTCACATCATGCTCGGCAGCACCTGATCCGGCGGCCGGTGGCCGTCGGCGAAGGTCTTGATGTTGATGATGACCTTCTCGCCCGTCTCGAGCCGGCTCTCCTCCGTCGCGCTGCTCATATGCGGCAGCAGCACCACGTTATCGAGCGCGCGGAGCCGCGGGTTCACCTCCGGCTCATGCTCGAACACGTCGAGCGCCGCGCCGCCGAGTTTGCCTTGCTCCAGCTGCCGGACCAGCGCGTTCTCGTCGATCACCTCGCCGCGGGCGGTGTTCACGATCACGGCGGTGGGCTTCATCAGCCGCAGCCGCCGGGCCGAGACCAGGTGATAGGTCGCGGGCGTGTGCGGGCAGTGGACCGACACGACGTCCATCCGGGCGAGCATCTGGTCGAGGCTCTCCCAATAGGTCGCGCCCAGCTCCTCCTCGATCTGCGGATGGAGCCGCTTGCGATTGTGATAGTGCACCTGCAGACCGAAGGCCGCCGCGCGCCGCGCCACCGCCTGCCCGATCCGGCCCATCCCGATGATCCCGAGCCGCTTGCCGGTGATCCGCCGGCCAAGCAGCGTCGAGGGCGCCCAGCCCTCCCAGGCGCCCTCGTCCATCAGCTTCAGACCCATCGACAACCGACGCGGCACCGCCAGGATCAACGCCATCGTCATGTCGGCGGTGTCCTCGGTCAGCACGCCGGGCGTGTTCGTCACCAGCACGCCCCGGGACCGCGCGGTCTCGACGTCGATATGATCGAAGCCCGCGCCGAAATTGGCGATCAGCCGCAGCCGCTCGCCCGCCTGCGCCAGCATCGCCTGGTCGATCTTGTCCGTGATCGTCGGCACCAGCACGTCCGCCTCGCGCATCGCGGAGACCAGCGCTTCGCGACTCATGGGCGAGTCGTCCTTATTGAGAGTGACGTCGAACAGCTCGGACATCCGCGCCTCGACCGGTTCGGGCAGGCGCCGCGTGACGATGACGCGCGGTCGGCGGGCTTTGGCGTCGGCGATCGGGCTCATCGATGGTCACTCGCTTCTGGCGCTGCTCGGCGCATTCTTGGCGCGTCGCGCCGCCGTTCACCCTTCGGAAAGCCTGTCTCCGCAACGTGGCCCAAACGCCGTTCCGTTCGGCGCCGGTGCGCAGCAGCTCGCCGAAAGGCGTCGCGCGGAGCGTCGCCGATCCTGTTGAGAAATGCCGCATAGCAGAACGATCGCCGCGGCGGGAAGGCGAAAAACATGGAACGCGACAGAAAATTCCAAAATTTAGAGCCTTTGTTCTCGGACCTTGCGCGTCCGCCTTTCGCATCTGCGATAGCCGGCGTCCTCTTGGCCGCTTTGCTCGCGCTGCTCCCAGCTGCCGCCGGCGCCGTCGTCACAGGCCCTTTCAGCGGAGAGCGGCTGCCCCGCTACGCCGCTCTGAAGGCGGAGCTGGTCTATCTCCGAAAAGGTCCGGGCGGCGAATACGCCGTCGATTTCGAGCTGACCCGCCGCCATTTGCCGGTCCGCATCGTCGGCGAGCACGGCCCCTGGCGTCGCGTCGTGCTGCATGATGGCGAGACCGGCTGGATCCACCGCGTCATGCTGACGAGCGCTCGGTACGTCGTCGCGCGCGCCGCGGCCGCGCCGATCCGAAACGCGCCGGACCCCCGCTCCGGCCCGATCGCCTCGCTAGAGGCCGCGACCCCGATGCGCATCCGCCGCTGCGGCCTGTCCTGGTGCCGGCTCGAGGGCCACGGCGTCGTCGGCTGGGCGGCGAAAGACGCGCTCTGGGGCGTCGAGGCGACCGAGATCCTGGAGTAAGGATCATGATCCCTCGGCGTTCATGAAACCGACCGCCGCGGTCGCCGAGCCCATCGACCTGCGCCGAGCCGCGCGCCGCGGCGCTCCGCCTCGCTTCGCCGCCGGGCCATTGCGTAGGTCCCGGCGCAGTGTTACCTCGCCAGTTGCGGTCGCCTACCGGAGCTGGGAGGACGGCGCGGGCGGCGACGAACCCGCTCGGGCGGGCGGTCGGCTCACGAGAGCGTCCTAGAGCGGCGGCAGGGAACGGAATGCCGAGACAATCGAGCTACAGCTACGAAGACCTGCTGGCCTGCGCCCGCGGCGAACTGTTCGGTCCGGGCAACGCGCAGCTGCCGGCGCCGCCGATGCTGATGATGGATCGCATCACCGAGATCACCGAGGAGGGCGGCGCCCACGACAAGGGCCGCATGGTCGCCGAGTTCGACGTCAAGAAGGATGCTTGGTTCTTCGAATGTCACTTCCTCGGCGACCCCGTCATGCCGGGCTGCCTCGGCCTCGACGCCCTCTGGCAGATGTTGGGCTTCTATCTGGGCTGGCTCGGGGGCGAGGGCCGCGGCCGCGCGCTCGGAGTCGGCGAGGTGAAGTTTAAGGACATGGTGCTGCCCTCGGTTTCGCTGGTGCGCTACACCGTTGACATCAAGCAGATCCGCATGGGTCGGCTCGTGCTGGGCGTCGGCGACGGAACCCTCGAAGCCGACGGCAAAGCCATCTACGCGGTGAAGGATATGAAGGTAGGGCTCTTCCAGCAGGAGCCGACGCCGGCCTAGAGCGCGCTCGGAATCAGTGGAAACCGGTTATCCGGCCGATCGCGCGACGGAACAGAAGGTTAGGCCGTGGTCGCGATCCGAGGAAAAGCGATCACGGTCTAAAGACCACGAAAACGCGGATGCGCCGCCAAGCGGGCGCCGCGGGAGGAAGAACGATGAGACGGGTCGTCGTGACCGGGATCGGCGTGGTGTCTTCGATCGGAGGCGACGCGCAACAGGTCGCCGCCAACCTGCGCGAGGGGAATTCCGGAATCCGGTTCGCCCCCGACTACGCGGAGCTTGGCTTTCGCTGTCAGGTGCATGGCGCGCCGCAGGTCGACATCGACGCCATGATCGACAAGCGCGTCCGCCGTTTCATGGGCGACGGCGCGGCCTGGAACTACATCGCGATGGAGCAGGCGATCCGCGACGCCGGTCTCGAGGAGAGCGAGGTCAGCCATGAGCGCTCCGGCCTGATCATGGGCTCGGGCGGGCCCTCGACGAAGAACCTGATCGCCGCCGCCGACATCACGCGCGAAAAGGGACCTCGCCGCGTCGGTCCGTTCATGGTGCCCCGCGCCATGTCGTCGACCAACTCCGCGACCCTCGCGACCCCCTTCAAGATCAAGGGGGTGAACTATTCGATCACCTCCGCCTGCTCGACCTCCGCGCATTGCATCGGCAACGCCGCTGAGCTGATCCAGTGGGGCAAGCAGGATGTGATGTTCGCGGGCGGCGGCGAAGAGCTCGACTGGTCGCTGTCGAACCTGTTCGACGCCATGGGCGCGATGTCATCGAAGTACAACGACGCGCCCGAGACCGCCTCGCGCGCCTATGACGTCGGCCGCGACGGCTTCGTGATCGCGGGCGGGGGCGGCGTGGTCGTGCTCGAGGAGCGCGAGCGCGCGCTGGCCCGCGGCGCCAAGATTTACGCCGAGATCACCGGCTACGGCGCCACCTCGGACGGCTACGACATGGTCCAGCCCTCGGGCGAAGGCGCGGTGCGCTGCATGAAGCTCGCGATGTCGACTCTGCCCGACGGGACGCGCATCGACTATATCAACGCCCACGGCACCTCGACGCCGATCGGCGACGTCCGGGAGATGGAGGCGGTTCGCGAAGTTTTCGCCGCCGACTACGCCGAAGGCCGCCCGCCGCGCATCAGCTCCACAAAATCTCTGACCGGACACTCTCTGGGCGCGACGGGCGTGCAGGAGGCGATCTACTGCCTGCTGATGATGCAGCAGGATTTCGTCGCCGCCTCGGCCAATGTGACCGACCTCGATCCGGAGTTCGAAAACGACGGCGTCGTGACCGAGCGCATCGACGGCGCCGGTCTTGAAACGGTGATGTCCAACAGCTTCGGCTTCGGCGGCACCAACGCGACCCTGGTGCTGTCAAGACATCTTTCCTAGGACCGATCCGCGCCACGGGGCGCGGCCTTCGGATGGGTTCGCGAGGAGCGTTCCGATGACCGGCACTCACAGCGCCGCCCAGCCGCTCAAGGCGGACCTCGACGGCGAGGCGATCCCGCCGCGCGGCTCGGCGTCGAGCCTTATGGCCGGCAAGCGCGGCCTGGTGATGGGCGTCGCCAACGACAAGTCGATCGCCTGGGGCATCGCCCGCACCCTCCATGAGCACGGCGCCGAGATGGCCTTCAGCTACCAGGGCGAAGCCTTCGGCCGCCGCGTGAAGCCGCTCGCCGACGCCATCGGCGCGGAGCTGCTGATCGACGCCGACGTGCTGAACCCCGACAGCATGGACGGCCTGTTCCAGAAGCTTGAGAGCGCCTGGGGTCGCCTGGATTTCCTGGTCCACGCGGTCGCCTACTCCGACAAGTCGGAGCTGAAGGGCCGCTACATGAACACGACCCGGGAGAATTTCCTGCGGACGATGGAGATCTCCTGCTTCTCCTTCACCGACCTCGCCCGCCGCGCTCAGCCGCTGATGCGTCGAACCGAGACGGATGAGCCGGGCGCCATGATCACGCTGACCTATCTTGGGTCGGAGCGGGTCATGCCGAACTATAACGTCATGGGCGTCGCCAAGGCCGCGCTCGAGGCCAGCATGCGCTATCTCGCCTTCGATCTCGGCCCCGACGGCATCCGCGTGAACGCCGTCAGCCCCGGCCCGATGCGCACCCTCGCGGGCTCGGCGATCGGCGGCGCGCGGAAAGTCTTCAAGGAGACCGCCGAGAACGCCCCGCTCCGCCGCAACGCCTCGCTCGCCGATGTGGGCGGCGCCGCGCTTTATGCGCTCTCGCCCCTCGGCGGCGGCACCACCGGCGAGACCATCTATGTCGACGGCGGCTATCACGTCATGGGCATGGCGGCCGAGGACAATCTCTGAGAACCATGACCGCGGCGCGTTGGAGCGGGGGCCGCAACGATGAGCTCTTCTCTCTCGCACGGCGCTTTCCCGGAAGACTATCGTGAGGCGCGCGAACGGTTTCGGGACGCCGCCTCCGCCGCGGGCCTGGACCTTTCAACCCATCCGATCCCGAGCGCCGGGCCGAACGGCGAGGGGCTGAGCATCGATGTCGCAGCCCGTCGCGTCCCCGGCGCCGAGCGTGCGCTGGTCCTCACCAGCGGCGTCCACGGCGTCGAGGGCCCCTTGGGCTCCGCGGTCCAGATCGCGATGCTGCGCGATCCAGGCCTGCTGGAGGCGTCGCGCCCCCTGACCCTCGCCCTGGTCCACGCGGTCAATCCCTACGGCTTCGCCTGGTCCCGCCGCTGGAACGAGGACAATATCGACCTCAACCGCAGCTTCTTCGCCGACGGCGCCGCCCGGCCCGAAGTCCCAGAACTCTACCGCCGCCTGACGCCCTGGCTGAACCCCGAGACGCCGCCGCGCCGACCCGATCTCTTCCCGCTCGAGATGCTCTATCTCGTCGGCCGCCACGGCTTCACCCGCCTGAAGAAAGCGCTGCCCATCGGCCAGTACGAGCACCCGAAGGCGCTGTTCTATGGCGGCGTCGCGCCGACGGCGAGCCAGCGCGCGCTCGCCGAGATCCTGCCCGCCGCCGTGGGCGAGGCCCGCTCGATCATCCATCTCGACTACCACACCGGGCTCGGCCGGCGCGGAGACTACAAGCTGCTGATGGGCGCGGAGGCGGACCCCGAGGAGCTGACCGCCCTCCGTCGCCGTTTCGGCCCCGACCGGATCGAGGCGGCCGCCGACCGCAGCACGGACACCGCCACCAGCTATCCCGCCCGCGGTCTGCTCGACCTTTGGGCGCCGAGCCTGTTCCCAGGCCGCTCCTACCGCGTCCTGACCGCCGAGTTCGGCACGAGCCCCGCGATCCAGGTGTTCCGAGCCCTCCGCGCCGAGAACCGGGCCCACCATTGGGGCCGCCCCGATACCGATCACGCGTGGGCCAAGGCCGCGCTTCGCGAGGCCTTCATTCCCCGAGACCCCGCCTGGCGAGACGCCGTGCTGCGCCGGGGCCTCCAGATCGTTCGACAGGCCGCGGCCTGACGCTCTGCGCGGAGAAGCCGCCGGCGCGCGCGGCTCTCAGCCGTCGCGATGCTGCGCGACGATGCGCTCGGCCTCCTTGCCGTAGACCTCCTCGTAGTGGTCGAACGCGTCGTCGAACCAGCCGGCCCCCTGCGTCGCCGCGCGGAGCGCCGTCGGCAGATCCGCCAGCACATGCTGCGGCATCAGCGCGTGGAACAGGTCCCAGCCCTTCGCGTCCGGATCCCTCTCGAAGCCCAGGATCTGGCCCTTCAACGACGCCACCATAGGCGTCAACCCGCCGCTATAGACCGACGGCGTGCGGATCGTGACCCGGTGGATCGGCTGCAGGAGCACCGGCGCGGCCTCCGCCAGCGCCTTCGCGACCCCGAACCGGCCCGCCGTCCGGAACGCGAAATCCGAGCTGTCGACCGAATGATGCTGCCCGTCCGTCAGCGTCACCTGAACGTCGAGCACCGAGAAACCGAGCGGACCGGACGCCATCGCGTCCCGCGCCCCGGCCTCGACCGCCGGGATGTAGTTCCGCGGCACCGCCCCCCCTTTCACCGTCTCCTCGAACTGGAAGCCCGTCCCGCGCGGGGCCGGCGCCGCCGTCAACTTCACATCGGCGAACTGGCCCGCGCCGCCGCTCTGCTTGCGATGTCGGTAATGCGTCTCGACCGGTTTGGTGATCGTCTCGCGATAGCTGTCGCGCTCCGGGTGCTCTTCGATGTCGATCCCGAACACGTCAGACAGCCGCGCCTTCAGATGCCTCAGATGCGCCGGTCCCTGGAGCCGGACCACCAGGCGCCCGGTGCCGATCTCCGGCGCGACCTCGAGCCCCGGCTCGTCCTCCGCCAGCCGCGCCAGCACGCCCGACAGCTTCGCCTCGTCCTTCTCCCGCGACGGCGACACCGCCCGCGCGATCATCGGCCTCGGCGACTGCGACCATGCGGGGCCTGGATAGGCGCGCGCCGCATCCTGGATCTCGCCCGCCTTCAGCTGCTCCGATTTCGCCACCGCCACGATCTCGCCCGCCGCGGCCGAGCCGTTCGACCCGTTGCGCTCGAGCAGCGAACCAAGTCCCCCGCCCGCCAGAGCCGATCCCGACGACAACCCCGCCGGATCGAGCGCGCGCAGCACGGCGACTTTGCCCACATGCTTGCGATGATCGACATTGAAGGTGACGGACTTCAGCGCAGACGCTTCCGCGCCGACGCCTTCCGCCAGTCGCGCCCGAAGATCGTTGAGCGGCGGCGCCTCGTGCCGGAGCGCCTTCATCAGCCGCCGCACCCCGTTGCCGTGCGACGCCGAACCCAGAAATACGGGCGTCGCCGCGTTCTCCCGCAGCGCCTTCGCCGCGATCGCATAAAGCGGCCCCGCCGCCGGCTCCCGATCCTCGACCAACTCCTCGAGCAGCCAATCGTCCAGTTCCGACAGATCCTCGAGCAGCCCGCCCCGCGCCTCATGTTCGCGCTCGAGCGCGCTGTCCGGGATCTCGATCAGCGTCGAGGGCTGGCCCTCGCGGTACTTCCAGGCGCGCTCCGAGATCAGGTCGATCGCGCCGGTGATCTCGCCATCCGTGCGGATCGGCGCCTGGCGGAGCACGATGGCGTGCTGCGCGTAATCCTGGAGCGCCGCCACCACATCCCGCACCCGGGCCTGCGCCTCGTCGATCCGGTTCACGAACAGGATGCTGGGCGTGCCCGACGCCTCGGCCAGACGCAGAAAGGGCGCGGCGAGCGCCGCGGCCTCCGGATCCGGTTTCACGCAGACGATCGCCGCGTCCGCCGCCAACAGGGCCTGGCGGGTTTGCGGCAGGGTCTCGATCGAGCCGGGGCAATCGATCGCGCCCCAGTCCTCCTCGCCGAAGCGGAACCGCGCCAGCTCGAGGCCGCCGCCGATCACCGAGCGCGCGGGCTCGTCCTCGAGGCTCGCCAGACGGTCGATCAAGGTCGTTTTACCGCTTTGCGACGGTCCAAGAACGCAAAAACAACGCATAGGTCGGCCTCACTTCGCTGACGGGACGCGCCCGACCGCGCAGCGCGCGACACTTCAATCCAGCGTCGCGCCTGGGGCCGACCGCGGAGAACCCTCAGGCTCCCCGCGATGTCGCATTCTTGTCAAACCAGGATGGCCGCCCTGCTCCGAACCGTCGCAGGTCGGCATGCGATCGCGCTCCGGGATCGCGCGGATCAGACGAACCCCCAGAGATCGGCCTCCTGCAGCCGCGCGAACGCTTGGTTGGAAACGCCCAGATCCGCGGCGGTCGCCTCCGCGAAGCCGAGATCCCGACCCTCGACGAGCGTGACCGACTCGATCTTGTCGAAACTCAACCCGAGGCTCGCCACGCTGAGCGCCTCGCCCGCCTGAAACGCCGCGAGCTCGGTCTCGACCGCTGCGAAGTCCTCGCTCGTGACCGCGATCATCAGATGATCGACGCCGCGCCCGCCATTGTAGTGGTCCGTCGACCCGCCGGGCCCGCCGAGCAGCGCCTCCTGGACATAGATCAGCAGGTCGTCGCCATTGCCGCCGGAGACGTCGTCGGAGCCGAGCCCGCCAGCGACCACGTCCGAAGCGCCGCCGCCCCACACCGCGTCGTCGCCTGACGCGCCGAACACGGCGTCGGATCCGCGCTTGCCATGGACGAAATCATCGCCCGCCCCGCCGCTTCCGAGGTCGGAGCCCGAGCCGAGCCACATCACGTCGTCGCCGAGCCCGCCGAGCGCCACGTCCTGGCCGCGGCCGGTTGCGACCAGATCGTCGCCGCCCTTCGCCAGGACCAGATCGTCCGATCGCCCGCCAAAGATCAGGTTGCCGAAATCGTTCCGGATCAGCGTGTTCGAGGCCAACGTCTCCGCCGTGAACGCCCCCCAGATCCCGTGCGTCGCCGCCGTGGGGTGCACGAAGTCGATCATGGTGATCTGGTCGAGCCCGATGGGCGGCGTGCTCGGATCGAAATCCGGATCGAACAACAGCTCGCCGGTCACGTCGGTGCTGAGCGGGTTCAGCGCCGGGTTGAAATCGATCGACGACCCGAACCCGAGGAACACCGGCTGCTCGACGATCTGCAGGCCGAACGCGTTGGGGTCCGCGGTGATCTCATCCGTCAGCGCATTGAGGTCGACGATCACGACCTCGGCGGGGATCGACGCCGCGCCGAGCTTCAGCCCGAGATTGATCGCATCCGTCGCGAGATCCGCGATGGCGAGCAGTTCGGGCGGCGCCAACCCGATCGCCGGAAAGAACGTGCCGTCGGGCAGCGTGT
Organism: Pseudomonadota bacterium; assembly: GCA_039819865.1. Taxonomy (GTDB): domain Bacteria; phylum Pseudomonadota; class Alphaproteobacteria; order Rhodobacterales; family Rhodobacteraceae; genus JBCBRF01. The sequence continues at coordinate 5,285 of JBCBRF010000061.1, read as the reverse complement.
TCAGGATGATCGTCTCGACCCCGCCCTCTGCGAGCGCGGTCGCCGCGCCGAGCGTGGCTTCGATCACCGCGCCGACCGCCTGGAACGCCTCTTCCGGCGAGGCCCCCGAGCTTGCGACGGCGTTGAGATCGTTCAGACCGATCAACACGCTCGCCGCCGCGCCGTCGGGGACCGTCCCCTGGGTGTCGTCAAGGAACCGCGCGACCTGCCCGCCGAGATTGACGTCCACATTGATCGCATCCGGCCAGGGAACCGGCGGGATCCCGAGTCCCGCCAGGCCGGCGTTCAGATTGTCGCCGAGAAACTGCTCGCCGAGCGCCTGCGCCCCGCCGAGCGCATAATACTCGGCGTCCCAACCGAGCAGCTCCGGCGCGATCTGGGAATAGACCGGCCCGTTCGAGAACACGCCCGCATAAGGCGGGGTGAGCGGCGTCGGCGGAAAAACGCTCGGATCGAGGCCAAGAAACCCGCCCGCCGCGCTGGTGAGTTCGAAAATCCCACCCCCGTCGCTCAGGCTGTCTCCGAAATAATAGACCGTCGTGTATGACATCGCATCCTCCCTGCCGGCCCCGGGCGCCATTCTCTGCGGCGTCCCGGTTGGCGCGAAAGGGGGGGTGTGGAGGCGGAATCGCCGCGCGCCGCGCCGGTCATGCCAGAACGTGACACCAGCGCGTTCAAAAGATCAAGAATAGATCAGTAATAGAGAGAGTGCGTTACTTGACCTAACGGCGCCTTCAAGTTGACGTTAGGTCAAAGGCCATCCAAGGACGCCTCGATCAGTGCATCCGCGCGTTTGCCGCCGAGATGAAGCTCGGCACGGACGCGCCGGTCACGTCGATCGAGACCGAGGCGTGGCCGTTCACCAGCAAGCTGTTGGCGAGCGCGACGCGCATCCGCCCGGTGCCGACCCCCTCCGCCTCGAAGCCCGACAGCAGAGTTTCGAGCATCGTCTGCGCCGCGACGGCGAGCGTCTCCGGCCGCGCGCTTTCCTGGGTGCGATAAGCCTCGACCAGCGCGTCGCACAGCGACTTCGCCAGATCGCCCGCCATCTTGGGCTCATGGCGCTCGGGATCGAGCGCGGGGCCCGTATCCTCGCGAATCTCGGCGTTGAGGGTGATCAGCTCGGCGTCGGCGGCGCGGGTCATCAGCGGTCTCTCAAGCGATGGTGTGAAGCGTTCGGAGACCTGCAAAACGGACGCCATCGCGGGCCTCGGCGCGGCCGGTCGGACCAACCGAGGTCCGACCGGGACGTCCGACCGGCCGAACGCCTCAGAGACCGAGGGCCGTCGTCAGCGCCGGGGCCAAGTCCGTCTTCTCCCAGGAGAACCCGCCATCCGCCTCCGGCGCGCGGCCGAAATGGCCATAGGCCGCGGTGCGCTTGTAGATCGGCCGGTTCAGCTGGAGATGCGTGCGGATCCCGCGCGGCGTCAGCGAGATCACGTCGCGGATCGCCTGCTCCATCGCCGCAGGCGACACCCGACCTGTCCCGTAATCATCCACATAGATCGACAGCGGCTCGGCGATCCCGATGGCGTAGGACAGCTGCACGCAGGCTTTCTCCGCCGCGCCGGCCGCCACCAGGTTCTTCGCCACATAGCGCGCGGCGTAGGAGGCCGAGCGGTCCACCTTGGTCGGGTCTTTGCCGGAGAACGCCCCGCCGCCATGCGGCGCGGCCCCCCCATAGGTGTCGACGATGATCTTCCGACCCGTGAGGCCCGCATCGCTGTCCGGCCCGCCGATCACGAACCGACCCGTCGGGTTCACGTGCCAGATCGTATCGGCGTCGATCCACCCCTCCGGCATCGCCTGATGGATGTAGGGCTCGACCATCTCGCGCACGTCCGCCGAGGTCATGTCGGGATCGAGATGTTGGGTCGACAGCACGATGGTGTGCGCGCGCACCGGCTTGCCGTCGCGATACTCGATCGTCAGCTGGCTCTTCGCGTCCGGGCCGAGCCGCGGCTCCTTGCCGGCGTGCCGGGCCTCGGCCATCAGCTGCAGGACCTTGTGCGAATAGAGGATCGGCGCCGGCATCATCTCCGGCGTTTCGTTGGTCGCGAACCCGAACATGATGCCCTGGTCGCCCGCGCCCTCGTCCTTCTCAGCGCCCGCGTCCACGCCCATCGCGATGTCCGCGGACTGCTGATGGACGTAGCACTCGATATCGCAGCTGTCCCAGTGGAAGCCCTTCTGCTCGTAGCCGATCTCACGGATCGTCTGTCGCGCGGCGTCGATCATCTCGTCGCGATGCACCGACGAGCGCGCCTCGCCGAGCAGCACGACCTTGTTCGTCGTCGCCGCCGTTTCGCAGCCGACCCGCGCCTCCGGCTCGCGACCCAGCATCAGGTCGATAATCGCATCCGAGATCTGGTCGCAGATCTTGTCCGGGTGTCCCTCGGAAACGGATTCGGACGTGAACAGATAGTCTTTGCGGCTCATACCCCAGCCCTTCTCAGTAACGGTAGGTGTCGGACTTGAACGGACCGGTGGTCTCGACGCCGATATAGGCCGCTTGGTCATCGTCCAGTTCGGTGAGCTTGGCGCCCAGTTTTGCGAGGTGCAGGCGGGCGACTTTTTCATCGAGCGCCTTCGGCAGCACATAGACTTGGTTGTCGTACCGATCGCCGCGCGTCCAAAGCTCGATCTGCGCCAGCACTTGGTTGGTGAAGCTCGCCGACATCACGAAGCTCGGATGCCCGGTCGCGTTGCCGAGGTTCAGCAGCCGCCCCTCGGACAGCAGCAGCATGCGCTTGCCGTCCGGAAACTCGATCATATCGACCTGCGGCTTCACATTGGTCCACTTGAAGTTCTTCAGGCTGGCGACTTGGATCTCGTTGTCGAAGTGGCCGATATTGCCGACGATCGCCATGTCCTTCATCTCGCGCATATGCTCGAGGCGAATGACGTCTTTGTTGCCGGTCGTCGTGATGAAGATGTCGCCGGTCGGCGCGACGTCTTCCAGCGTGACGACCTCATAGCCGTCCATCGCCGCCTGCAGCGCGCAGATCGGGTCGATCTCCGTCACCAGCACGCGCGCGCCGGCGCCCGACAGCGAGGCGGCCGAGCCTTTGCCGACATCGCCGTAGCCGCAGACCACCGCGACCTTGCCGGCCATCATCACATCCGTGCCCCGGCGGATGCCGTCGACCAGCGATTCCTTGCAGCCGTACTTGTTGTCGAACTTCGACTTGGTCACCGAGTCGTTGACGTTGATCGCCGGGAACGGCAGCCGGCCCTGGGCGGCGAGCTGGTTCAGCCGGAGCACGCCAGTCGTGGTCTCCTCCGAGACGCCTTTGATCATGTCGCGCTGCTTGGCGAACCAGCCCGGGCTCGCCGCCATGCGCTTCTTGATCTGGGCGAACAGAAACTCTTCCTCTTCGGACTTCGGGTCGGCGATCAGCGCCGCCTCGCCCGCTTCGACCCGTGCTCCGAGCAGGATGTAGAGCGTCGCGTCGCCGCCATCGTCGAGGATCATGTTCGCCCCGCCCTCGGGGAAATCGAAAATCTTATCGGCGTACTCCCAATACTCCTCGAGCGTCTCGCCCTTCGTAGCGAACACCGGCACGCCCGCCGCCGCGATCGCCGCCGCCGCGTGATCCTGCGTCGAGAAGATGTTGCAAGACGCCCAGCGCACCTCCGCCCCGAGCGCGGTGAGCGTCTCGATCAGCACCGCGGTCTGCACCGTCATGTGCAGCGACCCGGCGATCCGCGCGCCCTTGAGCGGCTGGCTGGGCCCGAACTCCTCGCGGCTCGCCATCAGGCCCGGCATCTCGGTTTCGGCGATGTCGATCTCTTTCCGGCCGAAATCGGCCAGATTGATATCGGCCACGATGTAGTCGGTGGTCATGCGTCGGATCCTTTTGGCTCTCCGGAGCGCGCCGAGCCGCCGAAGCCAGTTCGGACGAGGCGCGCGCAACGACGCGACGGGGTGGCCGCCGCGGTGCGATCGCCGTGGTTTTTCAGGAGCGGCCCCGCGGATCAACAGGAATCTCCGAAACCGCTGATCCCCTCGACATCCGAACGCGGCTGGAGGATGGTCCGCCGATCCCGATCCGGACCTCTGAGATCAAGTTCCGAGATCGACCTCAGAGATCGACCTCAGAGACCGACTTTCTGGACCGACCGAGCGCCGAGGACGCCCGCATGCCGAACCCGGACCCGAGACCATGGCAGCGTATGTTGAGCGGCAAACGCCTCAATCTCGAGGAGCCGCTCTGGACCGATGTCGAGATCGAGGACATCGCCCATGGCCTTTCACGCGTCGCGCGTTGGAACGGCCAGACGATCGGCGACTGGGCTTTCTCGGTGGCCCAGCACTCCCTGGTGGTCGAGCGCCTCTGCGTCGCCAGCGCCCCCGCCGCCGACGCCCGCCTGCGCCTGCTCGCGCTTCTGCACGACGCGCCGGAGTATGTGATCGGAGACCTGATCAGCCCCTTCAAAGCCCTGATGGGCGAGGGCTATAAGGCGACGGAGAACCGCATTCTCGACGCCGTGCTCACCCGCTTCGGCCTGGCGGGCGCGGCGACGCGGTCGGCCATGAAAGCGATCAAGCGCGCCGACCAAGCCTCCGCCTATCTCGAGGCGGTCGAGCTTGCGGGTTTCGAAGCGGAAATCGCGGCGCGCTATTTCAAGCCGCAACCATGGGCGCTGCACGCCTTCGAAACAGGAGCCGTGTCGCTAGAGCCCATGCGCCCGGAGGAGGCGAAATCGGCGTTCCTGACCCGCTTCCACGAACTGGCGGCCGCCGCGACCGCGGCCCAGCCGCGCCGTCGCGCGAACGGCGCTTGATCGCAGACCGGGCGCGCCGGCCGCCGCCGATCAGCCGCCGAGGTCCATCGAGCCCTTGTCGACCCCGAATACGTCCTCGAAGTTGGAGCAATCCACCTCGACATTCGTCGCCTGATTGCCGGTATGCCTGACGAAGTCGGACTTCCGCGGCCGGAAGAACGATTTGTCCGACATCGTCATCATCGTATCCGGCAGCACCAGATTGATGTCCGGCGAGAACTCGTAGGTCGTCGTCGTATAGATAATGGTCTCGTTTTCCTGCTGCGCGAGGTCGGACGGGATCGCCGTCACCGCCGAGCCTTGGGACGCGCCGTTGGCCACGGTTCCTACTTCGTAGGTGTGGCTCCACAGCGTGAAATAGCAGAGCGTCGTCTCGCTATCGTCGCAGTAGCAGGAGATCGCGGAAGTCGTGGTCACGCTCAGAGTGCTGTCGTCGCCGGCCGACTGGTCGCCGTCGATCACGACGTCCGCCGCGCGAAAAATCTGGGCGATGCTCG
>JBCBRF010000060.1:0-19443 GCA_039819865.1 Pseudomonadota bacterium | reverse complement strand
CATTTTCCCGGGCGGCTATTCTCCGGCCGTGTCGGAGGTGTTCTCCGGGCTCGAGAAGAGCGGGCTGTTTCCGCTCGATGCAGAGTTTTGGCGGATGCATTATGCGCGAACGCTCGATCATTGGAGCGCACGCTTCGCCGCTCGTCGAGAGGAGGCCAAGGCGCTCTATGACGAGCGCTTCTGCCGGATGTGGGAACTGTATTTGGCGGCGGCCGCCGGCGCCTTCCGCCACGGGCCGAACGCGGTGCTGCAACTGCAGATCGGGCGCGAACGCGACTCAGCGCCGTTTACGCGAGAGTACATCGCAGAAGAAACGGCGCGCTTGGCCGCGCGGGAACCCGCCGCCGACGGTCTGCTGCAAGAGAAATAGCGCTCGGCGAGAGCCCACGACGCATAAGACCCGGACCGCCGCGCCGATCGCGGGATCCGAGACGTCTAATGGCCTGGGACCGCTTGCCGAGGTCATGTCGGCGCCGACGTGTTCGCCAAAAGGAGAATCGATCCATGTCCGCCAGCACCAGCGTCGCCGCTCCGCCGATTTTGCTCGTGGAGGAGACGGTTCGGATCGCTCTTCTCGAAGATCTCGGGCGCGCGGGCGACGTGACGTCCGCGGCGACGGTCGCGCCGGACGCGCACGCCGAAGCGGTGATCGCCAGTCGAGAACCCGGCGCCTTGTGCGGGATCGACGCCGCGATCTGCGCGTTCCAGCTGCAGCGCGCCGGCCTGAGCGTCGAGATCCACGCGGCGGACGGGGCGCGGGTCGCTCCGGGCGACCGGATCGCGTCGATCTCGGGCAATGCGCGCGCCTTGCTGGCTGGCGAGCGCGTCGCTCTGAATTTCTTGTGCCACCTCTCGGGCATCGCGACGACGACGGCGGCCTATGTTTCGCGCGTCGCTCACACGAACGCCCGGATCGTTTGCACGCGAAAGACGACGCCCGGACTGCGCGCGCTGGAGAAGCATGCGGTGAGAGCGGGCGGGGGCTCCAACCATCGCTACGGGCTCGACGACGCCATTCTGATCAAAGACAATCATATTGCCGTCTGCGGCGGAGTGGCGAAAGCGGTGACGGCCGCGCAGGCCTACGCCGGCCACCTCGTGTCGATCGAAGTCGAGGTCGACACCCTCGAGCAGTTCGAAGAAGCCCTCCACGCGGGCGCGAAGATCGTTCTGCTCGACAACTTCTCGGCGGATCAGCTTCGTGAGGCCGTCGCGTTGAACGCCGGGCGGGCGGTGCTCGAAGCGTCGGGCGGCATCTCGCTGGATACGGTGGCGGCGGTCGCCGAAACGGGCGTCGACTTCATCTCGAGCTCGAAGATTACGATCTCAGCAGAAACGCTCGATCTTGGGCTAGATATCAACATAAAGTGATCTTCAGAAATCAAGATAGAGACGGGCAGTTCGAGACGGCTTCCGCTGTGGAGTGGCTCGGCCGCGATGCGCGTGCGCCGGCCGGGGCCGAGGGTCGTTCACCGCCAGGCCAAGCCGCCCTCAAAAAACGAAGTCGCCGGGGTCGAGGTCGCTGGGATCGAGGTTCTCGACAATGACGACGCCGTCGCCGCTGTGGCGGATCCGGGCGTCGGAGCCCTTGGCGTCGATCCGCAGATCCGCGAAGACCAGACCGGTTCCAGCGAAACTCAGCTGATCCTTCCCGTCCTGGAAGTCCTTGACCTCGTCAAATCCAGTGTCGAGGCCGAAAGCGAAGACGTCGCGCCCGCCGTTGCCGCGCAGCTTGTCGTTGTCGAGCCCGCCGTCGATCAGGTCGTCGGCCACACCGCCCGAAATCGTGTCCTTGCCGGCGCCGCCCATGAGCGTGTCCTCGCCGTCGCCGCCGTTCAGACGGTTCGCCGCGGACGCGCCTTCGATGAAGTCGCCAAAAACGGTCCCCTCGAAATTCTCGATGCTGAACAAGGTGTCGATCGCGCCGAAACCGTCGACGACGAACGCGAAGCTTCGGAACTGCTCGACGACGATCCCGCTATCGCTGCGCTCGCTCGCCACATACCAGTCGGACCCGAGCCCGCCCGAGATCGTATCGGAGCCGTCGCCGCCCGTCAGGAAGTCGCCGCCGCCCTGGCCGCGCAGTTCGTTGCCGCCGTCATCGCCGACCAGCGTGTCGGCGAAGCCGCGGCCCTTGGCGTTGGCGATGGCGACGAGTTCGTCGCTGTCTCCGAACTCGTCCGTCGCCGCGCCGGCGCGCAGATCGACATTTACGCCCTGTGATCCCGACACGCTCGCCTGATAGACGTCGTCGCGCCCGCCGGCGATCAAGGTGTCGTCGCCCGCACCGCCCTCGAACGTCGTGACGCCGGCGCCGCCGGTCAGCAGGTCTTGGCCCGCGCCGCCCCTCAGCAGGTCGGAGCCGTTGTCGGCGAACAGGCTGTCGGCGCCCTCGCCGCCGTAGAGCGAGTCCGCGCCCCGGCCGCCGTAGATCTGGTCCGCGCCCGCGCCGCCGAAGATCAAGTCGCGACCGCGATCGCCGTAGAGAAACTCGTCGTCGCCGCTGCCGGCGATGGTGTCGTCGCCGTCGAGGCCCGACGCCGAGCGGCGGTTCGTCGGCAGAACGATATCATCGTTGGCGTCGTCGCCGATCAAGGCTCCGAGATTGGCGAGTTCGATCGAGCCGTCTTCGATCCCATCGGCCCGGTCGAGCGCTCTCAGCCGGTCGGCGCCGCCGTAGATCAGATAGCTTTCGCCTGCGTTGAAGTTTCCGTTCGGGTCGCCGCGAAAGGCGCCGATGACGAAGTCCGGCGCGCCATCGGCGTTGACGTCGCCCACGCCGGCCAGCGCGCTTCCGCTGGCGTCGAATTCATCGAGCCCGCGAAACAGATAGCCGTTCCGGCCGTCGATCGAAGAGAGCTCGAAGACGGCGCTCGGACGCGTTTCGGCGCCGAAGACGAGGTAGACCTCACCCGCGCCCATGCCGCCCGATTGGCTGGCTTGGCTGGCGCCGATCAGAATATCCGCGATCCCGTCGCCGTTCACATCGCCGACGCCGGCGACCGCGTCGCCGCTATCGTCGAACGGGTCGGCGCCGACCAGCCTAAAGCCGAACGGCGCGTCGAGGGTCGTGGGGTTGACCGAGCCGGAGCTGGGACGACCGTAGATCACACCGCTTTCGCCCTGACCGTTCTGGTTTCCGGCCCCGCCGCTGACGATGACGTCGTCGAACCCATCGCCATTGACGTCGCCGAGGGCGGCGACTTCTCGGCCACTCGGATCGCCAGTGTTGAACGTGGTGATGCGAAAGCCGGTCGACGAAGAGAGGGAGGACAGATCGATGCTGGCGGCGAAGCCGCCGGAGTCGCCATAGACCAGGAAAGCGCCGCCGGCGCCGGCGCCGATCAGGATGTCGTCGACCCCGTCGCCGTTAAAGTCGCCGGCGCTCGAGACCGTCCGCCCGGAGCGGTCGTCCGCGGCGATCCCGTTGAGGGTGAAGCCGTTCGACCCGTTGAGCGAGGACAGCTCGACGCTCGCCGCGAACCCGCCGGATTGGCCGAACACGACATAGGTCTCGCCGGCGTCGATCCGGCCGCCTGGCGCGGCGTCGCGCGCGCCAATGATCAGATCGTCGATCCCGTCCCCGTTCACGTCGCCCGCGTTCGCGACCGAGTTGCCGGCCAGGTCGCCTGGGTCGATCCCGTTCAACCGAAAGCCGTTCGAGCCGTTCAAGGCGCTGAGATCGACCGTGGCCGAGAAAGCGCTTTGTTGTCCGAAGACGACATAGACCGCGCCGGAACTCGCGCCGTTCGGCGACGCCTCCCGCGCCGCGACGACGATATCCGGGATCCCATCGTCGTTCAGATCGCCCGCGCCCGACACGGCGAAGCCGCTGCGATCGGGGGGCAAGACGCCCTCCAGCGTGAAGCCGTTCGAGCCGTCGAGCGCCGAGAGATTGAGGCTCGCCCCGAAGCCGCCCGATCGACCGAAGACGACATAGCTTTCGCCGGCGTTTCCGGCCGCGGTCGGCGCGCCGATGATCAGATCGACGATCCCATCGTCGTTGACATCCCCGAGCCCGGCCAGGGCCGACCCGCTCTGATTCCCCGCTGCGACCCCGTTCAGGATCGTCCCTGATGTCGTGACAGCCATTCGATTCCCCCATCGAACGCCCACCCGTCGAATTCAAGTTCTGTCTGGCGCTCGCATTGCGGGTCAACGCGGCCAGGCGGCGCATCGACCCCGCCGAATGCGCGCGCCGGTAGAAGCGCGCGCCTCCGACGGCCCTCGCCGACGCATGATTTCGCTTGCGCCGAGAGGCCGACCGCGTATCGTGTACACATTGTACACAACGCAGATCGCGCGGGAGGCGCTTGCTCTGATGGCGACGAAGATGGCTGTTGGGCGCGCCGGCCGGCGCGGCGGGCGGGAGACCCGGCGCGAGGCGCGGGGCGCGCCGAAGCATGGCATGCTGCCCGGCCTGAAGCGCGGACTGCCGCTGGTCGAACCGCTCTCGCCAGAGCAGGTCGCCCGGATCGACGCCGCCTCGATGGACATCCTCGAGCAGGTCGGCGTCGTATTCCGGGATCCCGTGGCGCTCGCGGATTGGCGGGCCGCGGGGGCCGAGGTCGATGGCGAGCGGGTGCGCCTCGATCGGGGGCTGGTCCGAGAGCTGATCAAGACGATCCCGTCCGAGATCACGCTCCATGCGCGGGACCCGCAGAAGAGCGTCGCGCTCGGCGGACCGCAGTCGATCTTCGTCCCGATGACCGGCGCACCCTATCTGCGCGACCTCGACGATGTGCGGCGGAACCCGACGCTCGACGATCTGGCGATGTTCCACAAGCTCGCGCAGATGAGCCCGGCGCTGCATTCCTCGGCGCACCATATCGTCGAGCCGATGGACCATCCGGTGGCGCACCGCCACCTGCGCATCACCTATTCCTCCATCAAGCACTCCGACAAAACCTTCATGGGCATGACGACCTCGGGCAAGAACGCCGAGGACGTGCTCGATATGTGCGCGATCCTGTTCGGCGCGGAGTTCCTGGAGAGCCACGCGGTCGCGGTGGGGAACTGCAACGGCAACTCGCCGCTGGTCTGGGACGCGACCATGCTGGGCGCCATGCGCGCCTTTTGTCGGCGGAACCAGCCGGTGCTGTGCTCGCCCTTCGTGCTCGGCGGCGCGAACACGCCGGCCTCGACGGCGCCGGCGGTCGCGCAGCTGAACGCGGAGGCGCTGTCCGCGCTCGCCTACACCCAGGTGATCCGCAAAGGCGCGCCGGCGATCTATGGGCACTACCTGTCGACGGTCTCGATGGCGTCGGGCGCGCCGATGGCGGGGACGCCCGAGATCAGCCTGATGAACTTCATGATCGGCCAGATGGCGCGGTTCTACGACGTGCCGTGGCGGACCTCGAACACGCTCGGCGGGGCGAAGACGCTGGACGCGCAGGCGGGCTATGAGAGCGCCACGACCCTGATGGCCGTGCTGATGGCGGGCGCGAACTACATCTGGCACTCGGCCGGCTGGAACGAGGGCGGGATGCATTGCTCGGTCGCCAAGTTCGTGGTCGACGCGGAGCAGTGCGCGATGGGCCACCGCATGGCGGAAGGCGTGCGCTGGGACGATTTCGACGAAGCGCTCTCGGCGGTGCGGGATGTCGGTCCCGGCGGGCACTATCTCGGCCATCCGCATACGCTCGAGAACTTCCAGCGGGCGTTCTTCATGCCGGAGCTGTTCGACAACAACGCCTATGAGCAATGGATGGCGGACGGCTCGAAGGACGCCACGACGCGCGCGCTGGAGAAGGCGCGGAAGCTGCTGGCCGAGTATGAGGCGCCGCCGCTCGACCCGGCCGTGGACGAGGCGCTCCGAGACTACATCGCCCGGCGCGAGCGGGAGATCCCAGAGAATGGCGGGCTGAACGAGGAGTTCTGAGCCATGCGGCTGAAGGGACGACGCGCCCTGGTCACCGGCGCCGCGGGCGGGATCGGTCGCGCGGTCGTGGCGCGGCTCCGGGCGGAGGGGGCGCTGGTCGCGGCCGCGGACCGGGATCTCGCCGGCGTCGAAGCGGAGGAGGCCCTGCCCGGCGACCTGACCGACGCCGCCTATTGCGCCGGGCTGCCGGCGCGGGCGGCGGCGGCGCTCGGCGGCCTCGACATCCTGGTGAACAACGCCGGCGTGATGCGCCGAGGTCCGGTGACGGAGACCTCGGACGCGGATTTCCGCCTGTCGCTTGCGGTGAATGTCGAGGCGCCGTTTCGGCTTTGCCGCGCGGCCATCCCGCTGCTTGCGGCGGAAGCCCCGGGCCGGACCGGGGCGATCGTCAACGTGGCCTCCTGCTGGGGCGCGCATCCAGGACCCGACCACGCGGTCTATTGCATGACGAAGGCGGCGATCGCCTCGCTGACCCAATGCATGGGCCGGGATCATGCTCGGGACGGCGTGCGGATCAACGCGGTCTGTCCCAACGAGGTCGACACGCCGATGCTGCGCACGGGCTTCGCGATCCGGGGGCTCGATCCGCAGACCGCGATCGTGGATCTCGACGCCTCCGTGCCGCTGGGGCGGATCGCCCAGCCGGAGGACATCGCGGACGTGATCCTGTTCCTCGCCTCGGAGGAGGCGCGCTATCTCTGCGGCGCGCTGATCGAGGCGAATGGTGGAAAGCCCGTGACATGAGCGCCGCGGCGGGGCGGTTCGCGGGCCGGGTGGCGCTCGTCACCGGCGGGCGGAGCGGGATCGGGCGGGCCTGCGCCGAACGGTTGCGCGACGAGGGCGCGCGGGTGTTCGCGGCGCAGCGCCAGGCGGCGGACGGCTTCGAGAGCGTGAAGGCCGATTTCGAGGATCCGTCCGCGCCCGCGCGCGTCGTCGACGCGGTGATGGCGGCGGCGGGGCGGATCGACGTGCTGGTGAACAATGCGGGCGTGATGCACGAAGCGCGCGCGAGCGAGACCAGCGACGCCGTCTGGGCGCGGACGCTGGCGGTCAACCTCACCGCGCCGTTCTTGCTGATCCGCGCAGCGCTGAGGCGCATGACGGACGGCGGCGCGATCGTGAACATCGGGTCGATCGAGGGACTCGGCTCGAATCCCGGGCACGCCGCCTATTGCGCCTCGAAGGCCGGGCTTCATGGGTTGACGCGCGCGGTCGCGATCGACCATGGGCCCGACGGCGTCCGCTGCAACGCGGTGGCGCCGGGCTGGATCGACACGGATCTGAACCTCGAGATGATCGCGGCCATGTCCGATCCGGCGCGGTTCCAGGCGGAGATCGGGCGGATCCATCCGCTCGGGCGCACCGGTCGGCCCGAAGAGGTCGCGGCGCTGGTCGCCTGGCTCGCGTCGGACGACGCGGCCTTCGTCACCGGACAGGTCTTCGCGGTCGATGGCGGACGGACGGCGAAGCTGAGCCTGCCGGGCTGATCGGGGCCGATCGTCACAACCGCTTCTCGTAGAACAGGTCGGGGTAGGGATCGTCGTTGAAGCGCTCGATCTCGCGCCATCCCGCGCGCTCATAGAGCCGCTTCGCCTCGGGCAGCGCGCTGTTGGTGTCGAGCCGCAAGGTCTCGACGCCGAGGGCGCGGGCGGCGTCTTCGGCCGCGGCCATCAGCCGGCCGCCGAGCCCGAGGCCACGGGCGGAGGGAGAGACCCAGAGCCGCTTGATCTCGGCCACCTTCCCTCCCCCGCCCTTCAGCCCCACGCAGCCGAGCGGCGCGCCGTCGGCGGTCGCGACGAAGAACCCGCCCCGGGGGCGGACCATGTCGCGCGCCTCCGGATCGCGGGAGAGCGAGACGTCGAAGCCGCGCTCGAACCGCCGCGCGAGCTCCGCGTAGTAGGCGGCCAGGCAAGTGCGCGCAGGCCCGCCGCGCGGATCGACCTCCTCGATGGCGACCCGGTCGCGAGAGAGCGCGTTGGCGATCAGGTCCATCGCGGCCAAGAGCGCGTCGCGATCGGGGGCGCGGGCCAGCATCGCCTCGGCCTGGGCGTTCGAGAGCGCCTCGTAGGCCGCGAACTCTTTCTCGCCCGCGGCGGTAAGATCCGCGACGCGGCGGCGGCCGTCTTCGGGGTGCGGGCGGAGGGCGATCAGGCCCTCCTCCTCGAGACTGCGGAGGAGCCGGCTCATCAGGCCGGAGTCGAGGCGCAGCGCGTCGCGGATCTCCGCCACGTCGCCCTGGCCGCGGCCGATCAGGTTCAACACGCGCGCCGCGCCGAGCGGACGCCCGCGACCGAGAAACGAGCCGTCGAGCGCGCCCACCTCGGCGGTGACCGCGCGGTTGAAGCGTCGAGTGCGGGAGATCGGGTCTGAAATCATGATTCCTGACTAAAGTCAGGCAATTTGAGCGCGGTCAATCCGTGAGGGCGGTTGAGGGCGGCGGCCCCACCCCTAGCCCCTCCCCGCGTGCGGGGAGGGGGACGACATCGGCGCCGCTCGGGCGAGATCCGGCCGCGGCGACGCGGATTGAGCCGTCGCTTTCCCCTCCCCGCATCGGCGGGGAGGGGTCAGGGGTGGGGTGGGTCGGGGGTGGGGTGGGTCGGGGGTGGGGTGGGTCGGGGCGCAAACCCGCTCTGGCGTGCGGCGACGGGCCTCGAAGGGTCACCGCTCCCGCCCGGCGCGCCATTCTTTCCAGGCGAGCGTGGCCGTCGCGCCGATGCGGTCGAGCGGCGCTGGGGGGAGCGGGCTCGGAGGCTCCGCCGCCAGCAGCTCCGCGACATGGGGCGCATTGCCCTGCGCCGCCAGATCCGCCGCGCTCATGCCGGAGAGGGTGCCGCGGGCGGCGCCGAGGCCGTTCTGGCAGCAGGCGGCGAACACCCCCTCCTCGATCTCGCCGAAGGCGGGCGCGTCGTTCAGGCTGAGGCACAGGCGGCCGCCCCATCGCTGCGCCATCGCGACGCCCGCCAGCATGGGGAAGCGGGCCCGGAAGCCTTTGTCATGGGCGCGCCCCATGGTCTCGAGCCGCGCCTCGTCGATCTCGAGCGACGGGGTGTAACTGACGCGGCTGCGCACGATGATCCGGTCGCCGCCCGTCCCGGAGATCCGACGCACCGTGCCGCCCATCGGATCGGCCGGCGTCAGGCCCCAGCGCGGCTCTCCGCCGAGACGCCGGATTTCGTCCTCGCCGAGCGCGCGGGTCATCGACCCGTAGAGATGGATGTGGACCAGGCGGCGGGCGAAATAGCCGAAGCTTTCCGCATGCCCGTTCACCGCGAGGATCAGTTTCGGGCTCGTCACCGCGCCGCCGGGGGTCTTGGCGCGCCAGAGGCCGTCGACCCGCTTCAGCGCCGTCACCGGGCTGTTCTCGAAAAGATCGATCTTGTCGGCGAGACCGGCGGCGATTCCACGAGTGAAGAGCGCGGGCTGCAGCATCGCGGTTCCGGGCGTGTAGAGGCCGCTCAGATAATAGTCGCAGCCGGTCAGGCGCTTCATCTCTGCAGCGTCGAGCAGTTCCGAGGCCTCGCCCAGCGCCTCCAGATGGCGGCGGTAGGAGCGGTTTTGGCGATCGCCGGCCGTGGTCGCCGCGGCGTTGATCTTACCGCTTTGGGCGAAAGCCTCCTCGGGCAGGCCGTACTCCTCGACCGCTTCGGCCGCGAAGGCGATCGCGGCGCGGTTCTGCGCGGTCTCGCGCCGGTCCGCCTCGGCCGCGCCGGCGTAGTCCTCGGAGGACAGCTTGTGCGGCAGGTCGATCATGAAGCCGGTGTTGCGCCCGGCGGGGCCGTCGCCGATGCGGGTGGCCTCGAGAAGGGCGATGCGGTCTCCGGGGCGGAGCTGGGTCAGGCGGCGGGCGGCGGCGAGGCCCGCGAAGCCCCCGCCGATCACCAGCCAATCGGCTGTGACACGCTCCTGCAGAATGCGGGGCGGCGGCGGCGGCGGCAGCAGGGCCGACCATGGCGCCGCCCCCGGATCCTTCGGCAAGCGGCGGACGCGGCGCTCGGCGCATGGGCTCACGCCACGGCCTCGCCCGAACGGTCGGTCAGGTCGACCCAAATCGTCTTGGTCTCGGTGTACTGGTCGTGCGCCTGGAGGCCCTTGTCTCGGCCCCAGAAGCCCGAGGTCTTATAGCCGCCGAAGGGGGTCGTGACGTCGCCCTCGCCGTAGCAGTTCACCGTCACCGCGCCCGCGCGGATCGCCCGCGCCGCCTGCAGCGCGCGCTTGCCGCCGGCGGAGAACACCGAGGCTGCGAGCCCGTAATCCGTGGCGTTGGCGAGCGCGATCGCTTCTTCGGTCGAGGCGACGGTCAGCACCGAGAGCACCGGCCCGAAAATCTCCTCCCGCGCCAGCGCGCCGTCGCGCGGCGCGTCGTCGAAGATCGTGGGAGAGACATAGCCGTCCCGCCCCTCCCCGCCGAGAATGGCGCGCGCCTCGGCGCGGCCGCGCTCGAGATAGCCGCACACGCTGGAGAAGTGAGCGCGGTCGATCAGCGGCCCGAGATGGATCGCGGGGTCGAGCGGGTCGCCGGTGCGCCAGTCCCGCGCGCGGGCCAGGATGCGCTCCATCAGCGGCGCCTTCACCGCCTCGTGGACGATCAGGCGCGAGGCGGCGGAGCAGTTCTCGCCCATGTTCCAGAAGGCGGCGTTCACGACATGCTCGGCGACGAGGTCCAGGTCTTCGGCGTCCTCGAGCACCAGGGCCGGGTTCTTGCCGCCGCATTCGAGAGCGATCTTCTTCAGGTTCGAGTCCGCCGAATAGCGCAGGAACCGGCGTCCGGTCTCCGTGGAGCCGGTGAAGGCGATCATGTCGACGTCCGGATGGAGGCCGAGCGGCTCGCCCGCGCCCGGCCCGTCGCCCGGGACGACGTTCAGCACGCCGCGCGGCAGGCCGGCCGCAAGCGCCAGCTCCGCTACCCGGAGCGCGGTGAGCGTCGTCTGCTCGGCCGGCTTCACGACCACGGAGTTGCCGGCCGCGAGCGCCGGTCCGATTTTCCAGGCGAGCATCAACAGCGGGAAGTTCCAGGGCAGCACCAGACCGACGACGCCGATCGGCTCGCGCGCGACGATCGCCAGAGCGTCCTCGCCGACCGGGGCGGTCTGGTCGTAGATCTTGTCGATCGCCTCGGCGTGCCACTTGATGGTGTTGATGGTCTCGGGCAGGTCGATCGAGACGCAGTCGCGGATCGGCTTGCCGCTGTCGAGGCTCTCCATCACCGCAAGTTCGTGGCGGTTGCGCTCGAGCAGTTTGGCGAAGTGGATCAGGGTGCGCTTGCGCTCCGCCGGGTGGCGGCGCGACCAACGGCCGTCCTCGAACGCCTCGCGCGCTTTCCGGACCGCGAAGTCGATCTCCTCGGGACCGCAGGCCGCGATCTCGGCGAGCGCCGCGCCGGTCGCGGGGTTCACGGTGGCGAAGCTTCCGGCGGAGCCCGCGCCGCGGAAGGCGCCGTCGATGAAGGCCGCGCGCGGCAAGGCGAGGTCGGCCGCGATCGCGGCGTATTCGTCTCGGGTGAACAGCTCGCTCATTCCGCCGCCTCCTGACGCTCGGTTTGGAAAGGGCTCTCCGCTTCGATCGCGGCGATGGCGCGGTCCATCACCGCCACGGTCTCCGCCAAGGCGCGCTTCTCCTCCTTGTTGAGGGGCTGCAGCGGGCGGCGGGGCGGACCGACGGGCAGGCCGCGGATGGCGAGCCCGTGCTTGATGCACTGGACGAACTTTCCGCCCTGCTCGAGCACTCGGAGAAGGGGCAACATCGCGGACATGATGCGGCGGCCCTTGGCGAAGTCGCCCTGGACGGCGCAGGCGCGCCAGAGCGCGATATGGGCCTCGGGCGCGAAGTTCGAGCCGGCGCAGACCCAGCTCCGCGCGCCCCAGGCGAAGAATTCGAGCGCCTGGTCGTCCATGCCGCAGCTGAGCTGGATGTGCGGGTAGTCGCGCGCCAGCAGATGGAGCCGGTTGATGTCGCCCGAGCTTTCCTTGATGGCGCAGAAGTTCGGGCTGCGGCCGACGCGGTCGAGGAACTCTTCGTCCATCTCGGCGGCCATGCGGCCGGGATAGTTGTAGAGCATGACGGGCAGATCGACGGCGCGGTCGATGGCGAGGGCGTGGAGCGCGTTTTCGCGGCCGGTGGGGGCGGCGTAGGGCGGGGTCGCGACCAGGATCGCGTCGGCGCCCGCCTCCTTGGCCGCTTCGGCGTAGCCGATCGCGTCTTCGGTGCGCATGGCCCCGGTCCCGACGATCAGCGGCGCGCGGCCGCGGATCGCGTCCTTCGCGAGGCGCATGAGGGCGATCCGCTCCTCGGCGGTCTGGGCGTAGTACTCGCCGGTGGTGCCGGCGACGATCAGCCCGTGCACGCCGGCCGCGATCAGGCGATCGATCACCGCGACGAAGCGGTCGTGGTCGATGCTCAGATCGTCGGCGTGAGGGGTGACGACCGGCGTGTAGACGCCCTCGAAGCGCATGCGGAACGGCATGGGCGCACCTCTTGTGTACACTGCGTATACATTGCTAGCGCCATCGACCCCGTCGCGCAAGCGGTCAGGCGCTCAGGGGCGCGTCGAGGGGCAAGGGGTCGGGGCGGACGAACATCTCGAGATGCTCGCGCGACAGGCTCCAGTGCTCGAGCGTGAGCGCGACGGCGGCCTCCGGGTCGCCCGCCTCGATCGCCGCGATGAGCCGCTCGTGCTGCTCAGTGGCGGTTCGGATGCGGTCGCGCATGTCGTCGGACTGCGCGCGCCAGAAGGTCTGGCCAATGCGCGCGTGATCGATCAGCAGGCGGCGGAGGCTCGGCATCAGATACTGGTTGTCGGCGATCACGCCCAGGAACAGGTGGAAGCGGTCGTTCCAAAAGACCATGTCGTCGGGGCGCTCGGCGCGCACCGAAGTGGTGAAACTCTGCTGGATCTCTTTCAACTCGGCGATTTGCTTGGGATTGGCCCGGCCCGCCGCAAGGCGTGAGATGGCGGCATAGATCAGGGGCGCGGTCTGGAAGAAATCGCGCAACGTCTTGTGCGACATCGGCGAGACGATCGCGCCGCGGTTGTCTCGGATCGTCAGATAACCCTCGCCGCTCAATTGCCTGAAGACGTCGCGGAGAGGGGTGCGCGAGATATCGTACTTCTCGCTCAAGCGCGTCTCGTCCAGGTCCGCGCCGGGCTCGAGCGCCATGGTCAGGATATCGCGCTTCAAATCGTCGTAAAGACGCTCTTTGTTCGACGGCTTCACCGGCTGTTCCTAAGAGGCTCGGATGGAGATCGGATCTTAACAGAATGCGAGGATAGTCCGTGTCGGAATCCGAGTCGGCGCGACGTCGGGCGCGCGCCATTTCGAGCCGGTCGGATCGCCGTGGACCGCTCAGGCCCTGGGCGATGGTTCGAAACGTGACGCCATGATCTGACGCGCCAACAGGCATGCGAAACGGACATAACGCCGAAGTAGAAAACCGCTGTACGCGCCCCCACTCTCGGCGTAGGCCGCAGCGGCCGAACGGGGCGAAGCCTAAAGACCTTAGCGGGTCAGGCCGGTTGGAGAAGCGCGATGAACATGGACGATCTGATCCGCGAGAAGCGCATGCGCGGCGGCAACCTGCCGGGCCTGCTGTGCCTCTACGCCGCTCTGCTTGGGCTGATGGTCTTCGCCGCGATGTCGATCTCCTGATCGGTTGGCGCGGGATCGGCTGGATCGGGCCGGTGGTCCGCGCGCGTCGCGCACGGACCCACTCGCCGGGCCGCGTCAGGTCGAGGCCGCTTCACCCACATTGTCCACGCCACGCTCCTCCAGCAGCGTGGTGAGCCAGTTCGGGTCCATCTCCGGCACCGAAGACAGCAGCAAATCCGTGTAAGGGTGGTGCGGCGGCGTGAACATCGCGTCCTTCGGGCCCTGCTCCACCACCTTGCCGCGCTGCATCACCACGACCTCGTCGGCGATCGAACGGACCGTCGCCAGATCGTGGGTGATGAACATATAGGCGAGGCCCAATTCGCGCTGAAGGCGATCGAGCAGACGCAGAATGCCCTCGGCGACCAGCTGGTCGAGCGCGCTCGTGACCTCGTCGCAGATGATGAAGCGCGGCTCCGCGGCGAGGGCGCGGGCGATGCCGATCCGCTGCTTCTGGCCGCCGGAAAGCTCCGGCGGATAGCGGTTGTAGTATTTCGACGGCTCAAGCTCGATCAGATCGAGCAACTCGTCGACGCGGCTCTTTAGCTTGGTGCCCCGCAAGCCGCCGTAGAACTGCGCCGGGCGGCCGATGATCTCGTTGATCTGCACCTTCGGGTTCAGCGCGGTGTCCGCCATCTGGTAGATCATCTGAACCTGGCGAAGCTGCTCCTTGCTCCGCTTGCGGTAGCTCGCCGGCAGCGGCTCGCCGTCGAACAGGATCTCGCCCTTGCTCGGCGGCAGCAAGCCGGTGATGCAGCGCGCGGTCGTCGACTTGCCGGATCCCGATTCGCCCACGACCGCGACGGTCATGCCCGGATAGATGTCGAACGAAACGTCGTCGAGCACCTTCACGCCGCCCGTATAGGCGGCGTCGACGTTCTTGACCGAGACGATCGGATGACCGTCGTTCGGGCGCTGCTTCTGCGGGCGCTTGAAGCTGCGCACCGCCCACAGGCTCTTGGTGTAGTCCTCCTTCGGCGACTCAAGCATCTGCTCCGTCGGCGCCTCCTCGACCTCGTCGCCCTTCAGCAAAACCTTGATGGTGTCCGCCATCTGGGCGACGACGGCCAGGTCGTGCGTGATGTAAATCGCCGCGGTGTTGAACTGGTCGACGATGTCCCGGATCGCGGCGAGCACCTCGATCTGGGTGGTCACGTCGAGCGCCGTGGTCGGCTCGTCGAAGATGATCAGATCCGGGCGGCAGGCCATGGCCATCGCGGTCATGGCGCGCTGCAACTGGCCACCGGAGACCTGGTGGGGATAGCGGAAGCCGATCTCCTGCGGGTTCGGCAGGCGCAACCGCTCATAGAGCGCGACGGCGTCCTCCTGGGCCTCCATCCGCTTCTGGATGCGGTACTGCACCGGCGCTTCGACATGCTGCTCGATCAGTTTGTGCGCCGGATTGAAGGAGGCGGCCGCCGACTGGGCGACATAGGCGATGCGCGAGCCGCGAAGCGCGCGCAGGTCTTCGGAGGTCGCGTTCGTGAGCTCCATGCCGTCGAACTCGATCGAGCCGCCAGAGATCCGGCAGCCGTCGCGCGCGAAGCCCATCGCGGCGAGCCCGATGGTCGATTTGCCGGCGCCGGATTCCCCGATCAGACCGAGCACCTCGCCTCTGTGCAGCGTGAGATCGACGCCGTGGACGATCTCGACCCATTGCTCTTCGGAATAACCCTCGATTCGCAGGTCGCGGATCTCGAGCAGAACGTCTTTCTCTTTGGTCATCTCACTGCTCCTTGAGACCGGAGGACCGGAACAGCATCCAGTCGACCACGAAATTCACGGCGACGGTCAGCAGCGCGATGGCGCCGGCCGGGATCAGCGGCGTGATGTCGCCGAAGGAGATCAGGGTCGCGTTCTCGCGCACCATCGACCCCCAGTCCGCGGTCGGGGGCTGAATGCCGAGGCCGAGGAACGAAAGACCCGCGATCAAGAGGAACACGAAGCAGAACTCGAGCCCGAACTCGGCGATCAGGGGCGCGGTCGAGTTCGGCAGGATCTCCTTGCGGATCAGGTACCAGGTGCCTTCGCCCCGCAACTTAGCGGCCTCGATATAGTCCATGACGACGATGTTGCCCGCGACCGCTCGGGTCAGGCGGAACACGCGCGGGGAGTAGATCACCGCGACGACGAGGACGATCACGATCAAGCTGGTGCCGAAGATCGACAGCATCAGAAGCGCGAAGATGAGGGACGGCACGGACATGATGATGTCCGCGACGCGGCCCATCACTTGGTCGAACCAGCCGCCTTTCGTGGCGGCGAGAAGGCCGGCGATCGCGCCCATGAGGAACGCGAGCACCGTGGCGACCAGGGCCAAGCCCACCGTGTTTCGCGCGCCGTAGACGATGCGGCTGAAGACGTCGCGACCGAGCTGGTCGGCGCCCAGCAGCAGCTTGTCGTCCGCCGGGGCGAAGGCGCCGGCGACCACCTCGGCCTCGCCATAGGGCGCGATCACGGGGGCGAAGGCGCCGGCGATCGCGAAGGTGAAGATCACGAACATCCCGAAGGCGGCGGTCAGAGGCGCGGTGCGCAGCTCCTTCGCCGTCTCCGTTGGGGCGATCGCGACCAGGAACTCTCGGAAGGCGTAGGAGGTGCCGGCCGCCAGAGCGAGAAGCGCCGCGGCGCCCGCGACCGTCTGCAGCGCGGAGATGCCCCCGATGATGCCGAGCACGAACGACACCAGGGTCAGCGAGAACAACAGCAGGAAGGGCTGACGCTGCTTGTAGTAGGCGGCGAGGCACGACGCCCCGATCAGGAACGCGTAATAGCCGATGACGAACAGACTCATGCCGCGCCCCTCACTTCGGATGCCGCAGGCGCGGGTTGGTGAGGATCGCGCCCACATCCGCCGCCAGGTTCAACAGGATGAAGGTCGCCGCGAAGACCAGGCAGCACGCCTGCACGACCGGGAAGTCGCGCTTGCTGACCGCGTCGACCAGCAGCTGGCCGATGCCCGGATAGACGAACACCACCTCGACCAGCACCACGCCGGTGATCAGGTAGGCGAGGTTGAGGGCGACGACGTTGATGATCGGAGCCCAGGCGTTCGGCAGAGCGTGGTGGACGATCACTTTCCAGGGCGGCACGCCCTTCAGCCGCGCCATCTCGATGTAGGGCGAGGCGAGGAGGTTGATGATCGCCGCGCGCGTCATCCGCATCATGTGCGCGGTGACCACCAACACGAGCGTCAGGGCCGGCAGGAAAGTGGCGTGCAACAGCGCCCAGAAGCCCATGCCCTGGCTGATGCTCGCGATCGCCGGGAACATGCTCGCCTTCACCGAGAAGTACAGGATCAGGATGTAGCCGAGGAAGAACTCGGGCGAGGAGATCGAGGTCAGCGTCATCACGTTCGCGACCCGATCGAACACCGTGTTGCGCAGAAGCGCGACGATCACGCCGAGCACGATCGAGAGCGGGACGGCGATCACCGCCGCATAGGCCGCCAGGAAGAGCGTGTTCATGAAGCGCGGGCCGATCGCGGCGCTCACGCGGTCTCCGGAGATCAAAGAGACGCCGAAATCGCCCTGCACCGCGCCGCCCAGCCAGTCGAGATAGCGCACGACCGCAGGTCGATTGAGCCCGAGCTGCTCCCGCATCTCGGCCACCGTCTCTTCAGTGGCGCCCTGGCCGAGCACGGCTTCCGCGATATCGCCAGGCAAGAGCTCGACGGCGAAGAATATGAGGATCGAGACGACCAGAAGCGTCAGCAATCCAAGCCCGAGCCGCTTCAGCACGAGCGAAATAATGCCACCCAAGGGTCTGTCTCCTTTGCGGAAATGGCGGCCGTCTCAATGGAGCGACCGCTCCGCGTCGAGCATTCGAAAATGAATTCTCGGGGCGCGTCCGGCGCCGCGGCGCCGGACGCTGACGTCGTCGCCGATTAGCCGGCGAACCACCAGCGGCTCGGGCCGCGGGCGCCGTCGAGCTCCCAGCTCGCCGCGAGGTTGTCGCCGCGCTGAACCTTCGCACTCCGGGCGTAGACGAAGTTGTTGAAGAACGGGATCAGCGTGCCGCCGTCGTCGCGGGCGAGCGTCGCCATCTCGGCGTACATCTCCGCGCGCCGGGACTGGTCGAGCTCCGCCTTCGCCTGCACGAGCAGCTCGTTGAACCGCTCGTTCTGCCAACGGCTCTCGTTCCAGGCCGCATCGTCCTTGTAGGCGAGCGTGTACATGACGTCCGGCGTCGGACGGGCGCCCCAGGACACCATGGTGAA
The DNA here is from genome assembly GCA_039819865.1 of Pseudomonadota bacterium. GTDB lineage: Bacteria > Pseudomonadota > Alphaproteobacteria > Rhodobacterales > Rhodobacteraceae > JBCBRF01. The sequence continues at coordinate 1,703 of JBCBRF010000060.1, read as the reverse complement.
CGGCTTCTTGAGCCAGACGTCGGAGTAGTAGCCGTCGTTCGGCTCGCGCACGACGTTGATGGTGATGCCGGCCGCCTTGGCCTGCTCGGCGTAGAGAACGGCGGCGTCGACGGCGCCCGAGAACACGGAGTCGGCGGTGCTGAGGCTGATGGTGAGGCCCTCGGCGCCCGCCTTCTTCAGCAGGGCTTTGGCCTCGTCCGGGTCGTAGGCGCGCTGCGGGACGCTGTCCGGCCAGTAAGGCTGAGCCGGCGAGTGGTGGAAATCGTTGCCGATCGTCGCGGCCCCGAAAGCGATCTTCTCGATCAGCTCTTCGCGGTTGCAGGCGAGCTTCAGCGCGTTGCGCACGTCGGCATTGTCGAACGGCGCGGTGTCGCAGTGCATCGGCATGGTGATCGCACCGGCGCTCGGCACGTTCTCGATGACGATCCGCGGATCACGCTGCAGAAGCGCCATCGTCTTGAGCTCGATCAGCGAGACCGCATCGACATCGCCCGTCACGAGCGCCGTCTGACGCGCGTTCGGGTCGTTCAGCACGAGCATCTCGATCGTGTCGAAATAGGCGCCCTCGAGGTGCCAATCGTCGTGCCGGCTGAGGCTCCAACGCACGCCCCACTCGCCGTTCTCGATCTTGTAAGGACCGCACCCGACGCCCGACTGCCAGTCGAGCGTGCCATCGGCGTTCGCCGGGCAAATCGCCAGGTGATAGTCCGTCATCAGCCACGGCAAGTCGGCGTTGCCGCCGCTCAGCGTCACCACGACGGCGTCGTCGCCCATCGCGGCGATCTCGGTCACCGACGACAGGAGCGCTTTGGCCGCCGAGGTCGTCTTGCGGCCGCCCACGTCGCGGTGGTGGTTCATCGACGCGATGATGTCGGCCGGGGTCACCTTATTGCCGTTGTGGAAGGTGGCCCGCTGATTGATCTTGAACGTCCACTCCGTCGCGTCGGCGTTGGCCGACCACTCGCTGGCGACGTCCGGCCCGAGCGAGCCGTCGGGCTCGATGAGCGTCATGAAGCTGCGATACTGGTGCGCGAGATAAATGGTCTGGCGCGTGGCGTAAGTGCCCGGATCGTGGGTGTCCGAGGTGTTGCCGTCGTGGATGCCGAACCGGAAGGTTCCGCCGCTCTTCGGCTGGGCTTTCGCGGATCCGGTCCACAAACCGGTGGCGGTCGCGGCGGTCACACCCGCTGCGACAGAATAACTCATGAAATCTCGCCGAGAAATCCGGCCAAGACGCGCCTCCTCGGCGAGTCTGTCGATCAACTGCGGTGTCTTTTTGTTGGGCATTTCGCTTCCCCTCATGCTGGATTGCGAGGACGCGCTCACCGTGGCGCACATAAATTCTGCGCGGAACCCCCCAATGATGTTTTTTTTGGGAATTTTTCGCTCTTGCCGGAGCGGGGGTCTGAAATGGGCGCGTGCGATCTGAGATTGCGTACGCATGCGCCCGCAACGGCTTACGCTCTTCGGGAGTGAGCGCGCTTTTCGAGAGTGGGCGCGCTCTTCGAGAGTGAGCGCCGCCTCGCCAAGAGATCGTCGAAGGGACGCTCGACCCCGCTTCAGTGTACACAACCTGTGCACAGGAGAGATGAAACCAATCTCGAAGGCAAGCCCCCAAAATCGAGGCCTCGCCCCGGGCCGCCAGGCGCTGGGGCCGCCAGGCGCTGGGGCCGCCAGGCGCTGGGGCCGCCAAGCGCTAGGAC
>JBCBRF010000059.1:0-19523 GCA_039819865.1 Pseudomonadota bacterium | reverse complement strand
CCTTGCGCAGGAGCCGCCGACGCGGGGCCCCTGCGCAAGGGTTCCGCGAGAGTCTCCAGTTTGGTCAAGCGCGCTCGGCCGACCGATCGCCGCGGCGGAGGCGTCGCGCCGGGTTCAGAACTTGCCGTCATAGGCGCGGCGGCCGATGCGGATCGCGAGCAGGGTGAACTGATCTCGGCGCTCGAACGCCGCGGTGGCCTCCGTGCGGAGCGTCGCTTCGTCGTCGACCCAGCGGCCTACGCCGCCGAGCGCGCGCGCGATCGCCGGGAAGTCGGAGCCGGGGAAGTCCACGCCGGTATTCGGGTTCTGTCCGGCGCGCTGCTTCAGCTCGATCAGCGCGAGGCTCTCGTCGACCAGGACGGCGATCACCACGGGCAGCTTCAGGTCGCGGACCGTCGCCAGCTCGCCCAGGCCCATCTCGAGCCCGGCGTCGCCGACGAAGGCGAGGACCGGGGTTTCGGGCCGGGCGAGCGCGTGGCCCATCGCGAGCGGGAGGGCGCAGCCCATGGTGCAGAGCGCGGTCGATTGGAGCAGCCCGCGCGGGCGCGACACCGGCCAGGCCTGGCTCAGCAGGATGCGGTGCGCGCCGCTGTCGACGGTGGTCGTCACATTCTCGGGCGCGGCCTCGCGGAGCACGTGGAAGGCGCGCGCAGGGCCCCAACCGGGCTCGGGCGCGAAGGCCTCGCCGAGCGCCGCTTTGGCGCGCCCGGGGGCGCCATCGGACCAGACGGGGCGGGCCGGAGCGCCGTCCGACAGCACGGCGAGGCTCGGCGCGAGATCGGCGAGGAAAGTCTCGGCGACCGCGGGGTGCATGCCGTGGTCTCGGAGGACCGGCGTGATCTCGACGACGGGGGTCGCGTCCGGCCAGGGACGGCGCCAGCCCTTGCGCATCTCGATCGGGTCGTAGCCGAGGAGCAGGATCAGGTCCGCGGCCTCCAGCAGCGGCTTCAGGATCGCGTCCGCCTTCGGGCTGAGCCCCGCGCCGCCGAGCGAGAGGGGGTCCCCGTCGTCGAGCAGACCCTTCGCCTTGTAGCTGGCGATGGCCGGGATCCCGTAGGCGTGGAGGAAGTTCGCGACCGCAGGGCCCGCCCCCTCGTTCACCGCGTCGACGCCGACCAGGGCGAGCGGGCGCTCGGCGTCTCGCAGCAGGGCGCGGGCGCGCTCGAGGTCCGGGCCGGGCGCGGGCGCGCTTCCGGCGAGCGGTTTCGGCGGGGATTGCGGGACCGCGTCCTGGCCGATCGCCGGACCCTCCATGGCGTCGATCGGCAGGTCGAGATGGACCGGCCCGGGCTGGCCCGAGAGCGCGATCGCCAGCGCCTTGTCGACGGCCGCGCCGATCGCGCCCGCCTCGGCGCGGAGCGTCGCCTTCACGATCGGGCGCAGCATCGCCTGATGGTCGAAGACCTGATGGGTGTAGGTGAGCGCCTCCGCGCCGTCGACGCAGCCGGTCAGGAACAGCAGCGGCACGCGGTCCTGCACTGCGTTCGCGACCACGTTCACGGCGTTGGCGACGCCGGGGCCGATGGTGGCGATGAGGATCCCAGGCGCGGCGCGCTCGCCCGGCGCGAGGTCGAGGCTGTCGGCGTGCCACGCGCCCTCGGCCATGAAGCCGGCGGCGTTCTCGTGCTTGGTGAGATGAAAGGCGACGCCCGCCGCGCGCAGCCCTTCGATCAGCGCCAGCACCTCGCCGCCGGGGATGCCGAAGGCGCGGCGGCAGCCGGCGGCGGCCAGGCGTTCGGCGAGGATGTCGGCGCCGAGGCGGGGCGCGGCGTCGGCGGCGGGGGCTGCGGTCATGGCGGGCTCCGTGAGCGGTCGGCGGGTCCGGCGAGCGAATGCGCGCGCCTCGATCAGAAGGCGCGCGCAGAAGTCAGCTCAGCTCGCGCGCTCGGGTGCAAGTCGGTTCTCTGTCGCTTCTCTCTCGGTTCTCAGCCGGCGCGGCCGAGCACCGCGCGGGCGCCGGTCGCGATCCCGAGGCCGAGCAGCATATGGCCGACCAGCGAGCCGAGCGGAACGGCCCCGCCGACGATCAGCGGGAGCGCTTCGCCCGCGCCGCCCGACAGCGCGGGGTTCAACGCGATCCGCTCGAGGTTCAAGCCGAAGAAGGGCGGGAAGCCCGCGATCAGGTGGCCCATCGCATAGCCGGCGAACAGGAAGAGCGCCGCGCCGTAAGCGAGCCCGACCAGCCAGAACGGCGCGATCGGGACGACGCGGTCGACGCCGCCCGCGATCGGGCGTGCGATCAGCAGATAGCCGAGCGGATAGGCGATGAAGGCCGTCAGGTAATGGAGCGCCTCGGCGACGTCGCGCGCCGCCCCTGCGCCAAGCAGCGCGTTCAGGCCGATGGTCTTGTTCAATACGGTCTGGGCGAGGCCAACGGGACCTTGAAGCGGGAACGGGCCGGAGACGACGGGCGCGCCGAAACGGATGTACAGCTCCCAAAACAAGAGCCCGACGGCGCCCGAGACCACGACGGCTCCGATGCGGGCCGCCCAAAGAGCGTTCGACGAGGGACGGGCGGCGTGAGCGGCGGCGGACATGGCGATGCTCCTTCAGGTCGGACGGGTCGCTCGGCGACCAGTTGGCGTCTTCCAAGCTCGGAGCCACCCTGTGGGCCGCGGCTCCAAACTCGACCTTGAGGTGGCTCAAGCTCTCGCTGTGCGGAAGCGCGCCCCTCGGCCCTGTGATCGGCCGTGAACGAAGACGCCGCCGGGCGTGATCGGGGCGCCCGGCGGCGTTTCAGCCGCTGTTGCAGGAATGCGGGCGGATCAGGCCGCGCGCGGCACCTTCGGCGCATCCGTCAAGGGCGCGTCGACCAGATCGTCGAGCAGAGCTGCGCGGGCCTCGGCGCGCGCGGCCTCCGCGCTCGGGACCAGCGACGCTGGTGCGTCGCTGAGCGCCGGCGCCGTCGCGAGGGCCGTCAGCGTCTCCGACGGGCGCAACTCGTCCGGGATCGCTGCGAGGCCGTTGCGGGCGAGCCAGTCGCCGAAGTCGGGGCTCGCGGTCAGGACGGCGAACGCCGGCGCCAGGATCAGACCGAGCAGCACCGGGGCCGCCCAGGGCAGGATGCTCGGCGCGCCATAGCCGATCGCGGCGGCGAGCGCGGCGCCGAACAGGACCTGCGGCCAGAGGCTCGCCCAGGCGGTCGACCACTCCAGGCCGTAAGCGTCGCGGATCTGGCCGCTCCAGCCGATCTTCCGGCCGAAAGGCAGGCCGATCAGGAAGATCGTCAGGCGTAGCGCGACGGCCGGCGCCATGAGCATGCCGAACACGGTCTCGATCGCGACGCCGACGCCAAAACGGCCTGGGCCGCCATAGCGACGCATGCCTCCCGGCTCGAGCGCGACGTCGATTGCGCCCGCCACCTTCGGGGCGAGGCTCATCGCGAACATCGCAAAGAACATGAAGACGCCGAGCACCGGATCGAAGCTGCCGATGTCGGCCTCGAATACTTTGAAGGCGCCGAGGGCGGTCATCAACATCCAGGCGGGCGGGGCGAGGTACATCATGATGGCCTGGACGAGCTGGAAGCGGCTCACCGGCCGCAGGCCCGGCATGCCGAGCAGCGGGAAGTACTGCATGTTGCCGTTCAGCCAGCGCTGCTCGCGCTTCATGAAATCGAGAATCGTGACCGGGTTCTCCTCCCAGCTCTCGCCCTCGACCGGCGCGACGCGGACCTCGTAGCCGGCGCGGCGCATCAGCACCGCTTCGACCTGGTCGTGGCTGAGGATGTGGCCGCCGAGCGGCGGGCGCCCCGGCAGCACCGGCAGATCGCAATGCGCTTTGAAGGGCGCGACGCGCACCAGCGCGTTGTGTCCCCAGAACGGGCCGCAATCGCCCTGCCACCAGGCGCTGCCCATTGTGAAGCTGCGCATGCCGTGGCGCATGCCGAACTGGAAGAGCCGCGCGAACGGGCTCGTCGCCGGGGCTCCGACCGCGAGGCTCTGCAGAATGCCGAGCTTCGGATGGCGCTGCATCACGCGGGTCATGCGGACGATCGCCGGACCGGACATCACGCTGTCGGCGTCGAGCGGCAGCATCAGCTGATAGTCGTCGCCCCAACGCTCGAGGAAGTCCTTCACATTGCCGGCTTTGAACCCGGCGTTGTCCGGACGGGCGCGATAGGTCGCGCTGCCGGCGCCGTCGAGGCGCGCCTTGTAGCGCTCAAACAGGGCGCGCTCGCTCTCCAGGATCTCCGGCTGGTCGCTGTCGGAGAGGATGAACAGGTCATAGGCCGCGCCCTCGCCGGTCGCGTCGAGGCTGTCGCGCATCACGAGCAGGCGTTGAAAGGCGCGCTCCGGGTCCTCGTTTCGCAGAGTCATAAAGACGGCGGTGCGCAGACGAACGGATTCCGCAATGTCGAGGCCGCGCCAGAAAGGCGCGACGTGGCGCATTCCCCGGCGCGCGCCGCGCAGCAGCCAGAGGCCGATGACCGCGTTCCAGAAACCGAGCACCGTCCAGGGCGCGCTCAGCATCACGCAAACGAAGAGGCCGATATCGAGCGGCGTCCAGCCGCCGGCCCCGAGCAAGGAGCCGACGCCATAGGCGATCGCTGCGAGCGCGCCGAGGCAGAGCGTCGCCATCAGGGCGCGGCGGCGGGCGAGGGTCGCGACGCTCTGGAACCCGGCGGGGGTGCGCGTCGCGGCGCGGCGGGCGCGGTCGCGCTGATCCGTGGCGGTCGGGTATGCGGACGCGGTGGTCGGCATGAGCTATCCTCGTTCCTGGCGACCGCATCAGCGCGGTCGTGGCGGGCCGGCGTCGCGCCCAACATGTCTTACGCATGGCGGCCGCTCTCGGTTGCACGGGCGGCGGCGCAGTTTCCGGCAGACTGTTTTTGTGCGACGCACCGTGGCGGCAATTGGATCAATGAAGACCAATTTGTGTTCCACACGGGCTCGCCACATTGTTGTGAGGTAACATTGTCGAGAGCGCTCTGTTATGTGGCGCCGCAGCAATGCGCGCTGCGCCCTGTCGATCCGGAGGCCGCGTTCGCTGCGCTGCAAAAAGAAGAGCGGCCTGCGCTCGTCCGCACCCTGTGGTCGGCGATCTCGCGCGGGACGGAGCGGCTGGTGTTCGAGGGTCGGGTGCCTGCATCCGAGCACGACCGCATGCGGGCGCCGCTGCAGGACGGCGCGTTTCCGTTTCCAGTGATCTACGGCTATGCGGCGGTCGGCGTGGTCGAGCGGGGACCGGCGGAGCTTGTCGGGCGGACGGTGTTCGCGCTCGCCCCGCACCAAGAGCGGTTTGCGGCGCCGGCCTCGCTGTTGGTCCCGGTTCCGGACGGCGCGCCGGCGCGGCGGGCGACGCTCGGGGCCAATCTCGAGACTGCGCTCAACGGGGTTTGGGACGGCGGGGCTGGCCCCGGCGACCGGATCGCGATCGTCGGGGGCGGCGTGCTGGGCGCGCTTCTGGCCGCTCTGCTCGGGCCGACGCCTGGGGCCGAGGTGACGCTGGTCGATCCGGCGCCGGAACGCGCCGCGGTCGCGGATGCGCTCGGCGTGGGCTATGCGGCGCCGGAAGAGGCGGAGGCGGTGGCCGGCGGGTCCGACCTGGTGTTTCACACTTCGGCGACGGAGGCGGGCCTCGCGACCGCGCTGGCGCTGGCGGGGGCGGAGGCCGCGGTCGTGGAGCTGAGCTGGTATGGCGACCAGGCGCCGCGCGCGCCGCTTGGCGAAGCGTTTCACAGCAAGCGGCTGCGGTTGATCTCGAGCCAGGTCGGGCAAGTGGCGACGCCCCGTCGGGCGCGGTGGAGCCATGGGCGGCGCATGGCCAAAGCGTTGTCGATCCTCCGCGATCCGCGGTTCGACGCGATCATCAGCGAGGAGATCGGGTTCGACGACTTGCCTGAGGCGATGCCGCGTGTTTTGGGCCGGGGAACGGGCGGCGCGGGGTTGGCGACGGTCGTGCGCTACCCGGACGTGAAAGCGACGGACTGAGACGATAGGCGGGAGGAGCCGAGCATGTTCACCCTGATCGGAGCCGTAATCGGTTTCGTCGCCATGTTGGCGGTGCGGGGACGCGCCGGCATCGCCGCGGCGCTCGCGGTGCTCGGGCTGGTCCTCGGCATGGCGACCTCGCTGGTGGTCGGCGTGGATTTCCTCGCCGCCTGGGTCGATAATCCCGAGGCGCGGCCGGAGGATCCGGACTGGGGCTTGGTGCGTTACCTCGCAGGCGTCATGGCCGCCGCGCCGGGCGTGCTCGGCGCCGCCTTCGCGCGCCGCGACTGAGCCGCCGACGTCGCGCCATCGATAGACTCAAGGAGAGCTGCGAATGATCGCTCCGATGTATTCGGTCGAAGTGCGCGAGCACATCATGATCGCCCACAGCCTGCCCGGCCCGGTGTTCGGGCCTGCGCAGAATCTGCACGGCGCGACCTATGTGGTCGACGTCGCGTTCCTGCGCTCGGAACTGACCGCGGACGGCATCGTCGTCGATATCGGCCGGGCGCTCGAGACGCTGCGGGAGTCGCTGGCTCCGATCAATTACGCCAACCTCGACACGCTGCCGGAGTTCGAGGGGGTGAAGACGACCACCGAGGTGCTCTGCCGCTGGGTGTTCGACAAGATGCGCGGGGCGATCGCCGAGGGCCGTCTCGGCGATGGCGCCGACGGGATCGAGGCGATCCGCGTGACGCTGGTGGAGAGCCATGTCGCCAAGGCCTCGTTCGAGGGGCCGGTGGCCGGGTGAGCGGTCCGGCGGGGATCGGGTTCGCGATCCCGGGCGATCTCGAAACGATCTCGGGCGGCTACGCCTATGACCGCCGCCTGATCGCGGAGGCCGCGGCGCTCGGCCGGGCGCTCCAGCCTATTCGACTGACTGACGCGTTTCCCGATCCGAGCGTGGCGGATCTGGCGGAGACGCGGCGACGGCTCGCGGCGCATCCGGGGCCGCTGTTGATCGATGGACTCGCTTTCGGCGCGTTCGACGGCGCGACCGCCGCGGCGGTCGGTGGGCGAACGGTCGCGCTCGTGCACCATCCGCTCTGTCTCGAAGACGGGCTGAGCGCGGCGCGCGCCGCCATTCTCGAGGAAAGCGAGCGGGCGGCGCTCGCGCAGGCGCGTGGGGTCGTCGTCACGAGCCGGGCGACGGCGCGGCTGGTGGCGGAGATGTTCGGCGTTCCGCCCGAGCGAATCGCGGTCGCGGAGCCTGGGGTCGACCGCGCGCCGCGATCGGCGGCGGACGGCGACCCGCCGACGCTGCTGGCGGTCGGCGCGGTGATCCCTCGCAAAGGCTACGACCTGCTGATCGCGGCGCTCTCGCGGCTGGCGGATGCGCCCTGGCGGCTGGAGATCGTCGGACCGACGGGCCGCGCGCCCGAGCACGAATCGGCGCTTCGGGCGGCGGTCGCGGCGGCGGGGCTCGAGGGGCGGGTCCGGTTCGCCGGGGCGCTTCCGCCCGCTGCGCTCGACCGGGCCTACGCGTCGGCCGATCTGTTCATCGCGCCCGCGCGGTTCGAAGGCTACGGGATGGCGGCGGCGGAGGCGCTGGTCCGCGGGCTGCCGGTGGTGGCCGGGAGAGGCGGCGCGCTCGGAGACACGGCGGCGGCGGGGGTTTTGGTCGATCCCGAAGACGCCGAGGGCTTCGCAGCCGCGCTCCGCCCCCTCCTCGCAGACAAGGCGCGCCGGCGCGCCGCCGCGGAGCGGTCTTGGCGCGCGGGCGCGGCGCTGCCGCGGTGGTCCGACACCGCATCCCGGGCGCTGGCGGCGCTCGAACGGTTTCTCGACTAGGCGGAGACTGCTACGGCTGACGCCAGGGAGCGCTCGAGAGGGCGAGAGACAAGAGGCTGTGGCGAGATGGGATTTTCCTCGGAGTGGCTCGATCTGCGCGCGCCGGCGGATGCGCGGGCGCGGGACAAGGGTCTGGTCGGCGGGTTGGCGGCCTGGCTCGAGAAGTTCGATCCGGAGGGCGACGGTCCGCTGCTGGTCGATCTCGGCGCCGGGACCGGGGCGACGATCGACGCGGTCGGCCGCTATGCGCCCGAGTTTACGCGCTGGCGGCTGGTGGACAACGATCCCGATCTGCTGGCGGAGGCGGCCCGGCGGCATCCGACGGCGGAGACGGTGAGAGCGGACCTGGCGACGGCGGATCTCAAGGACCTGCTCGCGGACGCCGACATCGTTACGGCGACCGCGTTTTTCGATCTGGTTTCGGCGGACTGGCTCGACCGGCTGGTCGCCGCGATGCCGGAGAAGGCGGGGCTCTACACGGCGCTGACCTTCGACGGGACGATGCGCTGGAGCGCCGAGGACGGATCGCCGGCGCCGGACGACTCGGCGGTGGCGGGCGCCTTCATCGCTCACATGACGCGGGACAAGGGCTTCGGTCCGGCGCTCGGGGCCGCGGCGGGCGCACAGCTCGCGGCGCGGATGGCCGGAAGCGGGCGCGGTTTCGCCGATGCGCGGAGCCCGTGGCTGCTCGAGGCGCCGCGGGACGCGGCGCTGATGGCGGCGCTCGCCGACGGGATCGCGTCGGCGGTGCGTGAGGTCAATATCGGCGGGCTGCAGATCGATCCGACCGCCTGGCGCGCCGCGGCGACCGGCGGCGCCGAGATCGGCCATCTCGATCTGCTGGCGCTTCGGGTCTGACTGTTTTTCGGGTCTGACCCTGCCGAGAGACGCCGAGGCGGCTACTCCGCCGCCGCTTGGCGCCCGGCTGCGCCGTCGTCCCGGCCGGCCATCCGGGCGCGGCGCAGATCGCAGACGAACAGCGCGTCGCCGTCGTCGAAAGCGAACACCTCCGCCGCCGGATGCGCGGCCTCGGACAGCTCGTCGATCGGGGGCAGCGCAATGCCCGGCTTGCCGGAGCCGAGGATGATCGGCGCGACCATGACGTGCAGCACGTCCACCACGCCCGCGGCGAGCGCGTGGGACAGGGTTTCCGATCCGCCTTCGAGCAGGATGCGCCGGAGCCCGCGCTCCGCAAGCGCGTCGACGACGGCTCGCGGGGCGATGCGCCCGTCCTCGGCGCGGGGCAGAGGGATGATCTCGTAGCCGTGGGCGGCGGCCTCCGCGCACGCGGTCTCGTCCACCGTCGCCGCGTCTCGGATCACCGACAGCCCGCCCGCCCGGAACAGGCGCAGATCCTTGGGCAGACGTCCCGAGGGATCGATCACCACGCGGCGCGGAGAACGGCCGTCGACGAGGCGCACGGTCAGTTGCGGGTCGTCTGCCAAAACCGTGTTGGCGCCGACCAGGACCGCGTCGACCGACGCCCGCAGGCGGTGCAGATGCATCAGCGCCCGGCGGCCGGAAATGTACTTTGATTTGCCGGTCGGCGTCGCGATCCGACCGTCGAGCGACTGCCCGAGTTGCCCGACGACGAAAGGCCGATCCGGCGGCGCTTCGGTCAGCGCGGCGAGAGCGTCTGTCGCGCGATACCGCATGCGGCGTGATCCCATGTTGTCGTCGCTTTCGCGACAGAATTGGCCTTGCGGGAGCTAGTCCGCGGCGCAGCGTCAACCACCCGTCAAATACGGCGAGGTTCTGACGCTCCGTCGGCGAGGACATGTGGATGCGCGGTTCGGCCCTGGGAGTTGCTCGAATTTGGAGCTTTGTAGCCACAGGTGGCGCAAAATCGGCCAGTTTGATGGTCCCGCGGCGTCTGCACGCCCGCGTTTCGCTCGCGCCCGGGCGTCGCACACCCGCGTCGGCGGTTCGGCGCGTCGCTTTGCGCCGACGTCGTTTGGCGCCGACGTCGTTTGGCGCCGACGTCGTTTGGCGCCGACGTCGTTTGGCGCAGACGTCGTTTGGCGCCGACGTCGTTTGGCGCCGACCTAGTTTGGCGCCGGCCTCGCTTGGCGCCGGCCTCGTTTGGCGAAGACGTCGCTTGGCGCAGACATCGCTTGGCGTAGACGATGGGGGCGTCCCCTCAGCGTGATCGGCGCGTGTCATTGCGGCGCTTTCGCGCTTCGCGGCGTTCCGATCTCGCGCATGCGGGGGCGATGACACAAAGAAAAGTCCAACGCAGGCTCGGTTTTGAAACTTTTGTAACAATACGCCGTTGACGGGCCGCGCTACTATCCCCACTCATACTAACAAAGCAAAACTCGTTCGATTCAGGCGCCGGAGGCCGCCTAAGTTTCCGACGATTGGACGAATCTATACAAATGCGGGCAGGTCCATGTCATTCGAGTTTCGACGGGAGAAAGAAACGGACGAGCGTGATCCGGGCGCGAGGCCAGACGCGTTCGGCGTTCAAGCCGATCGACTTGCGGCGGGGGCGCAGGCGGAGGTCTTGCCGGAGGTCAGACGGCGACCTCTGGTGCGCGCATTCTTTCCGACTGCGACGCGGCACAGTTCGATGGCGCGGCGGCAGGCGCAATTGAGCCGTTTCTACGTCGACCCCGAGATGTTCTAGTCGGTTTTAAGAACGGATTTTTGGCTCGCGGGTCTCGTCGACGCGCCCGCCGCGTGTGCGAGCGATCACTGACGCGCGCACCTGGCGTCTTCATGCGTATCCATCGTTTTTTTGAACCATGGAGACGTCCGATGTGCGTCAGACATTTCTCGTTCGGTTGGACAGGCGCGCTCGTCGCCGCCGCCCTGGTCGCCGCGTCGGCCTTGGCGTCGCCGCTCGCTTCCGCGGAGACCACGCCCTCGGGCGCCCCGGTCGTCACGGTCGTCGGACAGGTCGGGCGCACCAACCGCGATCGCTTCGAGCCCTTCTCGGACGCGTTTTTCAACTATCACGAGAAAAGCTTCACCCGGGCCTTCGCGTTCGACCGGGCGATGCTGCAGGCGCTTCCCCAGCACGAGATCACCGTCGAGGCGGAGGGCTGGCCGCGAGCCGTTACGCTGAGGGGCCCCCGACTGCGGTCGGTCCTGGCGGAGGTCGCCGCGAAGCAGGGCGCCGGCGTCAGTCTGATGGCGCTTGACGGTTATGCGATCGAACTGAGCGCCGCGGAGCTGAACGGAATGGACTGGATCGTCGCGCTCTCGGCGGACGGCGCGCCGCTCGGGATCGGCGGGCGCGGGCCGACTTGGATCGCGCACAGCGCCGGGGATGGTCCGGCCAGCGCAGAGCTCGAGGCGCGCTGGATCTGGTCGGTGTTCCTGATCGAGGTGAAGTGACTGTCATCGCGATGAAGCGAGAGACGAGTCGGGCGGATCCTGGCGGGCGAATCCTGGCGGGCGCCGAGGTGGTCTACGCCGCGCGCTACTATTCGACGGCGATGCAGGAGAAACTCATCCATCACAGCGGCGCGCCGCCGCCTAACCAGCATTTTTATCGAGATCGCGATTCCCGCGGGCGTCTCCTACAAAGTGGTCAGTCCGGATGCGCTGGAGGGGTGGGCGCGCGCGGACGGCGTGGTCGCGCGCCGGTTCGGCGAGGCTTGGTATCGCGAGGCTCGGTCGGCGCTTCTCGTCGCGCCGTCGGTGGTCGCGCGGATGGAGAAGACCCTCGTGATCAACACGCTGCACGCGGACTTCGCCCGGATCAGGCCGGGGCTCGAGACCCCGGTCTGGTGGGATGGGCGGCTGTTCCAGTGACGGGCCCCGAAACGCGCGCCGTGACGGTTTTCGCCGCGCTCAGATCGCGGTCAGGCCGCCGTCGAGCGCGATCGCCTGGCCGGTCATGAAGCGGTTCTCCGCGGAGCAGATCCAGCGCGCGGCGGCCGCGACCTCCTCGGGCGTGGCGAGCCGGCGGAGCGGGATGCGGCGGGTCAGCTTCGACACGTCGTCGGCCGCGGGGCCGAGGCTCTCCAGCATCGGCGTCTCGGCGAAGGAGGGGCAGAGCGCGTTCACCCGCACGCCGAAGCGCGCCGCCTCGTCCGCGGCGGTGCGGGTGAGGCCGACGACCGCGTGCTTGGAGGCGGCGTAGCCCCCGAGCATCGGGGCGCCGACCAGGCCCGCGACGGAGGCGATGGTCAGGATCGCGCGGTCGGTCTCCGCCGGTGCGGCGGTCATCGCGCGGAGCGCGGCGCGCAGGCACAGAAACGCGCCGCGGGCGTTCACCGCATAGGCGCGGTCGAACTCGGCTTCCGAGAGATCGCGGAGCGGCGCAGGCGCATGCAAAACGCCGGCGGCGTTTATCACGACATCGAGGCCGCCGAGCCGGGTCGCCGCGGTCTCGAAACCGGCCGCGACGGACGCGGCGTCGGTCACGTCCAAGGCGAGCGCGTCCGGCGCGGTCGGGGCGAGGTCCGCGCGGGCCAGGGCCGCTCCCTGCGCCGCGTAGGCGGCTGCGATCGCCGCGCCGAGGCCGCCCTCGGCGCCGATCACCAGCACCTTTCGCCCGGTTTCGGCGCCGGCGTCCGGGCTCATGCGATCCCCGCGGCCTCGACGCCGCGCCGGGCGTAGAGCGGGATGAATTCCGCCATGCGCATCGCCTTCTCCGGGTTCGAGGCGTTGCCGTCGAGGGCGCGTTTCTTCACGCCCTGGACGATCGCGCCCATGCGGAAGAAGTTGAACGCGAGGCGGTAGTCGAAGTCCGGAACCTCCGAGACGCCCATGCGCCGGGCGTAGGTCTCGACATAGGCCTCGTCCGAGGGGATCCCGAGCGCGGCGCGGTCGACGCCGGCGAGCCCGCGGCCCTCGGTCCCCGTCGGCATACGCCACTGCATCACCTGGTAGGCTAGGTCGTTGAACGGGTCGCCGAGGGTCGAGAGCTCCCAGTCGAGCAACGCCAGCGCGCGCGGCGCGTCAGGGGCGAAGATCAGATTGTCGAGCCGGTAGTCGCCATGGACCAGGCCGGCCGCGCCGTCGGCGATCATGTGAGCGCCCAGCCAGTCGATCAGCGCGTCCATCTCCGGGATGATCTCTGTCTCGGAGGCGCGATACTGCTCGGACCAGCGCTTGAACTGGCGCGCGGTGTAGTTCGCCGGACGGCCGAAATCGGCGAGGCCGACCGCCTCGACATCGATCTGATGGACCGCCGCCAGCACCCGATTCATCTCGTCGTAGAGCCGCGCGCGCTCCTCCGGGGAGAGCCCGTCGAGGCGCGGATCCTCGAACACGCGGCCCTCGACATGCTCCATCACGAAAAAGGCCGAGCCGATGACCGCGTCGTCCTCGCAGAGATGCAGCATGCGCGGGGTCGGCACGTCGGTCTCCGCGAGCGCGGCCATGACGCGGTGCTCGCGGTCGACGGCGTGGGCGGATTTCAGCAGGGCGCCCGGCGGTTTGCGGCGAAGGACATAGACGCCGGAGGCGGCGTCGAGCCGGTAAGTCGGGTTCGACTGGCCGCCCGCGAATTTTCGGGCGCGGACCGGACCGCGGAAGCCCGGGACGGCGCGCTCGAGATGCGCGGAGACGCGCGCCTCGTCGAGCGCGAGCGGGTCGGTTTCGGCCATCGGTCCTCCCAGCCGCGCTCTGGGGGCGCGTTTTCGGCGTATCCGCCGCCAGTCTGGGCGGGGTCGCCGACCAGGTCCAGCGCGGCGGTGGGGGGGCGTCAATTCTCTGGCGACGCGCGCGGGGCTATCTTCGCGAGGCCGCGGCCTTGTGCGGGCGCGTTCAGGAGCCTTGGTCGGATGGGGCGTCGGAGAACGGAGACGGAGCTCGAGGACGGCTTCGCGGTGCGCCGCGAGACCGCGGCGGCAGCCGTGGAGCGGGCGCTCGGCCACCTGATCGGCGCGGCGAGCGACGGCGGTCGGGGCGATCCCGACGCGCCCGATTGGCCGGCGATCCCGGCGGCGATGAAGACGCGGGTCGAGGAGGCTGCGGCGATTCTGGCGGCGGCGCATGGCGGGCGGTTCGCGGACCGCCTGCGCGCGATCGCGGCCGAGACGGCGCGGGCGGGGCCCGCGGAGCGCGGGCTTCGCTGGCGGAACGGTCTGGCCGAGTTGCGCCTGACGGGCCGGGCGCTCACGGCGCGGGAGCGGCTGGCGCCCTCGGACAGGGGCGAGGTCGACGGATGGGTCGCGGCGCCGCTCAGCCGCGCGTCGCTCAGCGCCGATCCGGAGGCGGCGCGATTTGCTGGCGTCTGGCGGGCGTTGGCGCGGCGGAGCGAACAGGCCTGGGGCGGCGGCGCGCCGCTGCGGCGTCGGGTCAGTTGGCTCTGGCGGCCCGCGGCGGAAATCGACGCGCCGGGATCCCTGCTGAAGATCGTCGACCATGTCCCGGTCTCCGCGGCCGTCGCCCCGGTCGATCCTTTCGCGCGGGCGGCGCCGCCCGGTTGGGCGCCGCGTCATCCCGCGCCCGCGGCGTTCGATGCGCGGCTCGTCGCGTATCCCGGGGCCTTTTTACTCCGAGCGGAGGTCGAGGGCGACGCGACGCCGCTCTCCGGCGCGATCGAGGCGGCGGGGCCGCCATCCGCGCCGCAGAGCGGCTGGAGAGAGGCGCTCGCGGGGGCGCGGCGCGCGCTGGCGGAGACCCCCTGGCGCCCGGAGGCGCCGGTCCTGCTCGGCGGGTTGACAAGCGCCGGAGGCAGGCTGGTCGACGGGAGCGGCGTCGGGCCGAGACTGCTGATCGACGCGCCCGAGCCCGGGGAAGGGCGCTCGTCGCTCTCGCTCCTCGCGATCTGGGACGGCGCCGCGATCACGCCGATCGCGGTTTGGGGGGAGGCGGAACTCGGTCAGGCCTTTTACTGGCGCGCGCCGGACGATCCGCCCGCCTCGGCGGCGCGGAAGCGAGCGCGGCCGTCGTCGCCGTCCTGGGTCGCGCCGAGCCTGCTCGATCAGATGGCGCGGTCGGCGCGGCGGGCCGTCGTCGCGGGGCCGACGCTCGAGGGGCCGACCCTTGAGGGGCCGACCCTCGGGGGGGCGCCTCTCGGGGGGGCGCCTCTCGGGGGGGCGCCTCTCGGGGGGGCGCCGCTCGGGGGGGCGCCGCTCGACGACGGGGCCGCATGCGACTGCGAGCCAGAGATCCCGGCGGCGCTTGCGGCGGACTTGCGGACGATCCTCGCGGCGCTCGCGGACGGCGTTGCGGGACGGGGCGGAGGGCGTCGACCGGTGGAGGCTGGGGGGATCGCGCTCGATGCCGCCGCACGGGGGATCACGGCGTCGCAGCATCGACTTCCACCGGCCGACATCGCGTTCTACGCGGCGCTGCTCGGCGCTCCGTCGCAAAAACTTCATGACCATTTCTGGGCGGGGTTCGAGCCGGCGCCGGCGTCCGCCGAGCCGCCGTCGCCGCGGCTCCGGATCGTCGCGGAGCGGGTCCACTGGCTGGGCGGCCCGGCCGGGGCGGCGGAGACGCGCGCTCTGGTTCAGTGGCTCGCCGCCACGCCGCTCCCGGCCGCGGCGGCGGCGCTCTCGGTCGCGCCGGGCGCGCTCGTGGCGGCCTGCGCGCGCCGTCCGGCGCTCGCGGCGGCGGTTCTAGACGGCGCGCTGCGTTTCGGCCCGGTCGAGGCGATCGCGGAGGTCGTCGCAGGCGGCGGCCCGGGCGCGTCCCTCGCCGGGCGGTTCGAAAAGGCGCTTGCGGGCGCGCCCTCAACGCTGCGGACCGTCGCGCTGAGGGCGCTCGCGGACCGGTCGCCGGACCGGCTCGGGTTGCTCTGGCGATGGCTGTCCGAGGCGCGGCGTCTCGATGCGCTGGGCGCGGCGGAGGCGCGGGCGCTCTGGTCGTCGGCGGCGGTTCGCGCGCCCTCGGGCCGCCAGGCGTCGGGCGAGGCCCTGCTTTGGCGGCTGGCGGCGGCGACGCCTCCGGCCGCCGCGCCAGAGATCGTTCAAGCGCTGACGGATCGGACGGCCGGGCCTGAGGCGCCTGGGATCGATCCGCTTCTGGTCCGCTTCCTGCGAGCGCTCGGGCGCATCCACGCGCTAGGCGCATGAAGGAGAGGGCGATGCGGAGAGGGGCGAGGGCTGGTCGGCATGCGATGCAGCCGGCGCGGGCTGAGGCGGGGGCGCCGGAGCCTGGGAGCGGCGGCGCGACCGCGTGGCCGCAACCGGGCGCGGCCCAGCGGGCGGCGTCTCTTCGGTCGGGCGCCTCGGCGCAGGGCGTCTCGTTGAAGGGCGTCTCGTTGAAGGGCGTCTTGGCGGACGCGCCCTTTCCGGGGGCGGAGGCGTCGCCGGAGATCCGTTGGGCCGCGGAGCTGGACGCGCTCACCGCGGCCGACGACGGGCCGCGCCCGCCAGGATGGCGGCTCACCCCGCGTGCGGTGAGGTCGTTCCTGTTGGGCGGCGCGCTTCTGGGGCCGGACGGCGCGATTTCGATCGAGCGGAAACAGCATGGGGCTCCGGGGCCGGTGGAGACGGCGATCGCGGCGTTGGCGGCCGGTCGACCGCTTCTGCTGCTCGGCCCGCCCGGCGTCGGAAAATCGCATCTCTCGGCGCTGTTGGCGGCGGCGATCGCGGGCGACAGCCGCCAGGTCGTCCAAGGCGCCGCCGGGGTCGAGGAGAGCGCGCTTCGCTATGGCTGGGACTATGCGCGCTTGCTGGCGGAGGGGCCGGGGCCGCAGGCGCTCACGCCCTCGCCCGTGCTTCGCGCGATGGAGACCGGGCGGATCGCGCGGATCGAGGAGCTGACGCGGATGTCTCGCGCGGTGCAGGACGCGCTGGTCGGACCGCTCTCGGAGCGCGCGATGGCGATCCCGGAACTCGAGGAATGGCGCCCGGCGGCCCCCGGCTTCGGACTGATCGCGACGGGCAACGCGGCGGATCGCGGGGTGGTCGCGCCTTCGGCGGCGCTGATGCGGCGGTTTGCGGTGGTGCGGCTGACGCCGCCGGCAAGTTTCGAGGAGGAGGTCGCGCTGGTGCGCGCGGCCGCCGCCGAGCAAAGCCTCGGGCGCGGGTTGCCGCGTCCGCCCGAGGCGCCGATCGCCGACGCCGTCGCGCTGGCTCGGGCGCTTCGCGCGGAGGCGGCGCGGCGCGGCGGCGATGTCGACGGGCCGGGCGCTGCGTGGGACGGCGCGCGCGGGCCCTCGCCCGCCGAACTGGTCGACGCGGTGGCGGCGGCCTGGAGCGAGGCGATCTATCTAGGCGACGGAGAGGTTTCCGATGAGATGCGCCTCGCGCGTTGCGCCTCGGCGCTCGGGCGCGCACTCGCCGATGGTCTGGAGAGCCGAGAGAGCGCGCCGTGGGACGCGGCGGCGCTCGGCGGGGCGGATCCGGTGTCGCGCGCTTTCCGCGACGCGCTCGGCGTCGGATGAGCGCTCGGCGCGTGCGAGGCGGCCGTGCGGAGGATGGGCGCGGAGAGAGGGGGGCGGGCGTCGACGTGCTCGGGGTGCGCCACCACGATCCCGCCTCGGCGATCCTGGTTCAGCGGCGTCTCGTCGATCTCGATCCGGCGGCGGTTCTGATCGAGGGGCCGCCGGAGGCGCGGTCGCTGGCGGCGGCGGTCGGCGTGCGGCCGCCGGCCGCGCTGCTCTATTGGCGCACGGATGCGCCGGAGGCGGCGCGGGCCTATGCGCTCGCGCCGTTTTCGCCGGAATGGGCGGCGATCGCCTGGGCGCGGCGGCGGCGGCGGCCGGTCCGGTTCATCGACGCGCCCCAGTCGCTTCGGGATCCCGCGCCGAGCGATGCGGCGGCTCGAGAAGAATCCGGCTTCGCCGGCCTGCCGGTCGTCGATCCCGCATGGTGGGATCGGCTGGGGCGCGATGCGGTCGAGCAGGAGGATCCCCGGCGCTTGTTCTTGCGGATCCAGGCCGCGGCGGCTTTTTCGCGCACGGCCGCGCCGCAGTCGGCCTCCGGCTTTGCGATCCGCGAGGCCTGGATGCGCCAAGAGATCCGGCGCGCTCGGCGCGCTTTCGAGGGCGAGATCGCCGTGGTGTGCGGCGCGATCCACGCGCCGGCCTTGGCCCGGGCGTTCGAGCGCGGCGCGGCCGGCGAGGATGCGCGCGCGGTCTCGGAGGCGCGCCGGGGGCTCGACGGGCGTCCCGCGCTCGCCGGGTGGCGCGCAGGCTGGGCGCCTTGGTCGCTCGAGGCGTTCGGCGTCGCGGCGGGCGGCGGAGCGGCGGGGCTCGCGACGCCGGGATGGGAGGCGGCGGTCTGGGCGCGCGGACAGGACGCCTCGGCGGCGTGGCTGACGGCGCTGGCGCGGGCCGCTCGGTCGGATGGCGATCCGGTCGGGCCCGCGGACGCCGCCGCGGCGAGCGCGATCGCGCAGGAGCTCGCGGCGCTCCGCGGTCGGGCCGAGCCCGGGTTCGACGAGGTCCGCGACGCGGCGTTCGCCGCGCTCGGGAACGCGGCGTCGGGGGCGCTCGAGGCGCGATTGCGAGGCTGGGCCTCGGGGCGCGTTGAGGCGGGCTCGGAGGGCGCGCCGTTCGAGCTCGATCGCGGGGAGGTTCCGATGGGCGGCGCGGCGCTCGGGCCGGTCGCGGACGATCTGGCGCGGCGTCTGCGGCGCCTGCGCGCGCCGTGCCCGGTCGGCGGTCGGGCGCAGGTGCGTCGGATCGATCTGCGGACCCGACGCGGGCGGGCGCTGCAGGCGATCCTCGCGCGGATCGAGGCGGTGGGCCTGCGCTATGCGACGCCGCTCGGGTCGCCATCGGTGGGCGGCGCGGTGCGGCGCATGCGCCTGGAGGGGCGGGCCGAGAACGCCGGCGCCCTGCTGGCGGCGGCGGGCTTGGGTCCGGATCTGGACGCCGCGGCGGCGGCCGCGTTTCGCGCCGAGATCGACGCGGCGGCGCGCGCCGGCGACGCGCGCGCTCTGGGGGCGCTGTGGCGCGACGCGGCCGAGGCGGCGCCGGAAGCGGCGCTCGCCGCGGCGCGCGCCCTGTCGGGCTTGGCGCCGTCCGAGGCCGACGCGCTCGACCGGCTGACGGTTCTGGGCGAGATCGCGCGCGCGGATACCGACGCGCCGGTCCTGGCGCCTGTCGAGGTCTCGGGCCGCGGGGCGCTGATCGAGGCGCTGGAGAGCGCCGCGACGGCCGCGCTGCGCTGCGCCCCCAGGGCGACGCTCGAAAGGCTCGACGCGCTTCGCGCGACATCGATCGTCGAGGGCCTCGCGCACCGCTTGAGCGCGGCGCCCGATCCGCGGCTCCGGGCGTGGGCGGTCGCCACGCGCGCCGAGACCGACCCGACGGCGGACGGCGCCGCGCTCGGCCCGCTGCTCGAGGAGGGCGATCCGGAGACGGTCGGAGCTCTCCTCGGTCCCGGCGGCGATCGGCTCTCCGGCGCTTGGTTCCGGATGGCGCTCGTCCGCGCGCTCGACGCGTTGTCGCCGTCCGCTTTCCGTCGCGCCGCGCCGGCGATCGCATCGGTCGCGGCGGCGGTCGATGGCGCGACGCGGGAGGCTTGGGGCGCGGCCCGTCGTGTGGACGAGACCGGGCGCGCCGAAGCCATCGACGCGCTCGGGCGCGACCGACTCGCCGCGCTGCTCGGGGCGGCGCCCGCGCCGCTCGTCGCGCCGTCGCGCGGCCTGTCGCGCCTCCGCACGGCGTTGGGGCTGTCTCGGGCGGGGCCTGATGGGCGCGCGCTTGCGGCGCTGTTCGGCGCCGACGCCGCCGAGCCGCCGTCGGCCGAGGCGATCGGACGGCTCGCGGCCGGGGCGCCGCGCTCGGCGCAGGCGCTCTGGGAACGGGCCGCGACGCTTTCGGAGGGGCCGGCGGGGCCGGAGGGTTTGCGGAGCGCGACCCGCAACGCCGCCCGCCCGCCGGCGCGTCGCGCGGCCCGCCGCAAACCCGCCGGCCCCTCCGAAAGCGTCGCGGCC
>JBCBRF010000058.1:15684-19663 GCA_039819865.1 Pseudomonadota bacterium | reverse complement strand
GGCCGGCCGACCCATCGAGGGCCGTCCGGCCGCCGGTTCGTCGCCGCCGTCCCGCGCTTCTCGGTCGCCGCCGCCGCTCGGGCGCGCGGATCTCTCAAGCTCACCACCGAGAAACCCTGGGGTTTCTCGGCGGATCCTCCGCCGCCCGAGGAGACCTCGCCGAGCCCGCCGCCCAGCGCAAGGACGGCCTGTCGGCCGCCGGCTCCGCCGGTCTGCGATCCTTGCCCCGGACGCCGGCCCCGTCGATCCACCCCGCGCGACGGCGGCTCCGCCGAGAAACCCGAGCGCCCGGAGTTCGAGTGCGCCCGGCGGCGGGGCGTGCGCCGGCCGAGCGCCCGCTGCGCTCAGGCGCTGTCGCGCCGGGCGCGCTCGGCCTTGGCGAAAGCGGCGGCGAAGGGGTTGTCGGCGTCGACCGCGCCGCCCTCGCCCGACGGTTTCCCGCCCGTCCGTTTGGGGGCGGCCGAGGCGTGGCGCGGGCCGCCTTTCGCCGGACGGTCGCGGGCGATGCGGTCGTCCTTCGCGCCCGGCGCGTCGTCCATCCGCATGCTGAGGCCGATCCGCTTTCGCGCCACGTCGACCTCGAGCACCTTCACCTTCACGACCTGGCCCGGGCGCACCACGTCGCGCGGATCCTCTACGAAGCGGTCCGCGAGCGCCGAGATGTGCACGAGGCCGTCCTGGTGGACGCCCACATCGACGAAGGCGCCGAAATTGGCGACGTTGGTCACGACCCCCTCCAGGATCATGCCGGGACGGAGGTCCGAGATCTTCTCGACGCCGTCCTGGAAGGCGGCGGTCTTGAACTCGGGGCGCGGGTCGCGGCCGGGCTTCTCCAGCTCCTCCAGAATGTCCGTCACGGTCGGCAGGCCGAAGCGGTCGTCGACGAAAGCCCGCGGGTCGAGCGCCTTTAACGCCTGGCGGTCGCCGATCAGCGCCTTGATCGGTTTGCCCGCGGTCTCGGCGATCTTGCGCGCGATCGGATAAGCCTCCGGGTGCACGGCGGAGCCGTCGAGCGGCTCGGTCCCGTCCATGATGCGCAGGAACCCGGCCGCCTGCTCGAACGCCTTCGGCCCGAGGCGCGGCACCTTTTTCAGCTCCGCGCGCTTTACAAAGCGGCCATGCTCGTCGCGATAGGCCACGATCGCCTCCGCCAGGCCGCCCGAAAGCCCGGAGACCCGAGAGAGGAGCGGCGCGGAGGCGGTGTTCAGATCGACGCCCACCTTGTTCACGCAGTCCTCGACCACCGCATCCAGGGCGCGGGCGAGCTTGGTCTGGCTGACATCGTGCTGGTATTGGCCGACGCCGATGCTTTTCGGGTCGATCTTCACCAGTTCGGCCAGCGGATCCTGCAGACGGCGCGCGATCGAGACCGCGCCGCGGAGCGAAACGTCGAGGCCGGGGAACTCCCTCGAGGCGCGCTCGGAGGCGGAGTACACGGAGGCGCCGGCTTCGGAGACCATCGCCTTGGTCAGATTGAGGTCGTGGCCCGCCTTTTTCAGCGTCGAGATCAGCTCGCCGGCCAGCTTGTCGGTCTCGCGGCTGGCGGTGCCGTTGCCGACCGCGATCAGCTCGACCGAGTGCTTCAGCACGAGCGCGCCGAGGGTCGCGACCGCGTCGTTCCAGCGGCGCTGCGGCTCGTGGGGGTAGATCGTGGCGGTCTCGAGCAGCTTGCCGGTCGGGTCGACCACGGCGACCTTGCAGCCCGTCCGGTAGCCCGGGTCGAGGGCCAGAACCGCCTTCGGACCGGCGGGCGCGGCGAGCAGCAGGTCGCGCAGATTGGCGGCGAAGACCCGGATCGATTCGTCTTCGGAGCCATCGAACAGGTCGGAGAACAGTTCGCCCTCGATCTTGAAGGCCATTTTCACCTTCCAGGTCCAGCGGCAGGTCTCCTTCAGCCAGTCGTCGGCGGTGCGGCCCTTATGCTCGAAGCCGACCTCGCGGGCGACGATGGCGGCTTGGGGCGGGAAGGCGCGGGCCTCGCCGCGGGCCTCGGCCTCGATCTCCTCCGGCAGGCGGACCTGGACGTCCAGCATCTCCGCCTTGCGGCCGCGAAACAGCGCGAGGGCGCGGTGCGGGGGCAGTTTCGAGAGCGGCTCGGAGAAGTCGAAATAGTCGGCGAACTTCTCGCCCTCGGTCTCCTTGCCGGGGACGACCTTGGAGACGACGATCGCCTCGCCCTTCATGCGGCCGCGGACGGCCTGCACCACCTCGGGCGTCTCGGCGAAGCGCTCCATCAGGATCTGGCGGGCGCCGTCGAGGGCGGCGGGCTGGTCGGCGACGCCCTTGTCCGCGTCGACGAACTCCGCGGCGAGGGCGGTCGGGTCGAGGGCCGGGTTGTTCAGGAGCCGTTCGGCGAGTGGCTCGAGGCCGGCCTCGCGGGCGATCTGGGCCTTGGTGCGGCGCTTCGGCTTGAACGGCAGGTAGAGGTCCTCGAGCTCCGCCTTGGCGTCCGCGGCCATCAGCTTGGCGGCGAGGGCGTCGTCGAGTTTTCCTTGCTCGTCGACGCTCTTCAGGATCGCGGCGCGGCGATCCTCGAGCTCCCGGCGATAGCGCAGGCGCTCCTCGAGTTGGCGGAGCTGGGCGTCGTCCAGGCCGCCGGTGGCCTCCTTGCGGTAGCGGGCGATGAAGGGGACGGTCGAGCCCTCGTCGAGCAGCGCGACGGCGGCGCCGATCTGAGCGTCGCGGACGCCGATCTCGGCGGCGAGCTTGCGGGTGATCCGAAGCGCGGTCGGATCGGTCGGGGATGCGGTCAACGGGCTGCTCCTGCCTCGGATGATCGTTGGGTTTTGGATCGCCGGCCGGCGCGCCTCGGCGGCGCGGGCGGACGGCGCATCCGGGCGAGGCTATCGGCGCGGGCGGTCGCGCACAACCAGATCTGGGGGGCGGTGACGCCGCTTGCGGCGAATCTGGCGTCCGATGAGCGGAAAGCCTCACCGCCAGGGCTTTGGGGTCGCACGCTCTGGCGGCGCGGGGCGCCGGGTCGTACCTTCCCATCGAGGGACGCGGCGTGGCGAGGCGCGCCGTTTTGAGGAGGGTCAATCGCTGGATCGGGCGCGCGTTGGAGCGGAACAGGACAGAGAGGCGGTCGGCGGCGGCCTCTCGACCCGTGGAGCGGCGCGCTCGATCGCGGACGCGTTCGCGGGCGGCGCTGAGCTTGCGATCCTGTCCGGGCCGAGCCGGATGGCGCGGCGGGCGACGCTGCGCGCGGCGGCGCGTCTGCTCGGGCGCGAGGTGGCGGTCGTGCTGCTCCATGTCGACGCGGAGGCGGGACGGGGCGGGGCGCGCCGGCTGATCGACGGCTTCGCGAGCGCGCTGCTTGGGGAGGCTCCGGGGGGGACCGATCTGCGCGAGGCGTTGCGCGGTCGGCTGCGAGACTATCGCGCGGCCGGGGCCGGGACCGGGATCCTGCTGCTCGACGATGCGGAGCGCGCCGCGATCTCCGAGTTGGCGGAACTGCTGGCGGAAACGCGGGATCCCGAGGACGGCCGGCGGCTGTTGCGCGTGGCGCTTTCAGCGGCGGAGCCGCGCGGGATCGGCGGGTCGGACGCCGCGGCCACGCGATGGCTCGCGGCCTGCGCCGCCGCCGCGCCCGAACCGGTCGATTTCTGGATGCGGCTGCCGCGCCGGCTCGAGCCGATCCGCTTCGCCGAGACGGCGCGGGCGCGACCCTATTCGCGAGCGCGCGAGCCCAGGGGGCGCGCCGCCGGCGAGACGACCGCGGCGCTGGCTCTGGTGGGCGCTCTTGTAGGCGCTCTTGCAGGCGTCCTTGGCGGAGCCGCGGGCGCGCTCTGGCTCCGCGGCGCGGGCCCTGTGGTCTCCGCGATCGCCGGGACGGGGTGAGCGCAGATGGCCTCTGCGTGAACGCTTTTGCGCTCGCTTTCAGGGTGCGAACGGACTAGCTCCGCGAGGATGAGCGCCCAGATCGACATCGCCCCCGGCGTGGAGCCTTCGGGGCCGCCGCCGCAGGCCGCGGGTGGTT
>JBCBRF010000058.1:0-15585 GCA_039819865.1 Pseudomonadota bacterium | reverse complement strand
ACGTGCGCCCCCGGCCCTCGCGACGGGCGCGGCTGGGGACGCTGGCGTCGCTCGCCTGGCCGGTCGTGCTGACCCGGGCCGGGATCCTGCTGATGGCGCTCGCCGACATCGTGATGGTCGGGCGCTACGACCCGGACGAGCTGGCCTACGCCGCGCTCGGGAACGCGCTCTTCATCGTGGTGCTGGTGACGGGCATCGGGTTGTCGATGGGCGTGCTGACGCTCACCAGTCAGGCCTTCGGAGCGGGCGATCGCCTCGAATGCGGTCGGGTTTTCCGACGCGGGCTCGCCTGGGCGGCGGCGATCGGCGCGCTCGGCGGGTTGCTCGTCGCCAGCGGCGAGTTCTGGCTGTCGCTCATCGGCCATGATCCGGCGCTCGCGCGGGAGGGCGGCGCGGTCGCGTTCGCCATCGCGCTCGGCCTGCCGACCGGCATGCTGCACGTGGTTTGCTCGTTTCACCTGGAGTCCACGCGCCGGCCGCAGCCGGGGCTGGTCGCGATGGCGATCGCCAATGTCGTCAATGTCGGGTTGAACGCCTTCCTCATCTACGGGCTCTGGGGCGCGCCCGAGCTCGGGGCCGTGGGCGCGGCGATCACGACCGCCACGGTGCGGACGCTGCTGTTCGTGGCGCTGTTCGCCTACATCCTGACCCGCCTCGATCGGGCGGATTACGGGCTCGACCGGCTCCGGGGCGACCAACCGACGCCGGGGATCTGGGGCTCTCGGTTCTGGGGGCCGGGCGGCTGGCGGGCGAGCGCGTCGCTGCGCCGGCTCGGGTTCTCGGCGGGCGTCGGGCTGATGTGCGAGACCAGCGCCTATTTCGCGCTCACGCAGTTCGCGGGCTTTATCGGGGCCGGCGCGCTCGCGGCCTATGCGATCGGGCACAATGTGGAGGCGGTGGTGTTCATGGCGGCGCTCGGGGTGGCGTCGGCGACGGCGGTGATGGTCGGCAACGCGATCGGCGCCGGGGACCGAGGGGAGGCGGCGGCGGCGGGCTGGACCGGGCTCGCGGCGGTGCTGATGGCGACCGGCGCGGCCGCGCTGGCGCTCTGGGCGTTTCCGGGCGCGGTCGCGGGGATCTATGCGGAGGAGCTTGGGCTCGCGGCCGCGGCGGCGGCGCTGATGGGGTGGATCGGGCTGCTCTCGATCCTCGACGGCGCGCAGATCGTGATGAGTCAGGCCTGCCGCGCCACCGGAGACGCCTGGGCGGTGACCTATCGGGCGATGGCGGCGTTCTGGGGAGTGATGATCCCGCTGTCCTGGCTGTTCGGCGTGTGGGCCGGGCTCGGCGTGCCGGGGCTGTTGTTTGGCGCGATGGTCGGGTGCGGGACGAACCTGATCCTGCAATGCGCGCGGTTTCAGGCGCTGATGCGCCCGCCGCCGCGTCTTGCGGCGGGCCTGGACGCGCGGGAGATCCGCGCACCGCTGGAGGGCGGGGCATGAGAAGACCTCCTCGCTGGCGCGAGCAGCTCGAATACGGCGCGGTGGCGGCGTTCTGGTGGGCGATGCGCCCGTTCCGTCCGGAAAGCCGCTGGGCCTTCGCCGGGGCTTGCGGACGCAGGCTCGGGCCGCGGCTCTGGTTCTCCGAACGCGCGGAGACGGCGCTCCGCGCGTTCATGCCGGAGATGAGCCCCGAGCAGCGACGCGCCGTGATCGCGCGGATGACTGAGAACTTCTCCCGACTGCTGATCGAGTATGAGAGCCTGCCGGCGCTCTACGCCCATGCGCCGCGCTGGCGGGTCTCGGGGCTCGAGCACCTCGAGGCGGCGCGGGCGGCGGGCGGCGGGCGGCTGGTGGTGGCGAGCGCGCATTACGGCAACTGGGAGGCGGTGCGCGCGGTCTGTCAGCTCCACGGCGCGCCGCTGGGGCTGATCTATCGGGCGTTCAACAACAAGCCGATCGACGACTGGTTCTTCCAGCTGATCGCCTCGGTCGGGCAGCCGGTGTTCCACAAGGGAAACGCCGGAGCGCGGGGGCTGTTTCGTCATATCGCCAGCGGGAAAGGCGCGATGATCCTGGTCGATCAGCGCCAGGGCGGCGGGCCGATCCTCGATTTCCTGGGGCAGCCGGCGGAGACCTCGCTGGCGGCGGCGCAGCTCGCGCTTCGGACCAGGAGCCCGCTGATCACGGCGCGGGCGCGGCGTGTGTCCGATGGGTTCGAGGCGGCTTTCGAGCCGGCGGTGCCCGCGGACGATCCGGCGGCGATGATGCAGGTCGTCAACGACCGCATCGCCGCCTGGGTGCGCGAGGATCCGGCGCAGTGGTTCTGGCTGCACCGGCGCTGGAAGATCCGCCGGCAGACCAAGGTGCGGAAGGGCTCCGGCAAGAGCGTCGTTGCGGCCTCCGCCGCGGCCGAGTAGGGTGCCG
The DNA here is from genome assembly GCA_039819865.1 of Pseudomonadota bacterium. Lineage (GTDB taxonomy): Bacteria > Pseudomonadota > Alphaproteobacteria > Rhodobacterales > Rhodobacteraceae > JBCBRF01. The sequence goes on along the minus strand of JBCBRF010000058.1, from coordinate 13,219 downwards.
ATCGGAAGAGGGCTCCGATCAGCGCGCGACCGCGGCGCCGAGGATGGGGCCGATCTTGCGGTCGTCCGAACCGTCGCCGCTCTGCACCACGATGGCGTAGTCGAGCCCGGCGGGGCCCTCGGGCGCGAAGGCGAAGCTCTGTTCGGTCCGACCGTCCCAGACTGCGACCCGACGCATCGTCCGCACGACGTTGTGATAGGTGAGGGTCTTCCCGGCGTTCTCGCCACGCTCGATCACGATATCGTGGGGGCCGTCATAGCCGAAGGCCCAGACGTCCGCGGGGCCGTCGAGAGGGCCGCCGGCGGGGGAGACGGCCACGCGGATCGCGTTCGCCTCTCGGGTCGCCGCCACGTTCGCGCGCACGCCGTCAGTCTTTCGGGCGGCGATCGCGTTCGCGATCTTATCGGCATGGTGGCCGACGAGGCCCTCCTGGCCCTGGAGGATCAGCTGCGGCGTGTAGACCGCGCGGATGCGCATCGCGGATTTGTAGGCGTGTTGCCGCGCCGTGTGCTCCGGCTTCGCGAAGCGGTCCCGCCAGCCGAGATAATCCCAGTAGTCGATGTGAAAGCTGAGCGCGACGACGTCGTCGCGTTCGGCCAGCTTTCCGAGCAGAGCATCGGCGGGGGGGCAGGAGTTGCAGCCCTGAGAGGTGTATAGCTCCGCCACCACGATCGTCTCGGCGCGGGCCGCGGCCGATGCGATCGTCGCAGCGGCGAGCAGGGCCGATCCCAAAATCGCCGCGGCGCGCGCGGGAAACAGGCGCATTGTCATTCTCCGCTGATTGGGGAACCTTTACCGCTTCTTAAGCAGGGTGGGTGTGTCTCGCCAATCAAGCGGTGGTGAACCGTTGCGACCGCGAGTTGTGGAGTGCCCCGGCGCAGGCCGTCGGATCGATACTGCGGAGGTCCGCTTCTGATCGTCGTCGTCGCGCGTCGATTGATCCGGATCTCTTTCGTGCAGTAAGCCAGTTGAAAACCCCGAGGCCGCCAGAACCGCCGGCGGGCTGAACCGGAACAGGGAGATCGCCATGACCGAGACGCAAAAAGCCGGCGCAGAGCCGTCGGGGACCCCCGCGGCGGAGCACGCCATCGCTTCGATGACCACGAACGGCGCTGGGACCCAGCCGGGCACCGCGCTGATCCCGGCCGCGGACACTGCGAACGGAAACCTCACGCCGGCGAAGCCGCAGACCCCGAGCGCCCGGGAAGTCGATCAGGAGGCGGCGACGGCCCAAGCCGCGCCCGCGACAGAGCCCGAGACCGACGCGCCGGAGGCGGCCGAGGAGCCGGTCGCGGCGGCGTCCGAGCCTGAGCCGGCGGCGCCCAAGGTCGAAGAGCCGTCGGCGACGCTGGTGGTCGGGCCGACGCCCCGTCAGGCGCGGGCGGCGTCCGTGCTCGGCGGCGTGCTCGGCGCGCCGTTCGATTTCGGCGCGGGCGGAACCGCGCTCGGTACGGGCGGCTGGTGGCTGTTCCAGTGGCCGGGTCTCGTGCTGGGCGGCGCGGCGGTGCAACCGGCGCTCGCCGGCTGGAGCCGGGAGAAGCTGCCGGAGCTGCCGCTCGATCGCTGGCCGGAAGCCGCGCCGGATTGGGTGTGCGAGATCGTCTCCGGCGCGACGGTCGCCGACGCGCCGATCATCGCCGAGAAGGCGCGGGTCTATGCGGCGACGGGCGTGCAGTATCTCTGGGTCATCGATCCGGTCGCGGGCAGCCTCGAATGCCTTGAGCGCGGACGGACCGGATGGGTGCAGCTCGGCGCGTTCTTCGACTCGGAGACCGTGGTCGCGCCGCCGTTCCACACGAGCGCTTTCCCGCTCAGCGCGCTTTGGCCCGACTGAACTTCGGCGGGGCCGTCTAACGCGGCTCCGACCGTCGCAGCGCGTCGAAGCGCTTGATCACCTCGAGGACCGGCTCTCCGGGGCGGCCCTCGGGCGCGTAAAGCGCGCGGAGCAGCAGGCGGTCGAGCCTCGTGTCCTTCGCGATCGGCAGATTGTCGAAGGAAAAGAACGGGGAGCCGACGGCGTCCCGCGGCAGGCCCATGGCCTGAAACAGCTCCTCGTGCACGCAGCCCTCGAGGTCGTAGAGCGGACCCTCCGGGTTCAAGAGCACGAAGGCGTAGTCGAGCGTGGGCAGACCGCGTGGGCGCGCCGCTTCGAAGAAGCATGGGATTTCGCCGCGGCCGATCCCGTCCCAGAAAGCGCGGCGGACCGGACGGCGCGCCGCCGCAAGGCGAGCGTGACCGGCGCTGTCGGCGATGACGAGGACGATGTCGGCGGCGTAGATCCGGAGTTGCTCGCCCGCGCCGACCGACAGCAGGATCACGCGCTCATCCGCGTCCAGGCGGTCGACCCGAACGCCTAGCGGCGCATCGGGGGCGGCGAGTTCGCTCGCGTCGACGAAGCGGATCTCCTGAATTTGGCGGTCGATCCGGAGCCCGGGCGCGAAAGAGAAGCCTGCAAGGTGTTCGATCTCGGCCAGTTTCTCCGCGATCGAGCGACGTTCCGCGTCCGTGCGGACAAAGGCGACCACCCTCGGCGCCGATAGCCAGCGCACCGCTCTACCCCCGCCCGGATCGAGGATTCTGGCGGCGTCGCCCGCGGGCGTTCGTCGCGCGACGTCCGGCGCCTGCGCCGCGGCGAGCGGCGCTGAACACAGGGTGACGAGACCTGCCACGAGACTTGCGACGAGCCACGCTGCGATACGAGACGTCGTGCTGGTGGAGCGAGGATCGATCGGCGCGCCTCTAGGCAAAGCGGTCGCTCGCGCGCCGCGGCGTCGCCCCTGGGCGGGGCGGGCCGCGGCGCGTCCGCTCTGCGATCAGGCGGCGGCGAGGTCGCGCAGCACGTAGTGCAGCACGCCGCCATGCTTGACGTAGTCGACCTCGGTGTCGGTATCGATCCGGCAGAGCAGATCGATCTCCTTGGTCGAGCCGTCTTTGTAGGTGATCGTCGCCTTCACCGTGTCGCGGGGAGCGACGCCGCCCAAGTTCGGGATGTCGATGGTCTCTTCACCGGTCAGGCCCAGACTCTTGCGGCTGTCGCCGCCGGTGAACTCGAACGGCAGCACGCCCATGCCGACCAGGTTCGAACGGTGGATGCGCTCGAAGCTCTCGGCGATGACCGCTTTCACGCCGAGCAGGGCGGTGCCCTTCGCCGCCCAGTCGCGGGAAGAGCCGGTGCCGTATTCCTTGCCCGCGATGATGACCAGCGGGGTGCCGGCCGCTTTATGGGCCATCGCCGCGTCGTAGATCGGCATCTGCGCGCCGTCCGGGCCCTTGGTGAAGCCGCCCTCGACGCCGTCCAGCATCTCGTTCTTGATGCGGATGTTGGCGAAGGTGCCGCGCATCATGACCTGATGGTTGCCGCGGCGGGCGCCGAAGGAGTTGAAGTCCTTCGGCATCACCTGGTGGCTCTTCAGATAGAGACCCGCCGGGGTCTCTTCTTTGAAGGAGCCCGCCGGAGAGATGTGGTCGGTGGTCACCGAATCCGCCAGCATGGCCAGGATGCGCGCGCCTTTGACGTCCGTGATCTCGCCCGGCTCCGCGGACATGCCTTCGAAGTAAGGCGGGTTCTGCACATAGGTGCTGGTGGACGGCCAGTCGTAGGTGAGGCCGGCGCCGGCGTCGATGCCGCGCCACTTCTCATCGCCGGTGAAGACCTCGGCGTATTTCTTCTGGAACGCCGCGCGGGTGACGGTCTGTTCGACCAGGTCCGCGACCTCGCGCTGGGTCGGCCAGATGTCCTTCAGATAGACCGGATCGCCGTTCTGATCGGTTCCCAGAGGTTCGGTCGCAATGTCCTTGGTCATGTCGCCGAGGATCGCGTAGGCCACGACCAGCGGCGGAGAGGCGAGGTAGTTGGCGCGGACGTCCGGGTTCACCCGGCCCTCGAAGTTTCGGTTGCCCGAGAGCACCGAGGTCGCCACCAGATCGCCCTCGTGGATCGCCTTGGAGATCTCCGCCGGCAGCGGGCCGGAGTTGCCGATGCAGGTGGTGCAGCCGTAGCCGACCAGGTGGAAGCCGAGCTTGTCGAGTTCGGTCTGCAAACCCGCCGCCTCGAGATACTCCGATACGACCTGGCTGCCGGGCGCGAGCGAGGTTTTCACCCAAGGCTTGCGGGTCAGGCCCTTCTCGGCGGCCTTCTTGGCGACCAGGCCGGCGGCGATCATCACATACGGGTTCGAGGTGTTGGTGCAGGAGGTGATCGCCGCGATCACCACATGACCGGATTTCAGCGCGTAGTCCGCGCCGTCGACCGGCTGCTCTTTGTCCAGCGGGCGGGAGAATTCGTCGCCCATGGCCGTCGTGAAGGCCTCGGCGGCGTCTTTCAGCAGCACGCGGTCCTGCGGGCGTTTCGGCCCGGCGATGGCCGGCTCCACCGTGCTCATGTCGAGTTCGAGGGTGCTGGTGAACACGGGCTCGTCGCCGGCGCTCCGCCAAAAGCCGTTGGCCTTGGCGTAGGCTTCGACCAGGGCGATCCGGGCTTCTTCGCGGCCGGTGACGCGGAGGTAGCGGAGGGTCTCCTCGTCGATCGGGAAGAAGCCGCAGGTCGCGCCGTATTCCGGGGCCATGTTGCCGATGGTGGCGCGGTCGGCGACCGGCAGGTCGGCGAGGCCGTCGCCGTAGAACTCGACGAATTTGCCGACGACGCCCTTCTCGCGGAGCATCTGGGTGACGCGGAGGACGAGATCGGTCGCGGTGACGCCTTCTTTCAGCTTGCCGGTCAGCTTGAAGCCGACGACCTCCGGGATCAGCATGGAGACCGGCTGGCCGAGCATCGCGGCCTCGGCCTCGATGCCGCCGACGCCCCAGCCGAGAACGGCCATGCCGTTGACCATCGTGGTGTGGCTGTCGGTGCCGACCAACGTGTCGGGATAGGCGGTCAGGCGGCCGTCCTGGTCGGTGTCGGTCCAGACGGCCTGGGCCAGGTACTCCAGGTTGACCTGGTGGCAGATGCCGGTGCCCGGCGGGACCACGCGGAAGTTCTCGAACGCGCCCTGACCCCATTTCAGGAAGGTGTAGCGCTCGCCGTTGCGCTCATACTCGCGGTCGACGTTCATTTGAAACGCGCGCGGGTTGCCGAACTCGTCGACCATCACCGAGTGGTCGATCACCAGATCGACGGGCGACAGCGGGTTGATCTTGTTCGGGTCTCCGCCGAGCGTCTGGATGGCGTCGCGCATTGCCGCCAGATCGACCACCGCGGGCACGCCGGTGAAGTCTTGCAGCAGCACGCGCGCCGGGCGGTAGGCGATCTCGCGGGTCGATTTGCCGCCGTCGGCCGCCCAGGCGGCGAAGGCTTTCACATCGTCCGGGGAGACCGTCTTGCCGTCCAGATTGCGGACCTGGTTCTCGAGCACGACCTTCAGGGATTTCGGAAGATTGTCGAAGTCGACGCCGAGGGCCGCGCCCGCGGCGGCGAGATCGTAATAGGCGTAGGTCTGACCGCCCGCTGAGAGTTCCTTGCGGTAGGCGCTGGCTTCCGATCCGACTTTGATGGTCACGGGCGATCTCCTGACAGGGGCCGTGGCGGCGGGTCCGTCGCGGCGGGGTCGGAACGGATGGCGGCCTTGGGCCTTGGGCCTGGGCCTTGGTCCGGATTCCGATCGCCCGCGCTTCGGATCGCTCCGACGGCGGTGTGCGCGCGAACAGGCCCGCGCGCGGCGAAAGGTTCGTCGTTCTATGGGGCAGGGCGTTCGCTGTTGCAACGCGGCGCTCAGGCGGCGCGGCGTCGCGGCGATCACGATCGCGCCGCGAGCGCCCGAGCGCGCTCGCCGCACTCCCGCCTCTTCTTCGACGCGTCCCAATGGGTTAGACCGCCCGGCGGGCCGGCCTCGGCATTGGTGGGCGGCGGCGGATCGCGGCGGGAGGAGACGGTTGGATCTGGTTGTGCAAGATCTCGCCTGCGTGCGCGGCGGGCGCCGGGTGTTCGCGGAGACGAGCTTCACGCTCCACCGGGGCGAGTTCACGGTCTTGGTGGGGCCGAACGGTTCGGGCAAGTCGACACTGCTCCGGGCGATCGCCGGTCTCGTGCCGATCGAGCGGGGCGATGTGCGGTTCGGCGACGCCTCGCTCCGGGATGATCGCGAGACGCTCCAGGAGCAGATCGCCTATGTCGGCCATCTCGACGGCGTGAAGCCGGCGCTTACGGTGCGGGAGAACCTGCGCAGCTGGGCGCGGATCTCGGGCGCGGCCGCGGGCGCCGAGCTGGAGCGGGCGCTCGACGAGACGTTGAACCGGTTTCATCTCTCCGCGCTCGAGGACGCGCCGGCGGCGCAGTGCTCGGCGGGGCAGAAGCGACGGCTCGGGCTGTCGCGGCTGGTGCTGCACCCGCGGCCGCTCTGGCTCCTCGACGAGCCGACCGTCGCGCTCGATACGGCCGCGAACGAGGCTCTCGGGGCGTTGATCGACGCGCATCGGAAGACCGGCGGCGTCGTCATCGCCGCGACCCATGCGCCGCTATCCGTGGCGCCCGATCGCGAGCTGTCGATGAACGCCTTCGCGCCCGTGGGCGCAGAGGAGGCCGATCCGTTCCTCGAGGACGCCGGCGACGAGGAGGTCTGGGCGTGACGGCGCAAAGGCGAGAGGTCGAGGGCGTGGAGGCTCCATGTACGCGCTGTTCGTAAGAGACCTGCAGCTCGCCCTGCGCCTCGGCGGCGGGCTCTGGAACGGATTGTCGTTCTTCGTGATCGCGGTCGCGCTTCTGGCGTTCGGCGTCGGACCGGACGCGGCGCTGCTCGCGCAGATCGCGCCGGGCGGCATCTGGGTGTTCGCGCTGCTCGCTTGTCTGCTGTCGCTCGATCGGCTGTTTCAGGCCGATGCGGAGGATGGGGCGCTCGATCTGATCGTGCTGTCGCCGACGCCCCTCGAGGGGGCGGTGCTGGCCAAGGCGGCGGCGCACTGGCTGACCTCGGGGCTGCCGCTCACGCTGTTTGCGCCGGCGGCGGGCGTGATGTTGAGCCTGCCGCCGCAGTCGATCGGTCCGCTGGTGGCGACGCTCGCGATCGGGACGCCGGCGCTGTCGCTGATCGGGGCGGTCGGCGCGGCGCTCACGCTCGGGGTGCGCCGCGGCGGGCTGCTGTTGTCTGTGCTGGTGCTGCCGCTCTATGTCCCGAGCCTGATCTTCGGGGCGCTGGCGGTGCGGTCGTCGGCCGTGGGGCTCGAGATCCAGGCCTCGCTCCTGATGCTGGGCGCGACGACGCTCGGCTGCCTCGCGCTTGCGCCCTTCGCGGCGGCGGCGGCGCTTCGGATCAATCAGAGTTGAGCGCTCGGCGCAAACCGCCGCGCCCCCGTGGACGCGGCTCGCCCGGTCTCTTAGTTTCGTTCCACCATGTTTCCGCGGCGACCGGCCGCGTCCGCCGAGGCACCGATCGATCATGAGCAGCACGACGCGCGCCGAGCGCAGCCGCCCCTCTTCGTTCTGGGCGTTCGCCAATCCGGCGAACTTCATGCGAATGTCCTCTGCGATCCTGCCCTGGGCGGCGGTCGGGGCGGTCGCGACCTTTCTGATCGGGCTGATCTGGAGCCTCGCCGCGACGCCGCCGCATTGGGAGCAGTCGGAGACGGTGAAGATCTTCTTCATCCATGTCCCGGCGGCGATGATGTCGGTGAACATCTATGCGGTGATGGTGGTGGCGAGCCTGATCGGGCTGATTCGAGGGCACGCCGTCAGCCATTTGGTGGCGAAGTCCGCGGCGCCGATCGGGGCGGCCTTCACGGTGATCGCGATCGTGACGGGCGCGCTCTGGGGGCAGCCGACCTGGGGCTCCTGGTGGGAGTGGGACGCGCGGCTGACCTCGGTGCTGATCCTGCTGTTCTTCTATATCGGCTATATCGCGCTCTGGAACGCGATCGAGGAGCCGACCAAGGCGGCGGAGCTGGCGGCGATCCTCTGCCTGTTCGGCTCCGTGTTCGCGATCCTGTCGCGCTACGCCGTGCTGTTCTGGTCGACGCTGCATCAGGGGTCGAGCCTCAGCCTCGATCCGGAGATCAACATCGACAAGGTCTATTACTATCCCCTTCTGGTGATGATCCTGGCGCATTATCTGGCGTTCATCGCGCTGTTGCTGGTGGGCGTGCGGACGGAGATTCGGGCGCGGCGGGTGCGGTCGCTGCGGCTTTCGCAGGGCTGAGCGGCGAGGATCAGGGAGCTTTTGACATGAGCGATTTCCTCGCGATGGAAGGCTACGCGTTCTACGTCTGGTGGTCCTACGCCGCCATGGCGATCGTGCTGATCGGGCTGACGGTCGCGACGCTTTGGCGAAACGCCAAGGTCAGGGCCGAGCTGGCGGAGCTCGAGGCGCGGCTTCGCGAAGAGAAGGCGGGCGGGCGATGAGCGTCCTGCGCTGGGCGCCGGTCGCGGTGTTCGCGGCGCTGGCGGGGCTGTTCGCGAGCCAGCTGCTGGCGCCCGAGGCGAGCTGCGCGCGGCCCAACACCGATGTCGACCGCGCGCCGCCGAGTTTCGACGTGGCGCGGCTCGCTCCGGAAACCGGTCGGTTCACCGCGGAAGACCTGAAGGGCGACGGTCCGACGGTGGTCAATATCTGGGCGTCCTGGTGCGCGCCCTGCCGGGTCGAGCACCCGCAGCTCATGGCGCTCGCAGAGAGCGGCAAGGCGCGGATCGTCGGGATCGACTACAAGGACCAGCCCGAGAAGGCGCGCGCTTTCCTGGCGGAACTCGGCGATCCGTTCGACACCGTGCTCTACGATCCGGACGGCGAGGCGGCGACGGCGTTCGGGATCACCGGCGTGCCGGAGACCTTCGTCGTCGACGCGGAGGGGCGGATCACCTATCGCCATGTCGGCCAGATCACGGCGTCCGAAGTCGGCGATTGCCTGGCGCCGGCTATCGAGCGGGCGCGGTGAGCGGCTGTCGACCGGGTCAGGCCTTGGCCTTCTCCTCGATCTGATACTTCGCGATCAGACCGCTCTGCGAGAGCGTGAAAATCAGCGCTAAGGGCAGATAGACGAAGGTCTTCACGTCCACCCAGGTCTCGGTCGAGACGTTGCGCCAGACCGCTTCGTTCAGACAGGCCATGAAGGCGAAGTAACAGGCCCAGTTGCGGGTCAGCTTCATCCAGCCCTCGTCGCGCATGGGCAGGAGGTCTCCGATCACCGTCTTCAGATAGCTGCGGCCCTGCAGCAGGCCGATGCCGAGCAGCAGGGCGAAGGCGCCGTTCACCAGCGTCGGGCGCATCTTGATGAAGGTCTCGTCGCGCAGCCAAACGGTCAGCCCGCCAAGGACGATCACCACCACCGTCGTCGCCATGAGCATGCGCGAGACGGTGCGGGTCAGGGCGTAGGTGACCGCGATCGAGGCGAGCAGGGCGGCGATGAAGCCCACCGTCGCGAAGATCAGCGCGTCGACCTGCGCCGCGTCGCCGTCCGGATCCTTCGCCTGATTGAACAGGATGAAGAAGACGGCGAGGGGCCCGATCTCGAGCACGATCTTCAACCAGGGCGACATTCAGCGACCTTTCTGCAGGATGGCGACCGACTGACGCCAGGGCGGCTTTGACACCTAAGGAATTCAACTCAAAAAGGAAGAAGGCGACGGGCGTCGCGGCTTTCGCGACACAGGCGCGCAGAGGCTTGCGGTGGGGTCGGTCGGCGGGTCGCGGTTTTCCGTTTCGTTAATGCTTCGGGCGAAGGGTCCGGATGCGACAGTGAGCGCCGCGCGCGCGACCGGCGGTTGGATGCGGACGCGAGTTGCGTCAAATTGAGCCAGTGAAGGCGAAAACGAAGAGGAAGGCGGGCGAAATGTCGGATCCTGAAGCGACCCCAGAGGGCGCGGCGCCGCAAGGGGCGGGCGCGCCGAGCGCCGCGACGCCCAAGAGCGCACCCCCCGAAACCGCAACCCCCGAAACCGCGGCGCCCGAAACCGCGGCGCCCGAAACCGAGTCGGCGGCTGCGCCGGTCGAGGCGGCGCCGTCGAGCGGGCCGAAGACCATCGGCGTGCCGAAAGAGGTCGCCGAGGGCGAGAAGCGGGTGGCGCTGACGCCCGAATCCGCGGGACGCATCCAGAAGCTCGGCTACAACCTCAAGATCGAGAGCGGCGCGGGAGAGGCGGCCAGCTTCTCGGACGCGGCCTATCGCGAGGCGGGCGTCGAGGTGGTCGACGGGCCCGAGGCGCTCTGGTCGGGCTCGGACATCGTGATGAAGGTGCGCGGGCCGGAGCCGCATCCGGCGCTCGGGCGCCATGAGGTGGAGCTGCTGAAAAAGGACCAGATCCTGATCAGCTTCATCTGGCCGGCGGCGAACGAAGAGATGCTCGCCCAGATCAAGGACAAGGGCGCGACCGCGATCGCGATGGACGCGGTGCCGCGGATCTCCCGCGCGCAGAAGCTCGATGCGCTGTCCTCGATGGCGAATATCGGAGGCTACCGCGCGGTGGTCGAGGCGGCGAACAACTTCGGACGGTTCTTCACCGGGCAGATCACCGCGGCGGGCAAAGTGCCGCCCGCCAAGGTGCTGGTGGTCGGCGCGGGCGTCGCGGGTCTCGCGGCGATCGGCGCGGCGCGATCCTTGGGCGCGATCGTGCGGGCCTTCGACGTGCGGCCCGAAGTGGCGCAGCAGATCGAGTCGATGGGCGCCGAGTTCCTGTTCCTCGACTTCGAGGAAAGCGCGAGCGGCGAAGGCGGCTATGCGGCGCCCTCCTCGCCGGAATTCCGGGAGAAGCAGCTCGCGCTGTTCCGGGAGCAAGCGCCCGATGTCGACATCGTGATCACCACGGCGCTGATCCCGAACCGGCCGGCGCCGAAGCTCTGGCTCGAGGATATGGTCCAGGCGATGAAGCCGGGCTCGGTGATCGTCGACATGGCGGCGGAGCGGGGCGGCAACTGCGACCTGACCGTGCCGGAGCAGAAGATCGTCACCGACAACGGCGTCACGATCATCGGCTACACCGACTATCCGAGCCGGATGGCGGCGCAGTCGAGCCAGCTCTATTCGACCAACCTCCGCCATCTGCTCGACGATCTGACGCCGGAGAAGAACGGCGCGCCGGTCGTCGACATGGAGGACGACGTCATCCGGACCTCGACGGTGGTCCATCAGGGCGAAATCACTTGGCCCGCGCCGCCGCTCAAGACCCAGGCGATCGCGAAGCCCGCGCAGCAGTCGGCGAAGCCGGAGCTGACGGCTGAGGAAAAGAAGAAGCGCGAAGACGAGGCTCAGAAGAAGTGGGCCAACACCCAGTTGGGCATGCTCGCCGTCGGCACCGCGTTGGTGCTGTTGGTCGGGACGGTCGCGCCCGAGAGCTTCATGCAGCACTTCATCGTGTTCGTGCTGGCCTGCTTCGTCGGCTACCAGGTGATCTGGAACGTCAGCCACGCGCTCCACACGCCGCTGATGGCGGTCACCAACGCGATCTCTTCGATCATCATCATCGGCGCGCTGCTGCAAATCGGCGGTCAGAGCGGGCTGGTGATCTTTCTCTCGGCCCTGTCGGTGTTGATGGCGAGCGTCAACATCTTCGGCGGCTTCCTCGTCACGCGGCGCATGCTCGCGATGTTCCAGAAAAGCTGAGGAGACCTGACCAATGGGTATCGGAGTCGTCTCCGCGGCTTATGTGGCCGCATCCGTCCTCTTCATCCTGTCGCTCGGCGGGCTCTCGAACCAGGAGAGCGCCAAGCGCGGCATCTGGTACGGCATCGTCGGGATGGCGATCGCGGTGCTGGCCACGATCTTCGGGCCGGACAGCGGGAGCTATTTCCTGCTGGTGGTGATGCTGGCCGCCGGCGGGGTCGCCGGCTGGTATGTCGCGAACAAGGTCGAAATGACCCAGATGCCGGAGCTGGTCGCGGGCTTTCACAGCCTTGTCGGTCTGGCGGCGGTGTTCATCGGTCTGAACGCCGATTTCGAGCTCTCCGCGGTCAATGCGCTCCGCGAGGCGGGCGAGGATCTGTCGGAGCTGACGGGTTTCGCCGGCACGCTGGCGAAGAAAACCGCGGTCGAGATCGGCATCATGAAGGTCGAGATCTTTCTCGGGGTCTTCATCGGCGCGATCACCTTCACCGGATCGGTCATCGCCTATGGCAAGCTCTCGGGCAAAATGGACGGCAAGCCGCTGATCCTGCCGATGCGCCATGGGCTGAACCTCGGCGGCGCGCTGCTCTGCCTGTTCCTGCTCTATCTCTACATGGGCGGGGCCGGCGTCTGGACGATGATCCTGATGGCGCTGATCGCGGGCGCGATCGGCGCGCATCTGATCATGGCGATCGGCGGCGCGGACATGCCGGTCGTGGTCTCGATGCTGAACAGCTATTCGGGCTGGGCGGCGGCGGCGATCGGCTTCACGCTCGGCAACGATCTCTTGATCGTCACCGGCGCGCTGGTCGGCTCCTCGGGCGCGATCCTCTCCTACATCATGTGCAAGGCGATGAACCGCAGCTTCATCTCCGTCATCCTCGGCGGCTGGGGCGGCGAGGCGCAGTCCTCGGGCCAGGCGGTCGAGGGCGAGATGATCGCGATCGAGGCCGACGGCGTGGCGCAACTGCTCGACGACGCGGACGAGGTCATCATCGTGCCGGGCTACGGCATGGCGGTCGCGCAGGCGCAGTCCTCGGTGTCGGAGATCACCAAGCGCCTTCGCGACAAGGGCAAGAAGGTGCGCTTCGCGATCCACCCCGTGGCGGGCCGTCTGCCGGGGCACATGAACGTTCTCCTGGCGGAGGCGAAGGTGCCGTACGACATCGTGCTCGAGATGGACGAGATCAACGAGGACTTCCCGAATACGGACGTCGTGATCGTGATCGGCGCCAACGACATCGTGAACCCGGCCGCGCAGGAGGATCCGGGCTCGCCGATCGCCGGCATGCCGGTGCTCGAGGTCTGGAAGGCGAAGAACGTCATCGTCTCGAAGCGCGGCCGCGGCACCGGCTATTCTGGGATCGAGAACCCGCTGTTCTTCAAGGACAACACCCGCATGCTGTTCGGCGACGCCAAGGCTTCGGTCGACAAGCTCCTGCAGGCGCAGTCCGGCGGGCACTGAGGCGGTCCGAACTGAGGTTTGCGAACAGAAGTCTGCGAACGCCCCCGCCGAGCACGTCTCGGCGGGGGCGATTTTGCGAGGATCGCTCGAAGAGTGAGACGAGCCGCTCGGCCCGCCCGTGCTGTTCGCGGCGCTTACCCGAGCGCTGCTAGCTTCGCCGCCGTCTCGGGCATCCGCTTGAGGGCGGCGTCGATCTTTTCGCGCCACTTCGCTCCGCGGCCGCGCAGCCCCTGG
>JBCBRF010000057.1:0-19731 GCA_039819865.1 Pseudomonadota bacterium | reverse complement strand
CATCGGGCGGTCGATCGTCGGGCGGTAAAGGGTCCGCCTGAGCCCCCGCCTGCGACGTCTCCGCCGCGCCCCGCTCGGGACAAACAATTGCCGCCGGGCGGGCGCGACGGTATACGAACTCAAGGGGAGACACGTCATGACTCGCAGCCGCTCTACACCGGTTTGGTCATGCGCGGCGCCGGTGGCGCTGAGCGCTGCGGCGGCGCTGTTCGCGGGCGGCGCGCTCGCCCAGCCCTATGATTGCGCCAAGCCCGAAGAGAGCTGCGCTCAGGAGGTCGCGCCGATCTGCCTGCAGCGGACCGGAGCCGGTTCGATCGCCGCGGGCGGCGCCGGATCTCAGGCGAGCGACAATCCCGCCTGCCGCGTCCAGATGAGCCGCTACAGCCAGTGCCTGTCCTGGATCGCGCAGAACTGCGACACGGGCCCCGCCGAGGGCGCGGGGGGCGCGACCGCAGGCGCGCCGAGCGCCGTGAACCAGACGACGGTCAATCGGACCACCGTGCAGGGCGATCTGATCCAGGGCGACAAGGTCGACACGAAGATTGAGCAGAACATCCAGATCCTGACGCCGGGCGCGACGCCGGAGAACCCGAGCAGCGCCGTGCGCCAGCATTGTTTCATCTGGGACAACAAGAAGATGTGCGAGCCCTATTGAGACCGGTCTCACGGGGGCGGGGCCGGATCGCAGTCTTGAGACGGGGGGAGAGGATGAGAGTTCTACTCGCGGCCGCGACGGCCGTCCTGTTGGCGGGATGCCAGGCCGCCACGACGTCGCAAACCGCGCAATCCGGCGCGGCGTCCGTGGCGCCGGCGCCGCTCCCCCAGCCCGCGCCCAGCGTCGCCGCGACGGCGGAGGCGGGAGGCTCGACGGGCATGATGCCCGCCGCCGCAAAGGCCTGGATCGAATGCGGACTGCGCGAATACTACACCGCGCCGCAGCCGATCACGGCGCAGGCCGCGATCGGCCGATGCGAGACCGAAGGGCGGCGCTATGTCGACGTCTACTTCGCCGAGTACGGCTTCCGCGCGAGGTTCAAGAACCAGAGCTATCTCACACTCTCTCGCCGCGCGGCGGAGGATCTGAGCGCAATCATTCGAGAGGGGGCCGCCTGATGCGCATCTTCGACCTATTCGGCGCTATTGCGGCGCTCTTCCTCGCCCTATCGGCCTCGGGCGCTGCTGCGCAGTCCGCCGATCGCCTGAGCGCCGGCATCGCCGCGAACAAGACCTCGCTCTCCGCCACCGCCGCGGACTATGGCGCGCTGTCGGCGATCGGCGCCGCGGAGCAGGAGGCGACCGGTTGTTATCGCGCCGCCGAAGGTCGGGCCGCCAATGTCGGCGACCTGCCGCCCGACGCCCTCCGCGCGCTTCGCGAGTGCATCGCAGGCGCCTACGCCAATCTCCTGGCGAAGATGGAGCGTCTGAAGTCGCTGCAACGGAATGCGGTCTTCGACTACGCGCTCTTCGCCGAGACGTCCCGCCTGTTGGCCGACGCGGAGACCCCGGGCCGCGCGGCGATCGCGCCCTTCCAGGCGATGCTCGACGCCGCAAGCGCCGCCGCTCAGCACGAGAGCGAGCGACTCGTGTTGGCCGAGATGACCGCGCTCAACAACCAGGCCCTGGCGGACGGCGTTTGACCGCGAATGCGCGCCGAGGAACGCGCGCCGAGGAACGCGCGCCGAGGAACGCGCGCCGAGGAACGCGCGCCGACGAAGCGGTGCGAAGAGGGGAGGGTGAAATGCAAGCCAGACTCGTCGCCATCGGGGTCGCGGCCGCAGCGGTCGTCGTGCTCGCCGGGTGTCAGGCCTCGACGACCTCGAGCGCCGCGGCGCCGCCTTTGGTGCAACCCTCCGCGCAAGTCGCCGCCGCCGCCGCCGCGGGCGGCTCGCGCGGTCTGATGCCGGAGGCCGCGCGGCTGTGGATCGAGTGCGGCTTGCGGGAGTACTACACGGCCCCGGCGCCGATCTCGCCGCGCGCGGCCATCGATCGCTGTCCGGCCGAAGGGCGTCGCTACATCGACGTCTACTTCGCGGAATATAACCTGCGCGCGAAGTGGAAGCGGAGTTCGTTGGTCGAGTTGTCGGCGACCGCCGCCGACGAGTTGGCGGCCATCGTCGGCGCCGCCGGGTCGTGACGAATCGCGCGACCGCGCGGCGCTCGGAGGAAGCGATGAAGAACCTGTTCGCCCTTGCCCCGTCGCTTCTGCTGGCGATCGGGCTGAGCGCTTGCCAGACGTCTAAGACGGCGCAGTACCAGACCGCGCCGCGGGTGGAGCTGGCGCAGGACACGCCCGTCGGCGGGATCGACGGCAACACCATCGTGCTCCGTGACCGCGGCGAGGCGCTCTATTTCTCGAGCAAGCTGTCGACCTTCCTGAACGTCGCCGAGCGCCGCGACGTTTTCCGGCGCCTGATCGGCCGAGAAGTTCTGACCGAGGGCGCGTTCCTCGCGGAGCGCCGGCGGAACGGCCAGGTCGAGCAGCTCTCCGGCATCGCCGCCGTCACCTCGAAGACCGACAGCGGCGTCGCGCTCGCGGTCATCCGCACCTTTGAAGGCGAGGACCGCATCGTCGATCTCTACGCCCGTCCGCGCGAGATGATGGCGATCGCGGTCGTCGGCGTCGGCCGCCACGTGTCCTGCCGCGCGACGCCCTGGGTCTCCTCCAAAACCGCCAGTTTCACCCAAGCCGATTTCCAGCCCGCCCGTTGCGAGCTCCGCCGGGGCCGCAGTTTCGGCGGCTGAGCCGGCGCAGCCGACCGTCCGAAACCCAACCCGCGTCGGCCCTACGCGCGAAATCGGTTGTGTTTATAACCCGTGGCGCGCATATGTCTGCGCGACGCCAACGCACGCGCCTCTGGCGGGGTTTGAGGACGGCGGTCTCCGCAGCGAGCCGGGCTTTGCCCCGGACGCGACAGGCGCGAGGGACTGACGGCTCCACGCCCAACATGCAGCGACGGTAACGTCCTTGTTCGGGTTCCGGCGGGCTGACACCCGTCGAAATGTCTGTAGGGGATGCCGATGTCTGCCGCCCGAGGGCGCCGCGTGGAGCGGACGTCCAATTCATCTTTTGTCATCGCCGTCGACGGCTTCGCCCAAGCTGGCCAGCTCGACAGCCAGCTTGCCAACCAGGACGAGGGCGCCGATCGCGACTTTGAGGCCGAGCGCGGGGGCGTGTCCGCCGCCGCCGCCGCTTTCCTGCGCGCCGAACCCTATCGCGGCCCGCGCCTGGTGGTCGACCTGTCGAAGGTCGAGGCCGCCTATCGCCGGCTGTCCGCCGGCGCGCGCCCTGCGGCCCTGTACTACGCGGTGAAATCCAACCCGCACCCCGAGATCCTGCGCCGGCTCGACCGGCTCGGCGCGCGCTTCGACGTCGCCAGCCGTGGCGAGATCGCCCGCTGTTTGGATCTTGGGATCGCGGCCGGGCGCCTCTCCTTCGGCAACACCGTCAAGCGCGAGAGCGACATCGCCTTCGCCCATCAGGCGGGCGTGCCGCTGTTCGCCTTCGATGCGGAGGAAGAGCTGGAGAAACTCGCGCGGGCGGCGCCGGGCGCCGAGGTCTTCTGCCGGCTGTTGATCGAGGACAGCGCCGCCGACTGGCCGCTCTCCCGCAAATTCGGCTGCGCCCCCGACATGGCCGAGCGCCTGATGCTCCGCGCCCGGGAGCTGGGTCTGCGTCCCGTGGGCCTGTCCTTCCATGTGGGCAGCCAGATGCGCGATCCCACCGGGTGGCGCGAGGCGGTCCGACAGGCCTCGCTGCTCTGGAAGCGGCTCCAGTTGCGCGGCCTGCGTCTGGATCTGCTGAACCTGGGCGGCGGTTTCCCCGCCCGCTATGACGAGGCGGTGCCCGGCGTGCGCGCCTATGCGGGCGACGTGCTCGAGCTGGTGCGCGACGCCTTCGGCGCGCTGCCGCCGCGCATCGTGATCGAGCCGGGCCGCGGTCTGGTGGGCGACGCCGGCGTGCTCGAGGCCGAGGTGCTGCTGGTCTCGCGGAAATCCGACGCCGACGCCCGGCGGTGGGTCTATCTCGACATCGGCAAGTTCGGCGGCCTGGCCGAGACCATGGACGAGATGATCCGCTACCGGATCATGAGCGACCGCGACCGCGAAGAGACGGGGCCGTGCATCCTCGCGGGCCCGACCTGCGACAGCGCGGACGTGCTCTACGAAAAGAACCCGGTCGAGCTGCCGATCGGCCTGAGGGCGGGCGATCGGGTCCGTCTGCCCGCGACGGGGGCCTACACCACCACCTATGCGGCGGTCTGGTTCAACGGCATCGAGCCGCTCGAGGAGCATGTGATCGAGGGCTGATCTCGATCACGCGCGCCCGTTCAAGCGGCCCCGCGGCGCGGCCGCCAACCGCTTGTCCGGCCCTTCCGTGCGCTGGGGCGCATGTCGGGGTCGACGCTGGCCAGCGGCTCCGCGATCAGGGGCCGATACCCCGCGCGGAGCGCGCCGACGATGCTCGGCGGCGTCAGCACCCGCGCCATCCCGTCGAGCGGCCGGATCGCCTGCACATAGCCCGCATGGCTCCAGCGCAGCAGGTAATCGTCCGCGACCAGCCAGCTCGCGCCCCAGAGCGCCACCATCGCGCCCGACGGCAGCGACGACAGCCGAGCCTCGAAGCTGCGCTTTGATTTCGAGCGTCGGCCGAACCGCCGCATTAGCCGCTCCTCATGAAGCGTCCGGTCCATCTCCGCGGCCCGCGGCGGCGCCTCGAGCCCCGCCGACGCGGCCCAGGCCTCCGCGAACGCGATCGCGTCCGCTCGCCGGCACTCGAAACAGGGCCGATGCCCCGCCGCCAGCGCCGTCGCCTCGTCGAGAAAGAACAGCTCCGTGTAGCTTGGGCCCATCACCTCGCGCGCGCGGCCCTTGAAGCAGAGCTGGCAGGCGATCCACGATTTGGAGACCCAGCGGCGCCGACCGAGACGCTTATCCGCATCGTGCAGACGGCCGCCGCGATTGCCCATCAGGGTCCCGCGCTCGGGGCGGGCGGAGATCTCACCGAAAGGATCGACGCGGTTCTGCAACGGCATGACTTAAGGTATGCCTGAAGCGCGCTCGATTCTCAACATATCGTTTTTGTGACAATTTGGACCACGACATGCTGAATGCGGCTTCATTGGCGGTGGATCGACGCCGCTGTGCGGAAACAGCGATGGGAGCGGGATCGTGACGCTGTCGCAGGATGATTTCGCAGCGCCCGTCGACATGCTCTGGCCCTCGCCCAACTTCGGCGAGCGCCGCGGCGTTGGGCGGCCGCGCCTGGTGGTCCTGCACTACACCGGGATGCCGTCTTTCGAGGGCGCGCGCGACCGTTTGGCGGACCCCGCCGCCGAGGTGAGCGCGCACTACCTGATCGCGCCCGACGGTCGGGTGCTGGGCATGGTCGCGGAGCGCGACCGCGCCTGGCACGCCGGGCGGTCGGCCTGGGCCGATGCGGACGACGTGAACAGCGCCTCGCTCGGGATAGAGTTGGCCCACCCAGGCGGCGACGGGCCTTGGGCCGCCCCGCCGTTTCCGGAGCGTCAGATGGCGGCGCTCGAGCGCGTCCTCGCGGCGATCCTGGCCCGCTGGTCGATCCCGCCCGCCGCCGTGCTCGCCCACTCCGACGTCGCGCCGGGGCGCAAGATCGATCCGGGCGAGACCTTCGACTGGGCGCGTCTGGCGAGGCGCGGTCTGGCCGCTCAGAGCGCGGCGCGCCCCGCGCCCGGCGCCGACGGATCGGCCCCGACCGCGCATCTCGAGTCGCGTTTTCGCCATGCGCTGCGCACGATCGGATACGGCGATTGGCCGACGCGCGATCTGCTCGACGCCTTTCGCCGGCGCTGGCGCCCCTCGGCCGTCGAGGCCCCTTCGTCCGCGGCGGGCGAGGCCCGCGCCCCAACGGGCGAGGACGTCGTGGTCGCAGAAGCGCTCGCGCGCGGTCCCGGCCTTGGTCCTTGAGGCCGCCAAGCGGGCGAGGTCGAAGCGCGGAGTTGCGGATCAGCGACCGTCCATAGCGAATATGCCATAGTCGCGACGCTCAACCCCAAAATCCGGCGCCGAGCATAGACGACGCGAATCCGCTATGGCATCTGATAACCAAGCCAATCCGGCTTGCGCGCCGCGTCTCGGCCGCGCGGTTCGGTCTGATCGACCGGCGCGCCTTGAAGGGCTAGGCGAATGCGATCGTTTTGGTGACGCTGAGAGGTTCGTGATGTCGCTCCGCCAAATGCAAATCCGCGTGCGGAAACGGGCGCCGCTGGGAAGTCGGTCATGAGCGTGGAGATCGATTTTGCGGCTCAGGAGGCCGTCCGGCGCACCATGGTCGATTGTCAGGTGCGCCCGTCGGACGTGACGGATCCCGCTTTGGTCGACGCCATGCTATGGGCGCCGCGCGAAGCTTTCGCGCCGAAGTCTAAGCGTGCGCAGGCCTATATGGGCGAGCATCTTGAGATCGCGCCCGGCCGCTTCGAGCTCGACCCGAGGACGTTCGCCAAGCTCGCCGATCTGGCGGAGCCCGGCCCCGAGGATCTCGCGCTTGTCGTCGGCGCCGGCATGGGGTACGCGGCCGCCGTTCTCTCGCGCCTGGTGGCGGCGGTGATCGCGCTCGAGGAGGATCCTGCGCTGGTCGCAAGCATGCGCGCGACGTTAGAGGCTCTGGAGGTCCCGAACGTCATCGTCGTCGAGGGCCCTCTGGCCGAAGGCTGCGCGGCGCACGCGCCCTATAATTTAGTGTTCGTTAACGGTGGCTCGGCCACATCTGCGCCGGACGGGCTGGTCTCTCAACTGGCGGACGGCGGGCGTCTTACGCAGGTGCGCATGCGCGACGCGGTCGGCCGTGGAGAGATTTGCCGAAAGTCCGGCGGCGCGCTCGGCGCCCGGTCGGCCTTCGACGCGGCCGCGCCGATCCTTCCGGGGTTCGAGGCGGTCCGAGAGTTTGAGTTTTAGCGCGGGCGGCGGGCGCCAGGGCGATGGGCGCTCCTTCCCGCAGAACCAGGTTGGACGGGCGAGGGGGCGATCCCGTCGGTCCTGCGGAGATTGAAGGGCGGAACGCGCCCGGCGAGGAGATGCAGATGCAGATGCTGAGAGCAGGCGCGACGCTGAAGCTCCGACCCTACGCCGCGAGGCTCCGGCGTTCCGCCGCGCTCGGGGCGGCTGCCGCCCTGGCGCTTCTGCCGCTGGCCCAATCGGCCTCGGCCGAGACGCTGTCGGACGCGTTGGCCGAGGCGGTGCGCAACAGCGCGCGGATCGAAGCGCAGCGCCAGGTCGTGTTCGGCCAGGACGAGAATGTCGAGCAGGCCCGGTCGGGGCTGCGCCCGAGCATCACTGGCCAAGCCTCCGCCGGCGCGGTGCACACTGACAACTCCGAATCGCCGAAATCGAGCCAGCGCCGCCCCACCAGCCTGTCGCTGACCGGCACCCAGACGCTTTACGACGGCGGGCAGACCCAGAACGCGGTCGACAGCGCCTCCGCCACGGTGCGCGGCGCGGAGCAGACCCTCGTTCAGACCGAGCAGACGGTTCTGCTCGACGCGGTCGACGCCTATGTCAGCGTGCTCGCCGCGGAAGAAAACGTGGCGCTCGCCAGCAACAACGTTCGGGTGATCGGCGAAGCGCTCGAAGCCGCCCAGGACCGTTTCGAGGTCGGCGAGGTGACCCGGACGGACGTCGCTCAGGCGGAGGCGCGCCTGGCCGAAGCCCGCGCTACCCTCACGCAGCAGCAGGGCGTCCTGAACCAGGAGCGGGTTTCCTATCAGCGTCAGATCGGCTCGGCGCCCGGCCGTTTGGCCGCTCTGCCGGCGCTGCCGCCGCTGCCCGCTTCGCTCGACGACGCGGTCGCCATCGCACGGCGCGACCATCCGAGCATCACGGCCGCGCGCTTCAATGTCGACAGCGCCTCCGCCACGGTTCGCCAGGCCCGCGGGGCCCTTCTGCCGCAGATCTCCGCGCAAGGCGTGCTGCAAGGCGTCTCCGAGGGGACCAACGACACCTCGGGACAATTCTCCGCATCGGCCGAAGTGACCATCACCGTCCCGTTCTATCAGGGCGGCGCGCTGCGCAGCGAGGTCTTCCAGTCCCAGGCGCTGGCCGATCAGCGTCGCGCCGAGCTGTCGCAGACGACCCGTGAGATCATCGAGAGCGTCGGCATCGCCTGGCAGAACCTGATCACGGCCCGGGCCCAGATCGACTCGAACCGCTCCCAGATCCGCGCGGCGCGCATCGCGCTAGAGGGCGTGCAGGAAGAGGCCAAGGTCGGCGCCCGGACCACGCTCGACGTGCTTGATGCGGAACAGGAGCTGCTCGACGCTCAGACCACCCTGGTCGACAGCCGCAGCCAGGAATACATCGCCGCGTACTCGCTGCTCTCCGCGATCGGCCGTCTGACGGTAGCGCATCTGGATCTGGATGTGGAGTTGCGGCCGCGCGGTCGCCCCAGCTATGTCGGAGGCCAGCCGTTGTCTCGCGCGCTGCCGCAGACCGAAGACACGCAATGGCGGCGGAATTGGCGGCCCTGAAGCCCCAGGACTTCGACCACCCGGCGCCATGCGATGCGCGCCCGGCGAGCCGCCGGCCACCATCTCGGCGTCGCCAGCCTGGGGCAACTGCTGAATCCTGAGGAGGATCCCGTTCGGTGACCACCAAATCCTCGGCGCTTTGGGGAAGGGGCTCAGGATCGGAACCGGCGGCCGCGAGCGGCCCCGCCGGCGAAGAACGCTCGATGAAGGAGATTCTGGGCTCGATCCGGCGCAGTCTTGGCGTCGAGCCGGAAGAGACGGCCGAAGCCGCGGCGGACCGTCGGGCCGAGATCGACGCGCTCGCGGACACCCTTCTGAAGGACCTCTCGACCGCGGAGGCGGACGCGCGAGACGCGGGCGGCGATCCCTGGCCGTCTCTCGACGCTTTTCTGAAAACGGCGTTTGAAGTCGGCGTCTCCGAACCCGAACCCGAACCCGAACCCGAAACCGAGACCGAAACCGACGCCGCCGCTGAGACGACGGTCGGCGCCGCTGAGGAACAGTGGCGCGCCGATCGGCCCGGGCGACGCGATCTCAAAGCCGACGCCGACGCTGATAGGCGCGCGCAACCGCCCCAAAGCCGTCAGACGCCGTCGACCGCCAAAGCGACTCCGCCGGACGTCGCGCCCGAAGAACGGCGGGCGAACGCCGCCGTCGAAGCGCCGCGCTCCGACGCGTCCGCGCCTCCGAAGCAGGATCACCGCGTCCCGCTGCCCGCGGTCGACGCCCGCCCGCCGGCCCCCGAGCCGGGCGCGGCGGCGCGCGAGGCGTCGGCGGTAGGCGAACGCAAGCGCGCCGAGCCGAGCGTGGCCGCCCGGATCGGCGCGGCGCTGCCGGAGTTGCGCGACGCGGTCTTCTCTCTGGATGGCGGCGAGGCGAACCGAACCCGCGATGAGGCGCAAGCCGAGCTGAGCGGCGCCGAGCTGGCGACCGAGGCCGACCCGACGCCAGAGCCGCCGGTCATCGCCGAAGCGGAACAGGCGTCGACCGAGCCGCCGACTGAGCCGTCTCTCCAGACGTCGACCGCCGCGCCGGAGCCGCTCGACGCTGAGGAGACCGAACGCGCGACGCCCCGTGAGTTGGTCG
The DNA here is from genome assembly GCA_039819865.1 of Pseudomonadota bacterium. Taxonomy (GTDB): domain Bacteria; phylum Pseudomonadota; class Alphaproteobacteria; order Rhodobacterales; family Rhodobacteraceae; genus JBCBRF01. Next base: position 10,147 of record JBCBRF010000057.1, on the reverse strand, counting down.
TCACGAGCCAGGCTTCAGGACCGCAGATCGCCGCGCCCGCCGCGCCGGATGTCGAGGACGCCGAGGAGATCCCGGACGCCGCCCCGGCGACGCCGTCCCATCCGGTCGCCGCGGACCGGCCTGAAGCGCCCGGCGACCTCGGCCTGGACTCGGAGCCGGAGCCGGAGCCGGTCCGAGGCGAGGTCGGCCCCCGTCTGCCGCCGAGCCCGAGCCGGCCGCGCTCCCGCGGCGCGCCGCTCGATCCTCGGTTCGGGGCGATCGTCGACAAGATCGCCGCTCAGATCAAAGCCCTGGCCATGCAGCGCTTGGAGCGCGGCGAGCACTCCCTCAATCGCCCGCCGCCGCAGCCGGAGATCGCGGAGTTCCTCGGTCTGACCGGCGAGCAGCGTCGGCGTCTTCCAGGGTCCGGCCCGAGCGAAGAATCCCGCGCTCTCGCGCCTCAACCGCCGGAGCCGCCGCAAGGGCCCGATGTGCTCGAGTTGACGCCCCGGATGCGCGCGCTCGGCCCTGCGGAGGCGGCGGAGCGCGACGCATTGCTCACCGAAGCGAGCCAGGCGGCCGCGATGCGCGCGATCGAGGCCCTGACCGACCCCCAGGGGCCCGCCGCTCGGTCGATCTTCGAGCGCGCCCGCGCCCGCTCGAACCTCGACGACGGCGATCTCGACGCCATCGCGCGCGAGGCGGTGAAGCCGATGCTGGCGGAATGGCTGAACGAGAACCTGCCGAGCCTGGTCGAGCAGATCGTCCGCGAAGAGATCGCCCGCGTCCGTCGCAGCGGAGACTGATCCTGCGAACCCTGGTAGGGTCAGATATCGCCGCGCCGTTCTAAATCGGGCTCCCATCGAGTGTTCGCAATATGAATCATCCCTTCGCCGGCTTTGAAGCGCTCTATGAGTGGGGTCTGGAAACATCCCAAACACCCGATTCCGACCTGAGGCGGCCTCGGTTTTACAACCTGCTGCAAATATTTGAGCTTGTTAGAAACATTCCGGGGTGTTCTGCCGAGGCGGGCTGCTGGCGTGGGCTTTCGTCATTTTTGATTTGCAATTCCATAAGAGATAAAGACGCGGAATTCACTGGGGCCGGCCACGTTATTGTTGATTCATTCAAAGGATTAAGTCCGCCAACGGCGGAGGATAACCTTCCTGAAAAATTCCAAGGGCGCTTTAGCAACACATCGGTCGATCACGTGCGCAACACGCTCCGAGAATTCCCAAATGTTTCGATCTTCGAAGGTTGGATTCCAGATGCCTTTGAAAAAGTACCCGACCAAACATATCGTTTCGTGCACATCGACGTAGACCTGTTCGAGCCGACGCGAGATAGTCTCGAGTACTTTTTTCCGCGTGTTTCACACGGCGGCGTGATGGTCGTCGATGATTTTGGTCCATGGCCGGCTGGCGGAAAATACCAAGGCTGTTCGCGGGCGGTCATCGAGTTTTGTAAAAAGAACAACATCCCGTTTGCAGCGCTCAGCACCGGGAACGCAGTCATTTTCAAGAAATGATTTGAGCGGCCGGCGCTTGAGGACCTGACGTTCGACGGGCTTCAACATCGGAAATCAAAACAACGCTGCGAGCCCTCTAGGAGCCGCAGCCCTACCCGCTCGCCTCGGCCCGGGCCATCTCGATGTAAAGCCCCCGGAGCCGCCGGGCGATCGGCCCTGGCCGCCCGTCGCCGACCGGCGCGCCGTCGATCGAGACCACCGGCATGACGAATCCGCTCGCGGAGGTGCTGAACGCCTCGACCGCGGCCTTCGCCTCCTCGGGCGTGAAGGCGCGCTCCTCGATCCGGATCTGCGCCTCCTCGGCGAGCTTCAGCACCGCCTTCCGCGTGATGCCGTGCAGGATCTCGGTCCCGAGCTGCCGCGTCACCACCACGCCCTCTGCGGTCACGATATAGGCGTTGTTCGAACTGCCCTCGGTGATCCGCTCCACCCCGTCGCCGTCCGTCTCCACCATCCAGGCGTCGTCCGCCCCGAGCGCCGCCGCCTGGTGCTTCGCCCAGGAGGCCGGCAACAGGTTCACGGTCTTGATGTCGCGCCGCTTCCAACGGAGATCGGGAACCAGCGCGACCGAGATCCCGGTCTCGGCCTTCGGATTGTCGACGACCGCCTTCGCCTGAGTGAACATCACGAGGCTCGGCGCCGCATCGGTCGGAAAGCTGAAATCGCGCTCCGCCGCGCCGCGGGTGACCTGCAGATAGACCAGCCCCTCGACCAGAGCGTTGCGCGCGATCAGCTCCCGTTGCGCGGCCAGGATCGCCTCATCCGTCGCCGGTCGCGCGATCTCGAGCGCCCGCATCGACCGATCGAGCCGCGCGAGATGCGCCGCGTTGTCGATCAGTTTCCCGTCGATCACGCTCGAGACCTCATAGACCCCGTCGCCGAACAGGAAGCCGCGGTCGAACACGGAGATCCGCGCCTCCGACGCAGGCGTGAAATCGCCGTTCACATAGACGACGCGGTCGGGATCGTGGCGCATCGCGTTCTCCACATCTGGGATGTCTGGCGGAGAGGCTAGGACTCCCGCCCCGCCGCGACAAGCCGCGCGCGCAGCGCCGCCGCCCGCGGATCGCCCGCCTCGAGCGCGAACACATAGGCGTGCGTGAGATAGAACGCGGCGGCGTCGAAATCCTGCTCCGCCACCAGATCGGCGGCCTCGGCGTAGCACCGGATCAGCGCGCTGCGATCATGCTCCGCATGCGCCGCCAGCAGCGCCGCGTTGATCGCGTCCCGCGGGCTCGCCGGCGGCTTGGCGGCCAGCCCGTCCGCCATCAGCCCTCGGCCCCCATCCGCCGCGCGACCCAGTCGTGGAATACATGCGTCGGCTCGTCCATTGCGGGAGAGAACCGCCCGCCGTCGAACCGATCGGCCTCGCGGCCCTTTTGCATGCCCTCGACCACGAACACGTCCTCGACGAACACCTCTTTCCACTGCGCCGCGTGCTCCGCGCGCAGCGCGCGCCGCGGCTCGGAGAGGGCGCTGTCATCGGCGTAAAAGATCGCCACCCGCTCGCGAGTCCACGCCGGCCCTCTCGGTTCGAGCAGAATCGCGAAGGTGTGGTCCCGGTGCACGCCGAGCATGACGTTCGGAAACAGCGTCAGATACTCGGACCCTTCGTCCCATTTCCCGGACAAACCGTCGAAATCCGGGAACGCATCCGACCCGTCGCCGATCCGCGGCGAATAGACCAGGCTGCCCTGCCCGGAGTAATGGCCGTACTCGCAGATATTGTAGTGGTCCTCGAGCCGCGAATAGCTGTTCAGCCCGGGATGCACCCAGGGCAGGTGATAGGATTCGCAATAATTCTCGACGGCGAGCTTCCAGTTGCAGGCGACATCGAGTTCGAACGCGCTCTCGGGCCCGCCGAACAGGGCGGGGCGGTCGAACTCCGCCCAGCGCCCGATGATCTCGGCATGCGCCTCCTCGAACGGCGCCGCGTCGCCTGAGAGGTTCACATAGACCACGCCCATCCAGACATGCGCGCGCACCTCCAACAGCCCGAGCGCGCCGCGGTCGACGTCCGGATGCGTGTTCCGCCCCGGCCCGCCGACATGGGGGGTGGAGACCAGCCGCCCGTCGAGCCCGTAGCACCAGGAATGATAGGGGCAGCGGATCGCGCCCTCGATCTTCCGCGGCGCCTCAATCAGGATCATGCCGCGGTGCCGGCAGACGTTTTGATAGACCCGGACCGCGCCCGACCGGTCGCGCAGCAGCAAGAGCGGCTGACCCAGATAATCGACCGGCTTGGCGTCGCCTGGCGCCGGGACCTCGTGCGCGAAGCCGAGCCCCGCCCAACCGTCGAAGAACACGCGGCGCTTTTCGACTTCGTAGAGCGCCGGATCGCGGTAGAAGGCGTTCGGCAGGCCCTGCGCGGTCGAGACCGGTCGCACCACCGCCGAGAGCGCGGCCCGGTGGGGCGCCAGCGGGTCGATCTCGGTGGAGCGGTCGTCGAGCGGGGCCATCGGCGGATCCTCCTGAAGCTGTCGAGGCGATGCGGTCTCGGGGGCGTCGGTCGGGCCCGATGCCGTCAGTGTGGCGGGCCGCGCCGGGAGCCGCCCGTCTCACAGCGACCTGTCCGGGCCGCTCGAAGTCGATTTTGGGAAATGTCGGGGCCGATGGATCGGACAAAGACGAGGGACGACGAGCGCGCCGACCTGCTGATCGTGGGCGGCGGACCAGCGGGTCTCGCGGCCGCGGAGGTCGCCGCGGAGCGTCTGGCCGGCCGCCCGGCGCGCATCCTGCTCGCGGAGCGGATGCCGACGGTCGGGCGGAAATTCCTGATGGCCGGCAAGAGCGGTCTGAACCTGACCTTCGACGCCGAGCCCGAGGCGTTCCGCGCATCCTATGCGCAGGGCGGCGGCGAACTCTCGCCGATGCTCGCGGCGTTCGGCCCGCGCCAGATCCGCGCCTGGGCGCACGGGCTCGGGCAGGAGACCTTCGTCGGCCCGTCGGGCCGCGTCTTTCCCCGCGCGATGAAGGCCTCGCCCCTGCTTCGGGCCTGGCGCGCGCGGCTGGAGAGCGACGGCGTCGAGATCCGCACGCGCTGGCGCTGGACCGGCCTCGAGCGGCGCGACGACGCCTTCCGCGCGCGCTTCGAGACGCCCGAGGGCGGCGAGGCGGTCGAGGCCGGCGCGGTCGTCATGGCGCTCGGCGGCGCGAGTTGGCCGCGACTCGGCTCGGACGGCGCCTGGACCGACGCGCTTGGCGCCCATGCCCCGGTCCGCCCCTTCGAAGCGTCGAATGTCGGCGTCGAGATCGCCTGGTCCGAGCATTTCCGCGCGCGCTTCGCCGGCGCCCCGATCAAGGGCGCGGCCCTGTCCGTCGGGGGCGCGCCGCCGGTCCGCGGCGAGTGCGTGGCGACCGCCCACGGGCTCGAGGGCGGCGCGATCTACGCGCTGTCGGACGCGCTCCGCGCCCGCCTGCGCGCCGGCCCGGCGACGCTGACGCTCGATCTCTCGCCGGACCGGAGCGAGGCCGCGCTGTCCGAAGCGCTCGCCAAGCCGCGGGGCAAGGCGTCGACGGCGAACTGGCTCCGCAAGGCGGCGCGCCTGGTCGGCGTGAAAGCGGCTCTGTTGCGCGAAGCCGGGCCGCTCCCGTCTGAACCTCTGGCGCTCGCCGCTCGCATCAAGGCGCTGCCGCTGCCGGTTCTCCGCGCGCGCCCGATCGCCGAGGCGATCTCGACCGCGGGCGGCGTCGACTGGCCGGGGATCGATGCGAGCCTGATGGCGAAGGACGCGCCCGGCCTGTTTCTGGCGGGCGAAATGATCGACTGGGACGCCCCGACCGGCGGATATCTGTTGACTGCGTGCATCGCTACCGGGCGTTGGGCGGGCGAATCAGCCGCCCGCTGGCTCGAAACCCGCGCCGAGCGCGCCGCGATCCGCTAAGCAATCCGGCGGGGACGATTTTCCGAAGAGGGGCGCGCATGTTCGACGCCCGCATCAGGCCTCTGATCGACCCGCCGTTGAATCGGCTGGGGGCGCGGCTCGCCGCCGCCGGGGTGACCGCCGACGCGGTCACCTGGGCGGGGTTTGCTATCGGCATGACCGGCTGCTTGGCCATCGCGTTCGGCGCCTATGGCCTCGCCCTGGCGTTCATCCTGGTCAGTCGCCTCGCCGATGGTCTCGACGGCGCGGTGGCGCGGGCGACGGTGAAGACGGACCGCGGCGGCTTTCTCGACATCGTTCTCGACTTCATCTTCTACGGCGCCGTCCCGGTCGCTTTCGCCTGGGCCGATCCCGCCGCCAACGCGCTCGCCGCGGCGACCCTGCTGCTGACCTACTTCGCCAACGGCTCGAGCTTCCTCGCCTACGCCATCATGGCCGAGAAGCGCGGCGCCGAATCCAACGCGCAGGGCGAGAAGAACTTGTTCTACCTCGCGGGGCTCGCCGAGGGCTTCGAGACCATCCTCGTCACCTGCCTCTGGTGCCTGTTCCCGACCGCTTTCGCCCCGCTCGCCTATCTTTATGCGGCGCTGGTCGCGGCGTCGGCCGCCGCCCGGATCGCCTTCGCCGCCCGGACTTTGGACTAGCTTCAGATGCGCATCGGTTTCCTCCACACCGCCGAGATCCACATCGCGACCTTCGACGCCTTGCTGGCCTCGGCCGCGGCCGCGGCGACCGCCGTGCACCGCCTGGAGGCCGACCTCCTCGCGACCGCGATGGCGGACGGCCTGACATCGGAGCTGGCGGAGCGCCTCGAGGATGCGTTTCGCGGTTTCCCGCCGGTCGACGTGATCCTCTGCACCTGTTCGACGCTGGGTCCCTTCGTCGACCGCGTAGAGGCCGACGCGCCGACGCTGCGGATCGACCGCCCGATGCTCGAGCGCGCGACGAGCCTCGGTCCCGATCCCGTGGTCGCCTATTGTCTGGAGAGCACGCGCGCGCCCACCCTCTCGCTCCTGAACGCCTGCGCCGCGGAGGCCGGCGTCGCCCTCGCCCCCCGTCCTGTGTTCTGCGAGGGCGCCTGGCCGGCGTTCGAGGCGGGCGACGTCGACGCCTTCGCGGAGGCGATCGACGCGGCCGTCGCCTACGAGTTGGAGCAGGACGGCCCGACGTCCGCGATCATCCTCGCCCAAGCCTCTATGAGGCGCGCTCGAGAGCGGATCGAGCGCCGCTCTCCCGGCACGCCGGTGCTCACATCCCCTGAAGCCGCGGTCGAGGCCGCGCTTCGGATCGCCGGCGGACGCGGCTGACCGCTTACTCTTCGATCACCTCGTACAGCGCCGGGTGCCACTCCATGCCCGGAATGGTGGGCCGCGGCACGGCGCTCCAGATCGATCCGAGCGCGTCTCGATAGGCCTGGGGGCTGTCCCACTCCGCCACGTTGATGAAGCGGTAGCGCTCTTTCTGGTCGAGGCTTCGGTGCAGCTTGGCCGACACGAAACCCGGCTGCGCGCTGAAGAACATCCGGCTCATCCGCCACCATTGCAGGAACGCGTCCTCCATATGGGTCGGCACGACGAAGGTGTTGATCAGGACGATCCGGCCCGTTCCTTTGCCGCTGGTCGAGCGGTCGTCGCTCGGGGCCGCGGCGGGCGCGAACGGCTGAAACGGATTGGGAAAGCCGAACATGGTCGATCTCCAGTAGCGCGGGCGCGCGCTGGCCCTCTTCCCACCACGCCCGGGCTTGGAAGTCGAGCGCCGCCTCGCCGCGCGGCCGATCCCGCGTCGCGGGAGTTGACCGCCGGATACGGGCGCGGCAGGCGAGGGCGAGAGCGAGCGCGCGTCGGCCGATGCGCCCGTTGAGAGCGAGGGCGATCGGATGAGGTTCTCACCATTGGTCGAGCGGCTGTCGGCCGGCGCGGCGGCGGAGGGCGTCGGCGCCTGGGCGATCCACGCCCGCGCGCTCGCCGCCAAGGCCCGCGGCGAGGACGTCCTGATCCTGTCCGTGGGCGACCCGGATCTCGACACGCCGGCCCCGATCCGCGCGGCGGCCAAGGCGGCGCTCGACGCCGGCGACACCCATTACACCGGCATCCTCGGCCGGCCCGAGCTCCGCGCCCGCGTCGCCGCCTGGTTCGCCGAGCGCGCACGCGTCGCGGTCGGGCCCGAGAACGTGATGATCACCGCCGGCGCGCAGAACGCGCTCTACTTCGCCGCGCGCTGCGTCCTCGGCGCGGGCGACGAGGCGCTCTCGCCGGAGCCCACCTATGTTTCCTACGCGCCGACGGTGACGGCTGCGGGCGCGACGCTGATCCGCACCCCGAGCCCGGCGGAGACCGGCTTCCGCCCGGATCTCGACGCGCTCGAAGCCGCGGTCACCCCGCGCGCCCGGGCGCTTATGATCGGCGACCCGAACAACCCGACCGGCGTCGTGCTGTCGCCGAAAGAGCGCGCCCGGATCGCGGAGATCGCCCGCGCGCATGATCTCTGGGTGATCGCCGACACGGTTTACGCCGCGCTCGCCTTTGAGCGCGCCCATGGCTGGATCGCCTCCGAGCCCGGCATGGCCGAGCGCACGGTCACGGTCGGCGGCGTTTCGAAATCGCACGCCATGACCGGCTGGCGGGTCGGCTGGGCGATCGGCCCCGCTCCGCTGATCGAGGCGTTCGACGCGCTCGGCCACTGCGCTCTTTACGGGCTGCCCGGCTTCGCCCAGGCGGGCGCTCTGGCGGCGCTCGACGATCCGACGTCGCCTGAGGAGATGCGCGCCGTCTACCGCCGCCGTCGCGACGCGCTGATGGCCGGCCTGGCCCAGATCTCCGGCCTGCGCGTCGAGCTGCCCGAGGCCGGCATGTTCGCGCTCGTCGATATCCGCCCTCTGATCCGGGAGATCGGCCTCTCCACAGCCGCCTTCGCCGAGCGCCTGTTCCAGGCGGAGGGCGTGTCCGTGCTCGACGGCGCCGCTTTCGGACCGAGCGCCGCCGGCCATCTGCGCCTGTCCATGGCGGCGCCCGAGCCGGAGATCGAGGCGGCCTGCCGCCGGCTGGCGCGCTTTGTCGGGGGGCTTGGTCGATCCGGCTGAACCGGAGGTCGATCGCGCGACGCGGCGCGCCGCGAACCGCGAAAATGTGGTTTGGTCGCGACGCGAACGAGGGATCGACCGCCAACAGCCGCCGCGATCGAAGGGGCGCGCCGCGGCGGCGAAAGGACGAACCGCCGCGGCGATCGGAGCGCCGAGAACGAGAGGTCTGCGACGCATGCATCCGAAGACCTTCGCCGCGGACGATCCCGCAGTGCCGATGAACTATCCGGGCTTCGTCTTTCGCGCGCTCCGCAGCGACGGCTACGAGCCGGAGGCGCTGTTGGCGGGGACCGGCCTCACCGCGGACCGTCTCGAGGATCCGTCTTTTCGCAGCAGCTTCGAGACGGTCCGCCGGTTCGTCCGGAACGCGCTGGCCGTGACGGGCGACGCCCATCTCGGGCCGAAGCTCGCAGCGCGTTTTGAGCCGAACTTCATCGGGCTCCCGGCTTACGCCGCCCTCAACGCCCCGCGGTTCCACGAAGCGCTCAAGGTCATCGATCGCTTTTTCTTTCTCACTTTTCCCGCCATCGAGTTCACCGCCGCCGAAAGGCGGTCCGACTTGAACTCTGGCGAGGCGTCCATTCGGTTTCGCCCCAAGCTCGCGTTCGGCGACATCGACTATTTCATCTTCAGCAGCGCGCTTGTCGTTTGCGAGACGCTTTGCCGGGCGATGTTGCGCACGCCGCGGGTCGCATCGCGAGCGGAGATGGCGATCCGCGAGCCGGACGGTTGGCGCGCGTCGGCGGCGCCGATCCGCTTTCCGATCCGCTTCGACTCCAGCGAACACCGCTTCGTTTTTCCCGCGGAGCTCTTGAACCAGCCCCTGCCCGGCGCCGATCCGATCAATCACCGGCGGCTCGTGGCGCTGTGCGAGGAATTCGCGGCCGACCTGGCGTTCGAGACCACTGTTGCGAGCCGGGTCGTCGCCTTTCTGGAGACGGAGCGAAATCTCGGCGCGCCGCTGGCGGAGGCCGCCGCGGCGCTCGGTTATTCCGAGCGCAACCTGCGGCGACAACTGCAGCGCTCGGGCGCGTCCTACCGCAATCTGGTGGATCAGGTCCGGGAGAGGCGCGCGCGGACGATGCTCGCCGACAGCGCCCGACCGGTGCAGGCCATCGCCTACGAACTCGGTTTCGACGCGCCCTCGAGCTTCGCGCGAAGTTTCAAGCGATGGACCGGCGCGACGCCGAAGGTGTTTCGAGATCGTCAAAGATCCCACGGCGGCTCTGGCCGGAACTGAACACTCCTTGGCCGCCGCGGCGCTTCCGGTCTGGCGAAGATCGTGTTGAACGACTGGCTTTGAGAACCGCCATCGGCCCGCGGCGCGCGCTTTCTTTGGTGCGTGTCGTACAACCGACCGTCAGCGCAATGGGGGACGTCGTAATGTTGCGATCATGGCGAAGCTTCGCCGTCATGGCGGTCGTCGCCGCCCTTTTGACCGGTTGCGTCGCCATTGGCGTCGAAGGCGTCAATATTTCCAAAGACGAAGTCGTTTATCAGAAAAATATCGATGCAGCGGAAATAGGCGATCCAGTCGCGCAGTATAAGGTTGGAGACGCTTTGTGTTGCTCCATCCACGAAGGCAGCGGGTTTTACAACACGAAGAAATCGGTCGAGTGGCTCTGTCGCTCGGCGCGTCAGGGTTACGGGCCGGCTATGTTCAAGGTCGGCAAGATC